>CAKUTI010000034.1 GCA_934691925.1 uncultured Treponema sp. | reverse complement strand
CGCCGCCAGAAAATCCGATTTTGTCGATTTGTGATTCGGAATTGTTTTTGCAGGAAAGAATCAGCTTTTTTGCGTCCTCGGCATTGAGCTTTGTCGTGAGGCGGTTTACAAAGCAGTGCGCGCAGCGGAGATTGCACAAAGTTGTGCAGGCGAAAATTATTTCTGTAGGATTGAAGCCTTTTGGACTGGATTTTTTTTTCATAGCGGAGAAAATTATATCATAAACAGCTGAAAAAGTTTTTTGACTAAAAATTTAAGGAAGGTTTGATTTTTTGCAATTTTTTTTTGCGAGATAAGAAGTTGATTTACGGGGCGGCTGCTCCTGTAGAAAGGGTAGGGCGCAACGAAGTGCGGCCGTAGGGGAAGACTTTCCCCTTTTTGTCTAAAAAAATTAAATTATTGAATTTTCAGTCTGAAATTATTATATTTAAAGAGGTATTTCTGTTTATAAAGGAGAAATAAGATGATTAAGACAGTAAAAGACGTTGATTTGAAAGGTAAACGCATCATCATGCGCGTTGATTTCAATGTTCCGATGAAAGACGGCGTTGTTCAGGACGACACTCGCATTATGGCGGCTCTTCCTACAATAAAATATATTCTTGAGCAGAATCCTCGCTCGCTTGTTCTTATGAGCCACCTCGGAGATCCGAAAAAGGACGTTAAGAAAGCTCAGGAAAAAGCTGAAAAAGCCGGAAAAACTTGGACTGAGGCTGACTCAGAAAAATTCATCAACGGAAAGAACAGAATGAAGCCTGTTGTTGAATATTTTGCTTCAAAGCTCGGAAAGCCTGTAACGTTCTTGTCGGACGCACTTGGACAGAAAGATGCAATTGACGCTCTTCCAGACGGAGCAATTGCAATGCTCGAAAATGTTCGCTTCCACAAGGAAGAGACTTCAAAAGATACAGCTGAGCGTGAGACAATGGCGAAAGAGCTTGCGACTTACGGAGATATCTTTGTAAACGACGCTTTCGGAACTGCTCACCGTGATCAGGCTTCCACAGCTACAATCGCTAAATTTATGAAAGAGCAGCCAGTCGGCGGATTCTTGATGGAAAAAGAAGTAAAATACATTCAGCCTATGGTTACAAATCCTCCAAAACCGCAGGTTGCAATTATCGGCGGCGCAAAGGTTTCTTCAAAAATCGCTGTTTTGGAAAGCCTCTTGAAGAACGCTTCCGCTTTGATTATCGGCGGCGGAATGGCTTACACATTCTTGAAAGCTCAGGGACACAAAGTCGGAATCTCTTTGGTTGAGGATGATTTTATCGACACAGCTAAAAAACTTTTGAAAGACGCTGAGGCAAAAGGCGTAAAGATTGTTCTTCCTGTTGACCACGTTGCAGCAGACAAATTCGACGCTAACGCGACTCCAGTCGCAGTTGACGGTGTTGATATTCCGGACAATCTTATGGCTATGGATGTCGGTCCAAAGACAATCGCGCTTTACAAGGATGTTCTTTCAACAGCAAAATCTGTTGTATGGAACGGACCGGTTGGCGTATTTGAATTTGACTCATTCGCAAAGGGAACAGAGGCAGTTGCGAACCTTGTTGCTGAGGCGACTGGACGTGGCGCAATGACTGTTGTTGGCGGCGGAGATTCTGTTGCGGCTGTAAACAAGTTCCACCTTGCGGACAAGATGAGCCACGTTTCAACAGGCGGCGGTGCTTCTCTCGAATTCCTCGAAGGCAAAACTCTTCCAGGTATCGCAATTTTGGCTACGAAATAACTTTGTTTGCAGACCGCTAAAAAACGAACTGATTCGCGGTGTTTTTTTAGCGGCAAATAAGCAAAAAAAATGATTTGATTTGCCGGGCTTTGCCCCGGCATTTTTTTTGTATCGAATGACGTGTTTTGCTTCGTCTTGTCTCTTTGTTTATAAAAATCGCGTTTTTTTTGTCGAGCTATGTTTTTTTCTTAACGTTCCATTTTTTTTATAGTTTTTTATCTTTTGTCTTTGAAAAATCCGAGCGTTTTTTTTTGTGGCGGACAATGTTTTTTTTTGAAAATGTTTTTTCCATTTTTCTTTTTCCGTTGCTTTTAATTCCTTTTATCTCGCTTAACTTTTACTGTTTTCTATCGCTGACCGCGAATTGTCTCCATCTTTTTCAAACAGATTTTTCTCCTTCATTTCCAAAAATCCGCATTGAAACAGAAACTGTCTGCTTTTTGACATATAGAAAAATAGAAGTTAGAATGAGATAATACTAAGGTACGAAAACAATAAATTTATTGGAGAATAAAATGCGTTCAAAGTATGTAGCTGGTAACTGGAAGATGAACATGGACAGGGCTGGGGCTGTTGCTTTGGCTAAAGAGCTGGTTGAGAAATTGAAAGGCTTAGACGGCAAGTTCATGATTGCGCCTCCATTTGTCTATCTCGATGCGGTTCACGAAGTAATAAAAGATTCAAATATTCTTCTTGGCGCGCAGGATATGGCTGCAACAGACAACGGAGCACACACAGGAGCTGTTTCTGGGGCGATGCTAAAGGATATTGGAGTTCAGACTGTGATTCTTGGCCATTCTGAACGCCGCTATGAATTTTATGAAAGCAACCGCCTTATCGGAAAAAAAGTCCGCAAGGCTTTGGACAACGGACTTGATGTTGTTCTTTGCATCGGCGAGCTTGGCTCCCAGAAAATCGCCGGAGTTACAGACAATGTCTGCGAGCTTCAGATTAACAGCGGTCTTGAGAATGTTTCTCCTGCGGAACTTTCGAGAATCACAATCGCTTATGAGCCAATTTGGGCGATTGGAACAGGAAACACCGCGACTCCAGATGAAGCACAGCGTGTTCACAAATCGGTGCGTTCTGTAATTGCCGATATTTTTGGAAAAAAGGCTGCCGAGGAGATTAGAATCCTTTATGGCGGCTCGATGAACGCAAAAAACGCGGATGCTCTTTTGAGCCAGCCTGATATTGACGGCGGCTTGATTGGCGGAGCTTCCCTTAAATCCGAGACATTTATTCCAATCTGCAAGAGCGCGCTTGGCAAATAATTGACTATAACTATTTATTTCTATATTATATGTAGCACTAATTTTAATAAGTTTTTGAATGTTTTGGAGTAAATATGAACTCGGTTGTTTTGACAATTCTTATGGTTGCTTTCGTGATTATTTCTGTTTTGCTTGTTCTTTTGGTTCTTGTGCAGGATCAGGAAAGCAGCGGAATGGGCGGGCTTCTTGGCGGCGGTAACTCGCAGGCTTTCGGCTCTCATTCAGCTTCTGTTTTAACAAAAGCGACAGTTGTATTTGTTGTTTTGTTTTTTGTTGCGACTTTTGTGATTGCAAAAGCATATTCAACAAAAACTTCTGATGATGCAAAAGCGATGAGCGAAACAGCGGCTGAACTTCAGGCTGAACAGACAAAAACGGAAAGTTCTGAATCGGAAGCGACTTCTGAAACAAACGAAAAATGGTGGAAAAAAGCAGAGGATACAAGCGAGCCGGCTGAATCGGCAGAAACTGTTGATTCTGTGGAAGCACCGGCAACTGAGGCTGGTAACTAATAAAACTGCGAAAAGCCGGATGTAAAAATCTGGCTTTTTTTATTTGTGCGGCTGATAAAAATGTTAGCCTATAAAAATGTTGCCGAGCTGAATTTGAATCATCGCTATTATTTTTTGCGGTTAGGTTAAAATAAATTCAGAACGGAATAAAACTTGAAATCGATAATTTTTGAAGGAGATTTTGAAAAATGCTTTTAGGCGAATTTTTCCCGAAAGAAACTGTTTGCGTGAATCTTGAAAGCACAGAAAAGGACGAGCTTTTTGAAGAGCTTGTTGAAAAAGTCCATTCATATTGTCCGTCGCTTGACAGAAACGAAGCTCTTTCCGCATTAAACGAGCGTGAGTCAAAAATGTCTACAGGAATTATGCACAGCGTCGCGATTCCTCACGCGCAAATCTCTTCAATGAAAAAAACTGTCGGCGCAATCGGAATCAGCAAAGAGGGAGTTGATTATGATTCTCTCGACAAAGCTCCAGTTCATGTCGTTTTTATGATTCTTGGCTCTGAGGGCGAGGCGGAGCGTCATATCCAGATTTTAAAATCCCTTGCTTCGGTTCTTCAAATTCCGAATTTTGTTGAAAATCTCGTGAAATGTTCTTCGGCTTCTGAAGTCTACAAATTCCTTTGCGAATCAGAAGAAAGTTTGCTACAATAGAGTTCGACTAATATATTAGAAGAGGCGGAAAATGGCTGAACAGGAAGTTAATGCAATCAATCATCTTTTGGAAGTAGAACAGAATGCCAAAGCCATGACAATTTCAGCTCAGGAAAAAGCTGACAAAAAAATCTCTCAGGCGAAGGCAGAGGCAGACAGCGAATTCAAGGCTGAATTTGACAAAATCATCGAGCAAGATGAAAAAAAATACGAAGAAAAAAAACGCGCTGCCATTGAAGAAAACGAAAATCATTTAAAAGAATACAAAGAAAAAATAACGGCTTCAAAACTTGACACCGCTTCATTCAATCAGTTTCTTGACAAAATCTTTGCTTAAGGCGGCTTTCGTATGGACAGTTCAGCGGCGGCAGCCTTTTGCTACGCGAAAGCGGGCGGAATTTTAAGAAAATCTTTTGTCGGCGAGAAAGCAAACAAGCTTTTTGCCGCAAAATCATTGAAAGAGCTTTACACTCTTCTTTTTGGAAGCGACGTTCCGGCAGTTCCAGAAGTTATGCTTGCAAAAGAAATCGAGAAAAAAGCGGCGGCAAACTTTGAGAAGTCCGCAAGAGATCTTTTCGGATATTTTGACAATCCGTCTCCGATTCTTTCTGCGATTTTTGAATTTTATGAATACGAAAATTCTAAAGAAAAAAGCGCTGAAAAAGACCGTGAGGAAATTTTGAAGCTTTGGAAAGCGGCGGAAACTCTTCCTGCTGCGGATAAAAATTCTCTTGAAAAACTCATAAAAACCGTGATTTCCCTGAAAAATATCATTTGGGCTTTGCGTCTGAAAGTTTATTATAACTATAAAAGAGAAGAAATCGAAAAGCTTCTGATTTACGCTGGCGAGAAGCCTTCAAAAAATGACGTGCTTGTGCGCGAGACTTATGAGGTTCTTGACAAAGATCCGGCGAATTATGACGACTGGCGAAAATGGAAATATTCTAAGGCGTTGAATCCGCATGAGGAAGGTTCGCTTTGGGAAATTGATCCTTGCTACGTCGAGCGGGCAGTAAAACGTTATCTAAACAATTTTTTTCAACATTCGTTTCATACAAATCCTATGAGCACTACGAGTTTTGTCGCTTGGTTCAAGATTAAGCAGATGGAGCTTGACTACATCAGAACGGCGGCGGAAGGCTTGCGTCTTGATGTCGGCGAGGAAAAAGAAAAAGAGGCGGCTGGTTTCGCATCGGCTGTAAAAGCGTAGCGTTTTTTAAGAAAGGCGGTGGATTATGGCTAGAACAACACCAATGCGTTTGGTTGAGCTTATGATTTTGAAGCAGGATATTTCTTCTGTGCTCGAATTTTTGGGTAAGAAAGGCAATTTCCAGTTTCAGGACAAGAAAAATTCTGGAATTTCATCTTCAGATGGAAAAAAATCTGACTTGAAAAATCCTGACGCGGAAATTCTTGAAAATCTGAAATCTGCGAGAAATTTTCTTGGAATTAGGGATATTGATTCTAGCTATCTTGAAAAATTTTCACGTCCGACAGACGAGGACCGAAATTCCGCGAGCAAGTTTATTGGCGATGTGAACGACTTTATGAAGCGTGAAAATGCCGCCGCACAAGAAAAAGAGCGCGTTCAGTCAGCTTATGACGAGGCAAAGTCGTTTGCGAATCTGAAAGTCAATTTTTCGGAGCTTGACCACCTTTCGTTTTTGTCGCTTAGAGTCGGAAAAATCGACCCCCAAAATTTTGACGAGCTTAAATTTGCTGTGGGCGAGCGTGCCGTGGTTATTCCTCTTGGAGATGACAAATCTAAAATCCTTGCCGCAAGCTCGAAAAAAGCGCGTTTTTCACTCGACTCTGAATTGAAAAACTTTGGATTCGTTCCGCTTGAAATTCCTGAGCAGTTTAAGGGTGTGCCTGACGGCGTTCTTGAAGGCTTGAAAAAGCAAATCGATGAAACTGAGAAACTTTACAAAAGCCTTGAAGAAGAAAAGCGGAATATGGCTTTGACTCACACTGAAATTTTGCAGAGCTTGCTTGCGAAATTCTCGATTGGCGCGAAAATCACGGACGTTCAGAATTCTCTTGAATCAACAAGCCTTGTCTATAGAATTACCGGCTGGATTCCTGAAAGCTACAGCCACGATATGATGAAAGAGCTGGACAAGCTTACCGAAGGCCGGACCGCGATAAAAATCTATCAGCCGCGCGAAGTTCCAGCTGTAATAAACGGAACAGAGCAGGTTCCTGTGAGATTGAAGCACGGAAAATTAATCGGCGCGTTTGAAAGAATGATTTTCAGCTACGGTTCGCCGGTTTACGGCGCGATTGACCCGACTCCTTTTGTCGCTTTGTTTTTCACTGTTCTGTTCGGAATTATGTTCGGAGACGCCGGGCAGGGCTTGGTTTTCCTTTTGCTTGGAATCTTGATGGCGGTAAAAGTTGTGAAAGTTGGCGGCTGGAATAAATTTGCCCCGATTTTCATTGCGATTGGCTGCTCGAGTATGATAATGGGCTTGCTTAACGGAGAATTCTTCGGAAACGAGACTTTGCTTGCTCCGTTCGGGCGTTTTGTGACAGGACTTTTCGGAGAGCCGAGAGACAGAATTCTTCATCTGATGCCGGACGGCGGAATGGCTTCTGTTGTTCGGATGTTTGTTTTCTTTGGATTTACTGTCGGAGTCGGATTTGTAATCAATTCAATCGGGCTTATCATAAATATTGCGGACAATTTCTTGCTTGGGAAGCCGGGAAAGGCGATTTTCGGAAAGAACGGAATTTCAGGCTCTGTTTTTTTCTGGTACGTCGTTGTCATGGCGATTAGAATCGCGGCTTTTGGACACAAAATTTCAGCTCTTGACTGGTCTGTGATTGGAGTCACGCTTTTTCTGACCGGATTTTGCGGACCTCTTAATAAATTGATTTCAGGCGAGCGGCCAGTTCTCGAAAACGGACTTTTTGCGGCGATTATTGAGGCTGTTGTCGAAGTGCTGGAAACTTTGATAAGCTATCTTTCAAATTCGATAAGTTTTGTGCGTGTTGGTGCGTTCGGGCTTGCGCATGCGGTTTTGGGATTCATAATCTTGACGCTTTCGGAGATGGCAGGACCTGCCTATCTTGCTGTAATGGTTGCCGGAAACGCGATTGTGATTGTTCTTGAGGGAATGATTGTCGCGATTCAGGTTATAAGGCTTCAATATTACGAATTCTTTTCTAAATTCTTCAATGAAACAGGGCGCGAATTTGCTCCGTTCTGTTTTGAATATAAATAAAATTGCGCTGGCAAATGCCGGCAAAAGAGGTTTTTTATGAAAACATCAAAAATTATGATGATTGGTGCGTTGCTTGCAGGTTTTTCAATTTTCGGCGCGGTTGCTCAGACTGCGGCGGCTTCTGATGAGCAGGCTGTGGAAGTTCAGGCTCAGGATGAACAGAATGTTGTAGTTGCAGATAATGCTCCAGCTCAGGAAGTTTCCAAGGCAGAATCAGCTGGCGGAGCTTTGAAGTACGTTGCGGCTGCGATTGCTGTCGGCGTTGCTTGTATCGCAGGCGGAATTGCGGTAGGAAAAATCGGTGCGGCTGCAATGGGCGCAATGAGCGAGAACGCGGAACTTTCAGGAAAAGCCCTTCCGTTTGTAGGACTTGCCGAAGGTATTTGTCTTTGGGGATTCCTTGTTGCTCTTCTTATCATAATTCTGTAAGCAATTTTTCTGGTGGCTGTTTAAAACAGCTGCTGTTTTGTTGATTGTTTAGAAAGCAATGGAATATTTTGTTATTGCAGAAAGAGAATTGATTTTGGGTTTTAAGCTCGCTGGAGTGAACGGTGAAGTCGCGATGAACAGAGCCGAAGCTCTTGCGGCGTTCAACCGCGTTACTGGCAGGGGCGGAGCGGAAGCAGTTCCTGCTGATGAGCGGCCGAAAATCCTGATTTTGACGGAAGATGTTTCTGCCATGATTGAAGATGAAGTTCTCGACTGGCAGAAAACAAGCCAATATCCTCTGATTGTTGAAATTCCCGGAATTCACGGGCATTTGGAAGGCAAGAAATCGCTGACTGATGCAATCCGTGAAGCCGTTGGAGTTTCTGTTTGACAACCGGTCCTAAAGACAGGTTTAACAAACGCTTTTTATTTGCGTTAGCGCTGGCAGTGGCGGCGTAGCCGTTGCGGAGTGAAGCGTAGCGGAACGAAGCAATGCAACCACGGACATAGCGACCCGAACGAAGAGAGGGTAACGCCATGAAAAAATCAGAGTTTAGAAGGTGACAAGAAAAATGGAAGAATTAAGGTCTACCGAAATACTTGACAAAGAAATTGAAGCTGACGCGCGTAAAAAGGCCGAAAAAATTGTTGCCAGAGCCGAAGAAGAAGCGAAAAATATTCTTGGCGGAGTTGCGGCTCATGTTCAGGAAGCTTCAAAGCAAAAAGATGAATTTTATGAGAACAAGCTGAGCCGTTTTGAGAAAAATATGGAGGCTTCTTTTCCGCTTGAAAAAGAGCGTTTTCTTGCAGCTTTTTATGCGGACTGCGTTTCAAAAGCGTTCAATGGTTATCTTGAAAATCTTGGAGCGGAAAAAAGGCTTTGTCTGGCGGCGAAAAAACTTGAAGATTTGCCGCATGAAATCTTGAATAAAAATATGAAAGCCCGCGTTTTTGGCTTTGACGCGGACTTGGTTCAAAAAAATCTGAAAAGCACAGTAAAGAATGTTTCTGAAATAGATGAAATCCCTTTTGAAAAATCTGGCGAGGAAGCTTGCTACGGAAACGATTTTCACGAGGGCGTTATTCTTGAAGACGAGGAAAAATCTTTCCGCATAAGGCTGACGGTTGACCAGCTTGTGCGCGAAATAAAAGATAAATACAGCAGCGAGCTTGCAACAACGCTGTTTGGCGGGAGGTTGCCGGAATGAGTGCGGCTGAAGGCAAAAAACAGATAACTGGAAAAATCACGAGAATTTCAGGCCCGATTGTGTATGCGGAAGGGCTTGAGGGCTGCGGTCTTTATGATGTTGTTGATGTCGGCGAGAAAAAAATAATCGGCGAAATCATCAGGCAGAATCAGGGAAAAGCGGTAATTCAGGTTTACGAAGACGACACTGGAATGAAAATCGGCGAGAAAGTTGTTTCAAATGAGCGGCCTCTTTCTCTGAAACTCGGACCTGGGCTTGTCGGAACGATTTACGACGGAATTCAGCGTCCGCTTGAAACAATGTACAAAGAATCTGGAGCTTTTCTTGCTCCGGGTGTTCGTGCTGAGCCGATTGACCCGAACAAAAAATGGAATTTTGAAGTTGCAGACGGCGTTCAGGCAGGAATGGCGATTTGCTCAGGCGCGGTCTTGGGATATGTTCAGGAAACACAGTCTATAAGGCATAAGATTATGGTCCCGCCGACTGTCCGCGGAAGAGTTTTGAAGACTTTTTCTGGCGCAGGCGAATATTCTGTTGACGATGTGGTTGGAACAACCGAGCTTGATGAAGAAATTAAGCTTAGCCATTACTGGCCGCTCCGTGTTCCGCGTCCTTATTCGCAGAAACTTGCCGTGAGCGAGCCGCTTATCACCGGCCAGCGCGTAATCGATGTTTTCTTTCCGCTTTCAAAGGGCGGAACAGCTGCGATTCCGGGCGGATTCGGAACCGGAAAAACGATGACCCAGCACGCGATTGCGAAATGGTGCGATGCGGACTTGATTGTTTACATTGGCTGCGGTGAGCGCGGAAACGAGATGACGGACGTTCTGACTGAATTTCCGACTTTGATTGACCCTAGAACTGGCCGATCTCTTATGGAACGCACGATTTTGATTGCGAACACTTCGAATATGCCTGTTGCGGCGCGCGAAGTCTCTCTTTATTCAGGAATCACGCTTGCTGAATATTACCGCGACATGGGAATGCACGTTGCAATCATGGCGGACTCGACTTCAAGATGGGCTGAGGCTTTGCGCGAGCTTTCCGGCCGAATGGAAGAAATGCCGGCTGAGGAAGGATTCCCGGCTTATCTTCCGACACGACTTGCTGAATTTTACGAGCGCGCTGGCCGTGTAAAAGCTCTTTGCGGTCAGGAAGGCTCTGTTTCTGTAATTGGCGCGGTTTCGCCTCCGGGAGGCGACTTTTCAGAGCCTGTAACTCAGCATACAAAACGCTTTATCCGATGTTTCTGGGCTTTGGACCGCGAGCTTGCGAATGCGAGACATTATCCTGCAATCGGCTGGATTGAAAGCTATTCAGAGTATGCGGACGAAATCAAGGAATGGTGGGAAAAGCATGACCCTAGATGGGCTGATGTACGCTTGAAGGCTCTCGAACTTTTGAAAAACGAGCAGCGTTTGCAGCAGATTGTCCGTTTGATTGGACCTGACG
This sequence comes from uncultured Treponema sp., assembly GCA_934691925.1. GTDB lineage: Bacteria > Spirochaetota > Spirochaetia > Treponematales > Treponemataceae > Treponema_D. The sequence goes on along the minus strand of CAKUTI010000034.1, from coordinate 7,858 downwards.
CTTTGCCGGATGAAAAAAGAATCATCTTGACTGTTGCGGAAATGATTAAGAACGGATTTTTGCAGCAGAGCGCGTTCGATGCGATTGACGTTTACTCGGTTCCTGAAAAGCAGATTGCGATTTTGCTTTTGATAATGGATTACTACGAGCGCGGACTTTCTGTGATAAAAGCAGGCGCGCCGCTTCCAAAAGTGATTTCGCTTCCTGTAAGGGACGAGATTGTCCGCTTGAAATCAACTGTTCCAAACGACAAGCTTGAAATGCTCAAAAACACGGAAAGACATCTTGACGAGCAGATGGGCGAGCTTGAACGGTATTACAAGGCAAACTGACGGTTCAGAAATCGATTTTGTCTTGCTTGCATTAAGCGCAGGCGGGGCGTTGCGGGGGTGCAGCTCCCGCAGAGTGGGGTATGGAGGCAACGGCGGAAGCGCAGCTGCCAGAGTGCCGACTAGGGGAGAGGCTTCTCCCCTCTAAAATTGAGGTAAAAATGAAAGGTGTTGAATATAACGGCGTTTCTTCAATTGACGGACCAATCATTGTTGTGAAGCGCAGCGAGAACATTTTTTACAACGAAATTGTTTACGTTCGCGACCGCAACGGCGAGAAAAAGACTGGACGCGTAATCGACTTGAACGAGAAAACGGCGATTGTCCAGATTTTCGGAAGCACGACAGGTCTTGACCTAAAAGAGACTTCCGTTGAATTTTTGGACGAGCCGATGGATTTGCGCGTTGGCGACGGACTTCTCGGACGCATTTTTAACGGACTTGGCGAGCCGATTGACGGTCTTCCTGAAATCATCTCTTCTGAAAAAATCGATGTGAACGGAATGCCGATAAATCCTTATGCGCGCGTTTATCCGCGGGATTTTATTCAGACGGGAATTTCTTCAATTGACGGAATGAACACTTTGATTCGCGGGCAGAAGCTCCCGATTTTCTCTGGAAACGGACTTCCGCACAACAGACTTGCGGCGCAGATTATCCGTCAGGCGAAAATCCGGAATTCAGACGAGCAGTTTGTAATGGTTTTTGCTGGAATGGGAATCAAGTATGACCAGGCGCAGTTCTTCAAGAAATCTTTTGAGGAATCCGGTGTCTTGTCGAAGGTTGTAATGTTCCAGTCGCTTGCGGACGCGCCTTCAATCGAAAGAATCATCACTCCGCGCTGCGCTTTGACTGCGGCGGAATATCTTGCTTACAGAAAAAATATGCACGTTCTCGTTGTTATGACGGACATGACGAACTATTGCGAGGCTTTGCGCGAGATTTCGACTACACGAGGCGAAGTTCCAGGCAGAAAAGGCTATCCTGGATATTTGTATTCCGACCTTGCCGAGCTTTACGAGCGTGCGGGCAAAATAAAAGGCTCGACCGGCTCTATTACTCAGATTCCGATTTTGACGATGCCGAACGACGACATTTCGCATCCGATTCCAGACTTGACAGGCTACATCACGGAAGGGCAGATTGTTCTTGACCGCGAGCTTAGTCAGAAAGGCGTTTATCCGCCGGTTTCGGGCTTGCCGTCGCTTTCAAGACTGATGAAAGACGGAATCGGCGAGGGAATGACACGCGAGGATCATTCTGCGGTTTCAAGCCAGCTTTTCGCGTCTTATTCAAAAGTAAAGTCAATCAGAAATCTTGCGGCGATTATCGGCGAGGAAGAGCTTGGCGAAGTTGACAGAATGTATCTGAAATTCGGCGAGGAATTGGAGTCAAAATTCTTCACGCAGGGCGAATACGAGAACCGAAGCATTGAAGAGACTCTCGATTTGGGCTGGAAACTTTTGAAAATTCTGCCTGAAAACGAGCTTTACAGAATCAAGCCTGAGATGATAGAAAAATATCTTCCAAAAGACTGATGAAAAAGCAAACGCGTTAGGGCCTGTAGCACCGCCAGAGGCGTCCGCGAAGCGGATGGAGGCGAAAGCCGGAAGTGCGGAAAGCCCGCCCCGAGCGCGAGCGAGGGAAACGCCCAAAAGAAAAAAATATGGCAAAGTTAAATATTGCACCGACAAAATCAAATCTTCTCTCGATAAAAGAGCAGCTGAGCGTTGCGGAAGACGGCTACGACTTGCTTGAGCAAAAGCGCGAAATCCTTGTGATGGAGCTGATGCACATGGTTGAAAAAGTCAAGTTGCTTGAGCGCGACATTGACAAGGCTGTGAATTCGGCTTATCCGGCGTTGAAAAATATGCTTATGACAGTTGGCGGCGACCGTGTCGAGCGGATTGCGAAAGATGTTCATTACGATTTTGACATCCGCGAAAAGCCGGTTGTTGCGGGCGGAATGAGCTTTAACTCGGTTGAAGTTATGCTTCCGAAGCAAAAGCTTTTTTATTCTTTTATGGGAACTTTTGCCGATACTGACAAGGTGATGGTTGAATTTTTCAAGCTGCTGAACCTTCTGACGCAGATGGCTTCAATCAGGACAATCGCTTGGCGGCTTGCAAATGAGGTCAAAAAAACGCAGCGAAGAGTAAACGCTTTGGACAAGATGATAATCCCGCAGGACCGCGAGACAAAAATCTACATTGAAAGTGTTTTGGAAGAGCGCGAGCGCGAGAACACTTTTGTCTTGAAGAGCTTGAAAAACCGCAAGGAAAAGTAAAAAAGAGCAAGAGGAGCAGAAATATGATAAAACCTTTATTTCAAAAAGCAGTGGTGGCTGTGAACGGGTCTGAACAGTCTTTGCATGCGGCAATGTATGGAATCATGATGGCTTCTCAGTACAAAATCGAGCTTGAGGCGGTTTATGTTGTTGACTCGGCGACAATCAAGCAGCTTGAAATGAGCAAAATTTTCTTTGCGGAAGAAGCAACCCATTACGTTGAAAGCCTTAAAAGAGACGGCGAGAAATATCTGAATTATGTTGAAAATCTTGCGCTTCAGAAAAAAGTCCATATCAGCAAAAAACTTTGCTCGGGCGCGGTCTGGTCTGAAGTCTTGAAAGCGGCGGACGAATTCGGCGCGGACTTGATTTTGCTCGGCGGAAAAGAGCATGGCGCGTCTCCAATGTCTAGCGTTATTCATCACGACAAGGCGAGCGCTATAAACAGCGAGATTATCGGAAGCGCGACTTGCAATGTTCTTGTTGTGCGGAAACCTGAAATCGACAAATTGTTTAAGCTGGCATAATTTTTGCAATCAAAAAATCTAAAATAGAAACGAATTATAAGGAAAAGTTTTATGATAGTTATGAAATTTGGCGGCTCGAGCGTTGCTAATGCAGAGCGTATTAAAAATGTTGCCTCGATTATTCAGGCTTATGCGGAAAAACGGCCGGTTGTTGTTTTGAGCGCGATGGGCGACACAACTGACCATCTTCTTGAAGCTGCGGATTTGGCTGTGAACGGCAAGGTTGACATTGAAAAAATCGAAAAGCTTCATCTTGAAACTGCGAAAGAGCTTGGCGTTGATGTTCCGGCGATAAAGGAACTTTTGGAAGAGCTTAAAACGCTTCTCACAGGAATCAGCATGCTGCACGAGCTTTCAAAACGCTCGCGTGACTATCTCGTAAGTTTTGGCGAGAGAATGTCTGTCAGAATGATGAGCGCGTATCTTAACGGGCTTGGAACTCCTGCGAAATTTTACGACGCATGGAACATCGGAATGGTTTCAGACTCGAATTATATGAACGCGGAGCTTTTGCCTGATGTCTGGGAAAATATTCCGAAATCGCTTTCGGACTATAAAAACGGAAATCAAGAAGAAATTCCGATTGTCACAGGATTTATCGCAAAGGATAAAAAAGGAATCATAACGACTTTGGGACGCGGCGGCTCTGATTTGTCTGCAACGATGATTGGAAGCGCGATGAAAGCCGACGAAATTCAGACTTGGAAAGATGTTGACGGAATTTTGACTGCCGATCCTCGCGTTGTAAAGGACGCGCGGCTTGTCAAGGAAGTTACTTACGAGGAAGCTCAGGAGCTTGCAATGTTCGGCTCGCAGGTTCTCCATCCGCGCTCGATGATTCCTTGCCGGAAAACAGGAACGATTGTCCGCGTGAAAAATTCCTACAATATAAAAAGCGAAGGCTCGGTGATTGTTGAAAAGCATACTGAGTCTGTTCCGCGCGTTACTGCAATCACAAGTGTAAAAAATGTGAATCTGATTGATATTCAGTCGAACAATATGTTTGGCGCGTGCGGATTTTTGGCGCATGTTTTCAACCAGTTCTTGAAATGGAATGTGAGCGTTGACGTTATTGCGACTTCTGAAGTTTCAGTTTCTCTGACTGTGAACGGAAAATCTGATTTGGGCGGCTTGATTGAAGATTTGGGAAAAGCTGCCGATGTGACCGTAAAAAAGGACAAGGCGATTGTTACGATTATTTGCGATGCGGCTCATTCAAGCTCAATTCTCGCAGACGCTTTTGCGGCTTTGAGCAAGGAAAAAATCAATGTGCAGATGATTTCTCAGGGCGCAAGCAAGGTGAACATCAGTTTCTTGGTTGACAACAATCAGGCGAACAGTGTTGTTCAGATTCTTCATTCAGCTTTGTTTAAATAAGGAAAAAATATGAAAATTGCGCTTGTCGGATATGGAAAAATGGGGCACATGATTGAAAAATGTGCGAAAGAGGCTGGCCACGAGATTGTTGCGACGGTCGATGTCATGGCGAAAGACGCGACAAATCTTGTTCCTGCCGGAGCTGGCGAGGCTGTTGCCGCAGCTGTAAAAGCAAGCGGAGCTGATGGCGTGATTGAGTTTTCTCATCCGTCTTCTGTGATTTCAAATCTAAAAGCCTTGATTCCGCTTGGTCTCCCGGTTGTTGTCGGAACGACTGGCTGGGCAAAAAGCGAGAATGAAATTGCTGAGCTTTGCGCAAAAACAAACGGAACTGCGATGCGCTCCTCAAATTTCTCAATCGGCGTGAATATGTTCTATAAAATTGTTCAGGAAGCTGCAAAAATCATGTCGGAATACAGCGAGTATGATGTGGCTGTGTGGGAAGCTCATCACAATCAGAAAGCCGACAGTCCGTCTGGAACAGCTCTTGAAGTTGCGCGCAGAATAATGTCGGAAAACAAAAACAAGACCGAAATCGTGACAGACGCTTTTCATCAAAAGCCGCTTCCAAGCCAGCTGCACGTAAGCTCGACCCGCGTCGGGTTTGTGCCTGGAACTCACACAGTTTTCTTTGATTCTCCTGCTGACGAGATTGAAATCACTCACCGCGCAAGAAGCCGCGAGGGATTCGCAAAAGGCGCAGTTGTCGCACTTGAAAAACTTTGCGCAAAAATTTCGGACGGCGAGCTTTCAAAAGGCAAACTCTACGGAATGGGCGATTTGTTTTAAAAACAGGCTGGAAAAGGCTGGTAGAAAATTGAGAAAAGTCGATTAAAGGCAGATTTTGCGGCGGTGGAGCTTTTTGCAAAGCCGCCTTTATTTTTTTTGGATTTTGTCGATTCTTTTTTCTTTGCGAGCAATTTTTAATTTTGTGATTTTAATTTTTGTTTTATGGAAAATTTTTTAATTTCAGAGACTTCAGAACAGGAAAAATATCTTGAAAAATACTGTGGAAAAGATTCTTTTGTGGAAATTCCAGGCGAAGTTGTCGCGGTAGGCGAGGAAGCGTTTTTTGGAAACAAGAATCTTGAAAAAGTTGACTTTTGCGGCGGCGCGGACAGCATTGGCGGCTATGCTTTTTCAGAATGTGAAAATTTAAAGTCTGTTCGCCTGCCGGAAACTTTGCAGGAAATAAATATCGCCGCTTTTTCGTTCTGCAAAAATCTTGAAAACGTGAATCTTCCTGAAAAACTCAGAATTATCGGACCGAAAGCATTCAGCGGCTGCAAAAAATTAAAAATCGAGAAAGTTCCTGATTTTTTGATTGAAGTTTCGTCTGATTCTTTTGATGACACAGTTTCGCTGCTTCAAAAAGATGAGGTTTATCAGATTTCTGACGGAACGATGTACAATGAAAAGGCAAAATCGCTTTTGTTCGCTGCGGACAAGAATCTTGAATGCGTAAAAATCAAAAACGGAACGAAATATCTCGGCTGGAATTGCCTTTCAAATCTAAAAAATCTAAAAAATGTTTCAGTTCCGGATTCTGTAGCTTATATCGGGCGCGGCGCGTTTATGTTCTGCGAAAATCTTGAAAAAATCATTCTGCCGAATTCTGTAAAGTCGATTGATTCAGGCGCGTTTTTTAACTGCGTGAATTTAAAGGAAGTTATTTTTCAGGGCAGCGGACTTGAAAAAATCTGCGGAGACGCTTTTGCTGGCTGCCAAAATCTTCGGACTGTCACACTGCCTTGTGAATGTGAAGTTTCGGAAGATGCTTTCGAGAAAAACTGCATTGTAAAGCGGCGTGAGCAGCTGCAATGAAATTCAGCTTTAAAAGAAAAATTCAAACAAATTTTTTCCAGGAGAAAAAAATAGAACGCCGATTAAAAAATCGGCGTTTTTTCGTTAGAAATTGTCTTTTTTGACTTCAAAGTAGCTTTGCGGATGAGCGCATACAGGGCAAACTGCCGGAGCTTTTTTTCCGACAACGATATGGCCGCAGTTTGCGCATTGCCAGATTGTGTCGCCCTCTCTTGAGAAAACAATTCCGTCTTTTATGTTCTGCAAAAGTTTCAGATAGCGTTTTTCATGCTCTTTTTCGATTTCGCCGACCATTTCAAAAAGCTTCGCGATTCTTTCAAAGCCTTCCTCGCGTGCGGTTTTCGCAAATCCAGCGTACATGTCAGTCCATTCGTAGTTTTCACCGGAAGCCGCTTCTTTCAAATTCTCTTCTGTTGAGTGAATTTCGCCTCCGTTTAAAATCTTGAACCAAATTTTCGCGTGTTCTTTTTCATTTCTTGCTGTTTCCTCAAAAATGTCCGCAATCTGCTCGTAGCCGTCTTTTCTCGCCTTGCTCGCAAAATAAGTGTATTTGTTTCTCGCCTGAGACTCGCCTGCGAATGCCGCCTGCAAATTTTTCTCTGTCTGTGTTCCTGCGATGTTTTCCATAAAAAGTACCTCCTGGAAAATATTTTTGGAATTTGATTTTGTCCGATTCTATCTGAAACAAAATCCGATACTCTTAATTAAATCATTATCGCCTTGAAAGTCAAATTTTTTCTATGTTTTCTATTATATAGCCCGAATTTCGAGTTTTAGTAAAAAGTTACAAAAAAAGCGTAAAGCCTTAAAATTTATTTTGACAAACAAAAAACTTAAGGAATCCCCCTAAAATGAGCGTTTTTTGCTCTTTGGCTATCAAGTATAATCTTTATCTACGCTAAATATTTTGTTGCTGGACGCTCAGCAAAATCTTTATCCACGCTCAACATTTTGTTGCTGGACGCTCAGCAAAATCTTTATCTACGCTCAACATTTTGTTGATGGACGCTCAGCATAATTTTTTTGCACGCAGAATATTTTGCTATTGTACGGTCAGAATAATCTTTTTGCACGCAGAATATTTTACTATTGGGCGGTCAGCATAATTTTTTTGTATGAAAGGAAAAATCAACAAAAGGAGCTTGTTTTACGGATTCAAATTACAGACTTTCAGACCGTATAAGAGTTTTTTCTGAATCTACGTTAATTTGCAAAATCTGATATTTTTTCAATCTTCTTATTGTTGAATGATTGCCTTAAACTAATTATAATTTTTGACAAATTGTATTTCTTGTACATTCCTATGGAGGATTTATGACAATCGAAGAAATGCTGGGACAGAGCGCAATTCTTACTGTCTTGGGTATGTGTGTCGTTTTTGCCTTCCTCATCATCTTGATTGGCTTTATGAACTTGCTTAGAGTTTTTGTTCATGTTGCCAAACTTGACAAAGAGGCGCCAAAAGCCGAAAGTGCAGCTCCTGCGGCCGCACAGGTTGACCAGAAAGCAGTTGT
>CAKUTI010000033.1 GCA_934691925.1 uncultured Treponema sp. | reverse complement strand
CTTACATTACGACATTGGCAGGCGCTTATGCCGCAGTTCAGGGAATCGAGGCTGTAAAGAACGGAAAAGGCGGCGAAGGCGGAGTAAAGTCTTTGCAGGAATATCACGCGATGATAAAATAATCTGAAATTTGTAAAAATCCGACAAGTTTTGTAATATTATAGCATTTAATGTCAAAAAATTCTAAAATATGCAAAACTTGCAAGGAGAGTTTTACAAATGAAAAAAATGTTAGCAGTTGTTATCCTTTTCGCTGGATTATTTTTCGGCTTGAACGCGGAGGAATTTTCTAGCGAGGAGGATATCGACAATGTTTACACAATCGAATGGACTTTGAACACCGACACAAATTCCGTGGAAATCAGGCTTTTCGCTCTTAACACAGACGCTTTTGACGAGTCATTCGGAAACAGCAGCATTGACGAGGAGCTTTCAGGAATTCTTTCTGACTACGGATATACAGGAAGCAGTCTTGTTTCTGAGACCAAAGACGAGAATTTCGACAACGGCAAATACACAATGCTGATAAAAAAATTCAGCCTTCAATGATTTTGATTAAGAAATCCCTCTCTTTTATTCTGTTTTTCTGCCTTGCACAGTTTGTTTTTTGCCACACTGCGGTTAAAGAGCTTTCTTCTTTCACTCTTATGGGTGAGGTGGAGCTTTATGAAAATCCTGATTTTTCAATTCCGTATTCTTTCAAGACTTTGAACCACGAGAACGGCTTGAAATGCGTTGTGATAAGCGCGGGAAAAAGAGAAAACGGCGGGCAGTGGCTCTACATTCTTTTGAGAAACGGACTTTGGGAAGAAAACGGAGTGTGGCTAAGCGCATACAGCAAATTCTGGATTTTTCTTTCTGACAGCACGGAAATTTTCGATTTTGAGGAATGACTTTCTTGCAGGAAAGCAGCAATCTGATAAAAATTTGACGAAAATCAGAGATTGGAAAAAATTTAACGCTTTTAACTATTTAGTTTTCTTGTCTGATTTTACCAAAATCTTCAGGAATGAGATAAAAAAAATCCCTTTCAAAAAGCTCGAAAGGGATTTTTTATTTTCTGAAAACTGTTAAATATTTTATGCTAGAATTACGCTTTCTTCTTTCCTTTTGAAAGACGCGCCGCATTCAGAACTGCGATAAAGCAGACTCCCACATCTCCAAAAACTGCGAGCCACAGATTTCCGATTCCGGCTGCGTTCAAAATCATTATCAAAGCCTTTACCCCGATTGAGAAGACAATATTCTGGTAAACAACGCCCATCGTTTTTCTTGCGATTCTGATTGCGTCAACAAGGCGGCTAGGCTTGTCGTCCATAATCACGACATCTGCCGCCTCGATTGCGGCGTCGCTTCCAAGTCCGCCCATCGCGACTCCCACATCGGCGCGCGCAAGAACCGGGCTGTCGTTTATTCCGTCGCCGACAAACATCAGCTTGCTTTTTTGCTCGCCGCCTTTTTTTCCGAGATTTGAAATCAGCTCGTCAACCTTTGAGACTTTGTCTTCCGGGAGCAAGTCAGCATAGACTTTGTCGATTCCAAGCTTTTTTCCGACAATTTCGGCTGTCGGTTTTGCGTCGCCTGTGAGCATAACCGTCTCTTTCACATCGAGCTTCTTCAGTCTTGAAATCGTCTCTTTTGAGTCTTCTTTTTCCGTATCGCTTATGATGATGTAGCCTGCATATTTTGAGTCAACTGAAACGTGAATCACAGTTCCGGATGTCTCTTTTTGAATGTCGTGGAAATTTCCGACATTCTCGCTTTGCATAAGTTTCGCGTTTCCTGCCAAGATTTTTTGGTTTCCGACAGTCGCCATTATTCCTTTGCCAGAGACAACTTCCGCGTCGAGAATTTCAAGTTTTCCGCAGAGAGGGCAGCAGTGCGCTTTTTTGAGCGACTTTGAAATCGGATGGTCTGAATAGCTTTCGGCGTGTGTTGCGACCGCGAGAAGCTCCTCTTTTGTGAATCCTTCTTCCGGGCAGATTTCTGTAACGTTGAAAGTTCCTTTTGTTAATGTTCCAGTCTTGTCAAAAACCGCAATCTTTACTTTTGCGAGAGCCTCGATGAAATTTGAGCCTTTAACTAGAACTCCGGCGACTGACGCTTTTCCGATTCCGCAGAAGAACGAGAGAGGAATTGAGATTACGAGTGCGCAAGGGCATGAGACAACAAGGAATGAGAGCGCGCGGTAGCCCCAGACTGAAAATCCGAAATTCTTGTAAAGCTCAGGCGCAAGCAGTTTAAGCACGAGTGGCGGAATTAAAGCGACCGCCACCGCGAGAATGCAGACAATCGGCGTGTAGACTTTCGCGAATTTCGATATGAATTTCTCGCTTCTTGCCTTTACCGCGCTTGCTTTTTCTGTGAGGTTCAAAATTCTTACAACTGCGCTTTCTCCGTATTCTTTTGTAACCTGAATCTTTATCGGGCTTGTCCCGTTCACAAATCCTGACAAAATTTCTGACTTTTCTTCGGCTGAAACCTCGCGCGGAACGCTTTCTCCAGTCAAGGCAGAAGTTTCAACGAATGATTTTCCTTCAATAATAAAGCCGTCAAGCGGAACTCTTTCTCCGGGGCGAACCTCGATTATCTCTCCGATTTTTACATCTTCCGGGCTTACGCTCACTGTTTTTCCGTCTCTTATCACATTCGCGTGGTCAGGGCGGATGTCCATAAGAGACTTGATTGAGTCGCGCGACTTGTCAACCGCGTAATCCTGAAAAAATTCTCCAATCTGATAGAAAAGCATAACTGCGACAGCTTCCGGAAATTCGCCTACAAAAATCGCTCCGATTGCAGCTACAGACATCAAAAACTGCTCGCCGAAAATATTTCCTTTTCTTATGTTTTTTATTGCGCCCTTTATTACATCAAGACCCGCGAGAATGAACGCCACAAAGCAGAAAGCAGCTGAGATATAAGGCATAATTTTTAGGAGATTTTCAGGAGCGGAGAATTTTTCCGCGAAAAAGTCAAAATGCGCCGTGAAAAGCCCGAGCAAAAACAAGACCGCCGATACAATGATTTTTTTAAGCGAGCGCTCTTCTTCCTCATCTTCGTCATCATCGTCATGGCAGCAGGAGCATTTTATCTCGTCTGAATGTGAATGAACGCAGCAGCAATGTTCCTCATGTTCTTTATGTTTTTCACATTTCTTGGTTTCTTCTGATTCTGGAAAGTTTTCTTTCTTCATATTTTCCTCCTGATTTTTGATTCTGTATTTTTGAACGATTCAGCCGCGAAAGTTTTTATTTTCCGCAAATTTTTTTTCAAGCGGTTTTTGCCTCAGTTATTCTGAAATATGCTCAAGTCCCATGTTCAGGATTGAGACAACGTGGTCGTCGCTCAGCGAGTAGACATTGCATTTTCCTGCGCGCTCGAATTTCACAAGATGGTTCTCCTTTAAAATCCTGAGCTGGTGCGAGATTGCCGACTGCTGGATTCCGAGAATCTCGACTATTTCACTGACCGAAAGCGAGTTGTTCAGCAGGCAGAACAGAATTTTTATTCTTGTTGAGTCTCCGAAAATCTTGAAAAGCTCGGAGATGTCGGCAAGCGTGTCCTCGTCGGGGAGAGAGTCAGAAATCCTGTTTTTTGCTTCGTCTTCCATATTTTTCTCCTGTTAATATTTATATAAATGAATTTTCATATGAAATATTATTCATATGAATGATGATATATTTGTCTAAGAAATTTGTCAAGGAAATGATTTTTTCATCCCGGCAACAAAAATTTGCCGAACAATAGAAAATTTTATATTTTGATATATACACTGCCGTCAAAAAATTTGCACGGACGGCTTTCAGTCGAAAAATTAAAGACAGGAGATAAATAAATGGCAAAGTATCAGTTTCAGACAGAAGTGAACCAGCTTCTCAAATTGATTATCCACTCGATGTATTCAAACAAAGACATTTTTCTGCGCGAGATTGTCTCGAACGCTTCGGATGCATTGGACAAGCTTAACTATCTTATGGTGTCGGACGACGCTTACAAGAATCTAAAGACAGAGCCGAGAATCGACATCAGCTTTAACGAGGTCGCGAAAATCCTCACAGTTCAGGACTCAGGAATCGGAATGAACGAGGAAGACCTGAACAACAACCTTGGAACAATCGCGCGCTCTGGAACAAAGGCTTTCATCGACAAAATCTCAAAGGAAAAAAACGCGGGCGAGTCCAACCTTATCGGCCAGTTTGGTGTCGGTTTTTATTCGGCTTTCATGGCTGCCAAGGAAATCAACGTCTACACAAGAAAAGCCGCGACAGACAAGATTTATAAATGGTCAAGCGACGGCACAAATTCATATACAATAGAAGAAATCGCTTCGGACTCAGAAGAGGCAAAGAAATTCGGATTCGACAAGCCTGAGACGCACGGCTCTGCAATCGAGATGATTCTGAACGACGACAGCAAGGATTTTGCTTCAAGATGGAAGATTGAGGAGCTTATCAAGCGTTATTCCGACCATATCGCGTTCCCGATCTATCTTCATTACACGCAGAACAAGTACGACGACAAGGGAAATGTTACTGGAAGCGAGAATAAAGTTGACAAGGTGAACTCGGCTTCTGCATTGTGGAAACGCCCGAAATCTGAGCTAAAGCCAGAGGACTACAACGACTTTTACAAGACAATCAGCCACGACAGCCAGGATCCTCTTTTTTACGTTCACACGCACGCGGAAGGAACTCAGGAATATACAACTTTGTTCTATATTCCTCAGCAGGCTCCTTTTGATATGTATCAGGCGGACTATAAGAGCGGCGTTAAGCTTTATGTTAAGCGCGTTTTCATCACAGACGATGACCGCGAGCTTTTGCCGGCTTACTTGCGTTTTGTTCGCGGAATCATCGACTCTGAGGACTTGCCTTTGAACGTGAGTCGCGAAATTTTGCAGCAGAACAGAATTTTGGACAACATCAAGAATGCATCTGTAAAGAAGTTGCTTGGAGAATTCAAGAAGCTCGGAGAGGAGGCGGACAAGGCTAGAAAGTCAGAGAATCCGACAGACGAAGAGAAAAAGACTATTGAGAAATGGAACAAGTTTGTTGAGCAGTTCAACCGCCCGATGAAGGAAGGCCTTTATGGTGACTATGTGAACCGCGAGGAGATTGCCGAAATCGTAAGATTCAAGTCAACTGACGCGAGCGGAGACGGCGAGGGCAAATGGACAAGCTTCAAGGACTATGTCTCAAGAATGAAGCCTGAGCAGAAGGCGATTTATTATATCACCGGAAACAACGAGAAAAACTTGCGCGCAAGCCCGCTGCTTGAAGCGTACAAGAAAAAGGGCTTTGAAGTCCTTATCATGGCGGACGACATCGACGACATCGTTATTCCAAGCCTTATGAAATACAAGGACTACGAGCTTAAAGGTGTGAACCGCGCCGGCTCTGACGATGAGCTTGGAATCGACAAGAACGAGGCTAAGAAAAAGGAGGAGGCGTTCAAGCCGGTTCAGGAGAAAATAAAGAAGGCTCTGGGAGACCGCGTAAAGGACGTTGTTCTTTCAAAAAGGCTGAGCGACAGCCCTTCATGCATCGTTGTGGACGAGAGCGACCCTGGCTTCCAGATGGAGCGCATGATGCGCGCTATGGGGCAGACTGGTCCTGGAGTAAAGCCTATTCTTGAGGTGAACGCCGACCACGCGATTGTAAAGACTCTCGAGAATTCAAGCGATGAGGCTTATATCGCGAACGTTTCAGAAGTCCTTCTTGACCAGGCGCTTCTTGTGAGCGGAGCGGAGCTTTCAAGCCCGGTTGACTTTATCAAGGCGATGAACACTCTGATTGTGAAGTAAGCAAAAAAAATTAGCGGCGGTTTTAGCTTCTTAAAACCGCCGCTTTTTTTATTTCAATTTCCTACAATCCGTTTTTCTTCTATAATCTTTTTATGATTATCTTTGCTTCCGGGCGGACTGACATTCCGGCTTTCTATTCCGAATGGTTTTTGAACCGTGTCCGCGCGGGCTTTGCCGATGTTAGAAATCCTTATGCTCCTCAGAAAGTTACGCGCTACCGTCTTGACCAGAAAACCGTTGACTGCATTGTTTTCTGCACGAAGAATCCTGCGCCGATAATTCCGCGATTGGACGAGCTTAAAGGCTTTGGAATTTATTTTTTTGTTACAATTACGCCTTACAAGAAAGAAATCGAGCCGAATGTTCCTGAAAAGAGCAAGGTGATTGAGTCGTTTGCTAGGCTTTCACAAAAAATCGGAAAGGAGAAAATCTGCTGGAGATACGACCCGATTTTTGTCGATTCAACTTACACTGTGGCTTCTCATATCCGCGAGTTCAAGAAGATGTGCGCCGCGCTTTCGCCTTATACAAGCCGCTGTGTTATCAGTTTTGTTGACTTGTACTCAAAGACAAAAAGAAATTTTCCAGAATTGAAGGAAGTGAGCGAGGATGACCAGAAATTCATTGCCGGGAGCTTTTCAAGAATCGCCTTTGAATATGGAATTGAAGTTGAGGCCTGCGCGGAAAAGTTGGACCTTTCGCCATACGGAGTGAAAAAAGGCACGTGCGTCTCAAAAGAAATTGTTGAAAAAGTTACTAACGAACGTTTGTTGAAGTGCGGCGTGCAGAATCTTAGAAAGCACTGCGAGTGCCTTCCAATGCGAGATATTGCCTATTATAACTGCTGCCCGCATCTTTGCAGATATTGCTATGCGAATTACGACGAGAATCTTGTTAGAAAGAATTTTGCCCGGCACAATCCAAAGTCTTCTTTTTTGATTGGAGAGTCAAGCCCTGACGATATTGTAAGCGAGGCCAAGCAGGAAAGTTTTCGAGATTTGCAGCTGTACTTGTTTTAGTCTTTTTCTACCGTTCGGTAGTCCCAGTTGTGTTTCGGGTATCTTCCTTTCATTTCCTTGCAGATTTCGGGCCAAGTGCTTGTCCAAAAATGCGCCAAGTCGTCGGTTATTTGCAGCGGACGCGAAGCCGGGGAAAGAAGTTTTAGAAGCGCTGGCTCGCCAAGAATTTTGGGAGTTTCAAAGCAGCCGAAAATCCTCTGGATTATGATTTCGATTGACGGCTGGATTAAAGATGTTCCTAAATCGGAATCTACAGGCGACTTTATTCTTGTGTAGATTATTTTTGTTTTACGACCGTTCGGTAGTGTAATATTCAAAGGAACTTTCTCGTCTATTTTCGTGCCGTCCAAGAACCAGTAAAGGGATTCGTAGATTGTTTTTGAGTCGATTTTTGGAGAGCTGATAAATGGTAAAAGCCAATCGTTCGTTAGTTTGTTTAGGTTCAAATATTTATAGGCAAGGGAATTTTTATCATCTTTATTTGTAACTTCGTCTGATTTTGAATGTGTGATGAAAAATTCAGCTCTAAGCAAGAAATTTTTCGTTTTTTCATCAAGCAGTGCGTTTGCAGTTTGACTATCGAAAGGTAGCTTAAATATCCCGTTTTCTTCTATAAATTTGCAGATTGCAAGAGCGGATTTTTGAATTTCAGGCGTTTCTTTTTTTTCTGACAATTTGATTTTTCCAAAAGATTTTGCCGTGCAAGTTTTTGCCGCCAAGCTGTGTTCAGAAAGAAAAGCTTCGGTTTTTGAAAGAGAGACAGAATGTTCTTCAAGAAATTTTTCCACATCGTCTTTTGCTATTGTCTCGAACGCGCGTATTTTTCCAGCTGTTCCGGCTATGGAGCTTGCGGCAACGTCAACTCCGATTAGCCATTCCGGAAATGATGAAAGGTTTTTCTGCCTTAAATTCTCACGGTTAAGAATCGCCTTTCTTCCCGACGGGAACTGATATTCCGCGAAGTCTTTTTCGGTTGCTTCGAGCTTTGCGAGCCTGTCTGGAAATCCGGCAAGCGCAGGATTTTTTGAAGCGGATTCTTCCTTTATTTTTAGATTTTGGTAAGCGCGCGAAAGCCTTTTTGCTAAGTCTTGCTCGAACTGCCTTTTTTGGTTTTCGCCTGCATCCTTGTATTCTGAAAACTCTGTTACAGATGAGATATTTTTTGGTCTTGCCGCAAGCGCGACGCAGGCAAGGCGCGGTGTTAGCCCTAGCGAAAGAACGGCTTTTCCTTTTTCTGTTATTTTCGCGTTTTCTTGGTCAAGGCAGCCGAGATTTTGAAGAAGCGATTTTGCATTTTCCCATGAAGAGTCCGAAGGCTCTGTAAGCCAGATGAGCTTTGATTTTTCAGTGACTCCCCAGGCGGCACATTCAAGAACTAGTTCCGACAAGTCCGTGCGCAAAATTTCAGGCGGATTTTGCAGAACCCGAGGCTCGTTTTTGTTCCACAAGCGAATGCATTTTCCTGCTTTTACACGTCCGGCACGTCCTGTGCGCTGGTCTGCGCTGAAAAGGGACTCCCGTTCAGTCACGAGCTTTTCCATTCCAGTGTTCAGGTCGATTTTTTTAGTCCGCGAGAATCCCGAGTCAATCACAACCGACACATCTGGAACTGTAAGCGATGTCTCTGCGATTGCTGAGGAAAGAATCACTCTGGTTTTTGAGTCTTTTGACGGAGAAAGCGCTTTTCTTTGCTCTGAAAGCGAAACCGAGCTGTGGAGAATCAATATTTCTGCCTGAATATTTTCGTCTTCAAGCTCCGATTTTACTTTTCTGATTTCATAAATTCCCGGCAGAAAAACTAGAATTGACTGCGGAAAATTGTTTTTAGATGATAACGAACTTTCGTTAGTTGTTTTCAAATTCAAATCTTCAACAACTGATTCTATTGCTTTTGAGACGCTTTCATTTTCTCTGTATTCTATTTCAACAGGGAAAAGTCTGCCCGGAATTTTCATTATGCTTGCGGGAAGATTTCCGTTTCCCAAATATTCAGCTACCGATTGGCAGTTTATAGTCGCGCTCATCACGATTATAAAAAGGTCGTCGCGGAGTTGCATTGTCTCCTTTAGAAAAGCGAGCGCAAGGTCCGAGTAGACTGAACGCTCGTGGAATTCGTCCAGAACAATAACGTTGATTTTCTCCAGAAGCGGATCTGACTGCAACATTCTTATCAGAATCGCTTCCGTTACGACTTCAAGCCTTGTTTCCCTGCTTGTCTTTGAGTCAAGATGAAGCCGGTATCCTGCCGTTTTTCCTGTCTCCTCGCCGAGAATGCTTGAAATTCTGTCCGCAATCGCTGTGGCGGCAAGGCGGCGCGGCTCGAGCATAAGGATTTTTCCCTTGAAATTTTCAAGAAGAGCGACTGGAACTGCTGTTGATTTTCCGGCTCCAGTTTCCGCTGTCAGAATCAAGGCGCGCGACGGCGAATTTTTCAGGTTCTCGCAGATTTCATTTAGAAACGGCGAAATCGGAAGATTTTCAATTTCATTTCTCATTTGAGTCTTCTTCCTTTAGCCAGATTTCACAAAGTCTGTTGTCTAAAGTCTCGATTATGTGTTTCGGTCTAAATTTTAGCCTAACATTCGTTAGTTCTTCCAGCCAGTAAAAAACTTGCTTTAGAAATTTTCCGGCTTTTCCGGGCAGCTTTAATCTTGGGCTGATTATTATTTGCGACAGAAAAACCATTCCGACTAAGATTCCGCTTCTTCTTAATCCTAAGAACAATGAGTCGGAAGTTATTCTAAAACTACCGAACGTTAATAAGACTTTTCCGTGCTGAGACAGAAGCGCGAAAAAAACAATTGTGAGCGTTATAAAAACCGACGGAAGAATTCTCACCTTTTTTCGCTTTATTGAGGCAATAATGAAAAACAGAATCACAAATGCCCAGAGAACAATCGCTGAAATCATAAATCCTCTTCTTTGCAGTTTTCGGTTGCGTTTTCTGCTTCAATGAGCCTTAGCCATCTGCTTTTTTGCCTGAAAATCTCGGTGAAAATTCCAAGAACTGCGCCTGTCGTAAATCCCGTGACAAGAAGAACCGGCGCGATGTATTTCGCGTTTTTCCCGAAAAGAAAAAATCTTGCGACTAAAAGCTGCGCACAGTTGTTTGCCAAAGCTCCGGCAAGGCTGATTCCGACAGAGCTGATTCTTGACTTGAAAACTGCGTAAATGAGAATCATCGCGAGCGCGGACGAGAACGAGCCTGCCGCAGAAAAGACAAAAATGTACGAGAAAAGAGTTCCTGAAATCACTCCCTGGGCGACAATCTTGAAAAAAACGACAAGCGCGATTTCCTTTTTTGTGAGAACTGAAAGCGAAAGAATTATCGGAAGGTTCGCAAGGCCGAGGCGAAGAAACGGAAGCGGCTTTGGAATCGCATATTCAACTGCGGAAAGAAAAAGGCAGAGCGCGGAAAAGAATGTTATCAACTTTGTTCTTTTGCTGCCTTGCGTTTGTTTTAGTTTTGAGCCACACACAAGGAAGATTTTATCATAAAAAGTGATATAATAAAATCATGGAAAAACTCAAAGTAAATTTAATGGCGTTCGACTTGGACGACACTCTTTTGAACGACGAGAGAAAAATAAGCGACAGAAATGTTGAAGTTTTAAGGCGATGCGCCCAGCGCGGAATTTATGTTGTATTGTGTTCAGGGCGCGCCGAGGACGGAATAAAGCCTTTTGTGAGCCGTCTTAATATTGCCGCTCTTGAGACCGGAAAATATGTTATCTCGATAAACGGCTGCTCGATTTTTGATATGCACAAGCGGCTTCAGATTTACAAGAGGACTGTCCAGCCGGAGATTCTTCATTATGTTCATTCTGAAGCGAAAAAAATGGGGTTTGAGACCGAAGTCTATTCCGAGGACACGGTTTTCTACAGCAAGGAGACGGAATGGACTCTACGCGACGTTACGATGTGCGGTCTGAAAGGAAAAGAAGCTGAAAACTACGGTGAGCTTTTGAACAAGGATTTTTACAAGATGCTGATTCCGGGCGAGCCTGAAAAGCTTCTGGTTTTGCAGGAAAAACTTAAATCTAGTCTTGGCGACAAGGCTGTGATTTTTACAAGCAAGCCTTATTTTCTTGAAATCCTTCCTCCAAGATGCGGAAAAGGCGAGTCGATTTTGTGGCTTTCAAAATATATCGGAATTGACGCAGGGACAACAATGGCGTTCGGAGACAGCATGAACGATGAAAGCATGATAACAAAGTGCGGCTACGGAGTCGCAATGAAAAACGGCAATGAGCAGATAAAAAAGCTCGCCAGCTTCGTCACTGAAAAGACCAACAACGAGGACGGCGTGGCGGACTTTATTGAAAAATGGGTTTTATAGCCTTTGCTTTAGTCCTTTTTCAAAAAGCTGGTAAAGCTCTGACTTGTCTTTTGCGGAGAGAATTTTTTTAAGCTCTCCGTCTGCGTTAAGAAAATTCATCAGGGCTGCAACGCATTTTAAGTTGTGCGGAGTGCAGTCCGGCCAGACTGTCAGAACGTAAATTTCTTTTTTTCTTGAAATTCCAGCTGCGGCGCAGATTGACGAGACTCCTTTTGATGTCGTGTGCGGAACAGAAATTTCCTTTCTTATGAATGTGCTTGCGGCGGCTTCTCTTTTTAGAATATCCGAGACAACCTGATTTTTGTCATTCACTTTGCCGCTTTTTTCGAGAAGCGAGACAAGCTCCTCTATTATTTCCTTGCTGGAGCTTCCTTTTAGCTCTATTGTCACAGAATCTGATGAAATCCAAAACTTGTTTTTGTCCATAAAATGCTCCTTGCCCGCATTTTTTGTCAGGCATGATTTTTCAACGTTTTTGTCTTTTAGAGAAGATAAATTTTGAAAAAATTGGAGAAAATTATTGGAGCGTCTGTTTTTTGATTACGGAGCGCAGATAGCGCGTTAAATGCGAAATTTTCTTGTCTGGCTTTTTAGACGTTTTGAATTCTTTTGGCGGCAGAATCTTTATTGAAAATGGAAAATTCGACGCATAGAGAATTTCAGGTTCAGAATTTTGCGGAAAAGATGTCTCGCTGCTGTTTTCAAATTTTGCGACTTGAACCGGCGGAAAGTTGTCTCCCTGATTTATTTCTGTTCCGCTTGAATTTTGAAGCAGGCTGGACTTGAATTTGTTCTGGCTGTAAAGCGACATTGCCTGAAAAACCGTGAACAGCGCGGTGAAAATCAAAAATGATAGCCTTGTCCTGATATTGTGTCGCATAGCCTTATTATACTGTGAAAAGCTGCAAAAGTGAAATTGCGGCATTTATAAAAAAAGCGGAGACTTTCTGAAAATCTCCGCCTTGAAGTCTTTATTTTATCTCCACGGATTATCGCGGACAAACGTCTCGTCGCGCTCGTATCCGACAGAAATGATTCCTACTTTTGTCTCGCAGAAATCTTCAATGAACTCAACGTAGTCGCGCGCTTCTTTTGGAAGAGAAGCGTAGTCGCGCACTTTTTTAAGAGATGTTTTCCATCCCTTGAACTTTTTGAGAACAGGCTTCGCGTTTTCCATGTCCTCGACTCCAGCCGGGAAATCGGTGACGATTTTTCCGTTGATGTCGTATGCGACGCACGCTTCAATCTGCTCCATCGGGTCGTAGATGTCAAGATGAGTGAGAACGAGAGAATCGATTGAATTTACACGGCATGCGTAGCGCAAAGCCACAAGGTCAAGATAGCCGCATCTTCTGGCTCTTCCTGTTGTGACTCCGTACTCGCGTCCTGTGTCGCGCACTTTTCTGCAAAGCTCGCTTTCTGCCTCGTCCGCATCGTTGAATTCTGTAGGCATCGGACCGTTTCCGACGCGTGTCTCATAAGCCTTGAAAACGCCTAAGATTTTGTCCAGGTCGTGCGGACCGATTCCGCAGCCTGTCGCAGCTCCAGCCGCGCAAGAAGCTCCAGAAGAGACATAAGGATAAGTTCCTGAGTCAATGTCGAGCATTGCGCCCTGCGCGCCTTCAAAAAGAATGTTATCCTTCTTGAATTCGTGCATTTTTTCTGTCAAGTCAACGCGCATCTTAATCAGCTGGTCTTTGTATTTGTTGATGTATTCAAGGTCTTCTGCTTCCAAATCGGCGATTTTCTGCTTCCAGTCAAGGTCGGCAAGCCGGATTCCGTCTCTCTGCGCTTTTTCTGAGTATGCGATTCCGATTCCGCGTCCTGTCGTTCCAATCGGGCGTTTTCTCGCTGCGTCGCGTTCCTTGTCCATTTTGCGGTAGCGTGGAAGAATTATGTGAGCGCGGTCAGAAATGAAAACGCGTCCTTCCCAGTCGATTCCGTTGTCCTTGAGCATCTGAAGCTCGTTGAAGAGAGCCTCCGGGTCAATAACCATTCCGGCTCCGAGAAAAACCGACTTGTTCGGATAAAGGATTCCGCTTGGAACCTGATGAAGAGCAAACTGCTTTCCGTCTACAACGATTGTGTGTCCGGCATTCGGTCCGCCTGCGTAGCGCACAACATACTTAGCATCTTCTGCAAGATAATCTACGATTTTACCTTTTCCTTCGTCGCCCCACTGAGCGCCAATAACAACGACCTTCATAAAGCCCCCAAAATGGATTAGCACTTTCCGCGCGCTAAGCGTTTCTGTGCAAAAATACATTAGATAATAACATAAATAGAAACAGGTTTCAATTAAGGCTGCGAAGATGTAAAATTCAGGTAAAATAAACTAAAGTTGCTGTGTCATCTAGTTGTCAGAACTTTTCAAAAAAACTTCGCTTTATTATAATCCCTTGCCATGAAATTCTTTATTAAGCAACTAGTCAGCTTGGCTGTTCTGCTTTTGTTTTTTTCGTGCGGCAAAAAGCCTGGCGTTCTGAAGACAGGACCTTTGCCTGAGAAATCTGTTCCCGGGCAAGTTTTGAGCATTTCGTTCAATGAGCCAATTGATACTATCGACCAGCAGAAAGCTGTTTACTCAAGCTCTTTTGAAATCATTGGAAGCATGATGGACGGCCTTATGCAGATGGCGGAGGATGGCTCGGTGAAAAAGGCGATTTGCGATGAAGAGACTGTTTCGCCTGACGGCTTGCTTTATACTTTTAAGCTTAGAAAAGATGTTTTTTGGTCGAACGGGGAGCCTGTTACAGCGCATGACTTTGTTTATGGCTGGCAGCGCGCGGTTGATCCTGCGATGGAATCTGAATATGCGTTTATGATGGCGGATATTGCGCAAATCAAGAATGCGGGCGCAATTATTGCAGGAAAAATGGATGCGAACCAGCTGGGAGTCCGCGCGGTTGATGATTACACATTTGAGGTTCAGCTAGAGGTTCCTGTCTCATATTTTGACCAGCTTTTATATTTCTGCACTTTTTATCCTGCCAATGAAAAATTTATAAAAAAAGTCGGAGACAAATACGGAACTAGCGCAGAGACATATCTTTGCAACGGAGCTTTTTTCCTAACAGAATACAAGCCGGACTCTTCTGTTGCATTGGTAAAAAACACCGCTTACTATGATGCTTCCTCTGTTAAGCTTGGCGGACTTCATTACATTTATGTGAGGAACGGAGATGAGGCTTTAAGAAGATACAACCGCGGAGAGATAGACTTGGTTTCTATTGACGGTGAGCAAGTAAAAAGCGAGAAAGAAAATCCTGCGTTCAAGGCTGTAGATTCTGGCTTCCTGTTTTATCTTTCTTTTAACTTAAAGGAGCCGAAACTGCAAAACAAGAATTTGCGGCAGGCCTTGGCTCTTGCTTTTGACCGCGAGCTGATGTCTGAAGAAATTTCAGACGGTTCTGTTGCCTCCTATGCCTGCGTTCCTCGCGGCTTTGCTTTTGACTCAAACGGTGTGGATTTTACGCCAAATCAGCCCGAATTCCCTGACTACTGCTCATTTAATCCAGAACGCGCGCGTGAGCTTTTGAATAAAGCAAAGCTTGAGACTGGCAAAAACGATTTTGAAATAGAATTCCTTGTGGCTGATGTGGAGGCCCAGAAAATTGCGGCGGAGTCATTTAAGCATCAGGTAGAAGAAAATTTGAAAGATGTCCATATAAAATTAAGGATTGTTCCAAAAGCTGACCGGCGCAAAATTATGGCAAGGCATGAATTTGAAATCGGGCTAACAAACTGGGGTCCTGACTACGCTGACCCTATGACATATCTTTCCATGTGGGTGACTGGAAACGAAAACAATTATGAAAGCTACTCAAATCCGCAGTACAACGCTTTGATTGCCCGCTGCTCAGACGGAGATCTCTGCACAATTCCGCAGGAGCGATGGAAGGCTTTGAAACAGGCGGAAACTATGCTTATGGAAGATGTGGCTGTAACGCCTTTCTATCAGCAGTGTGATGCCAATATGATAAATCCGGCTGTGAAAGGAATTGAATTCCATGCTGTCGCAGTCAACAGAATTTTTAAGAATGCAATAAAGTAAGGAAACTGTCTTATGGTAGAAATTAGAGCTTCTGAAAAGAACAAGAAGTACGGCCATTTGGCTGTGCAGTTTTCAATGAATATCTTGGTTTCTCTTGTTGTGTTTTTTGTCGTTCAAAATGGAATAATCGTCAGGATGGTGAAAAATTTCTCAAAGAATGACTATGCTTCTTTCAGCGAGAAAGTTATAAAAGAAGACGCTGGAAAGGTGAGCAACTGGAATGAGGTGCTTGTGAATGATTTGCGCATTTATTCTGACAACGATGTTACTAAGCGTGGTGATACCGGCGAGATTTTGGAATGGATTTCAACACACGATGACATCAGAAACAAATACTTTAACTATATTATGTTCTGCACGCCTGACGGAGTCGGATATACAAGCGACGGACGCACTATAACAGTAATTTCAATGCCGTTTTTCCGGGCGATAATGAATGATAGGCTCGAAAGATATGTTTCAAACATTGAATTTATTCCAGACGGCAGCGTTTGCTACTATATTGCAAGGCCTGCTTTTGATTCAAACAGAAAGCTGATTGGTGTCTTTGCAGGCGCGGTCAAGCTTGATGAAATAGACAAGATGGTCTCAGATCTTTCTTTAGGCGAAAATGGAAAAGCTATTTTAGTTGGAAGCGACGGCGTTTTGGTTTCGCGAATGCAGGGACAGGAAAAATATATGGACTTGCTTTACAGCGACAAGGCAGGATATGAAGGCTTTGTTTCTGTCGCAAAAGAGGCTGTAAAAGGACGTAGCGGCGACGGTTACTTTACGGATCCGGCAGGCATCGAGAACTATGTTTCATATGCGCCTGTTCTTGGAACTCCGTGGACAACAATGCTTATGATTCCTGTAAGCCAGATTAACTCAGCGGGCAATTCGCTTAGAATAACGATTATTATAGTCAGCACTGTTATCGGTTTTCTTCTTATTTCAACTTGCGTAGTTCTTCTTTTGATTGCTGTTCAGCCGCTCCGGGAAGTCCGCAACAGCATACGGAAAATCGCTACTGGAAACGCCGATTTAACGCAGAAACTCGCAGTCAAAAGCAATAATGAAATCGGCGCGCTTGGAGCCGGATTCAATCAGTTTATGCAGAAGCTGCATGACATTGTTTTTGATTTGAAGAAGTCTGAGGATATTCTTGAGAATGTCAATGAAGGGCTTCAGGACAGAATTTCTGAAAACGGAGTTTCGATTCAGGGCATCATAAAGGATTTGGGCGAAATAGACTCCCAGATTGAAAATCAGGCCGGCTCTGTTTCTGAGACTGTCAGCGCGGTTGAGGAAATATCAAAGAACATTGAGTCTCTTGAGCATATGATAGAGAACCAGGCGAGTGGAGTTACAGAAGCCAGCGCGGCAGTGGAGCAGATGATTGGAAACATTTCGAGCGTGAACAATTCTGTAAGCAATATGGCGCGCTCTTTTGACCGGCTCACAGAAAATGCCGCTGACGGAATTGAAAGACAGAAAAATGTGAACGATAGAATCAAGAAGATTGAAGAGCAGTCGAAAATGCTTCAGGATGCGAACAAGACAATTTCCTCGATTGCGAATGAGACAAATCTCCTTGCAATGAATGCGGCGATTGAGGCTGCCCATGCTGGCGATGCTGGAAGAGGGTTCAGCGTTGTTGCTGATGAAATAAGAAAACTTTCCGAAACTTCGGCTGCACAGTCAAAAAAAATCGGCGAAGAGCTTCAGAAAATTCAGGATTCTATTATCAATGTTGTTCAGGCTTCAGCGGCTTCAAGCGCATCTTTTGAGTCTGTAAACACAAGCATAAACGGAACTCAGCAGCTTGTTATGCAGATAAAGGCGGCTATGGAGGAGCAGCATGAAGGCTCAAAGCAAATTATCGAGTCTCTGCACTTGATGAACGACAATACGAGCGAGGTCCGTTCCGCATCTAAGGAAATGGCTGTAGGCAACAAACAGATTTTAGGAGAGGTGAACCGTCTTCACGAAACGACTGAAATTATAAGAGCCAGCATGGATAAGATTTCTGTCAATACAGAGAATATCAAAAATTCCGGGGCTGCCCTTGACGAAATTTCCAGCACAGTCCATGACACGATAAACGGAATTAGAAGCCAGATTGACTTGTTTACTGTTTGATAATTGATTTCTATAAATATTAAATATAGAGATATAAAAAACGCTGCAAAAGCTAACTGCTGTTGCAGCGTTTTTTGTTTTTTAGCTAAGGTTTAGTTCATTGTCAATTTTACGTTTGAGAACTCAACGTAAGCTGCGCGAGCTGTGTAAAGTCCTGCGTAAACGTTGCTAGCGTCAACATTCTTCAAGTCCGCTGTGTATGAAACTTCTGGATTTGAGCCGCATTTTACAGTGTAGACGTTTCCTTTCTTTGTGATTGAAAGGTCTACAACAGTTCCGTTTGCGATTGGCTGAACTGACTCGGTTGGAGTGAGAGCTGTGTCGATTCTTGAGTAGCTTGAAGCTGTCGGAGCCGCAAATTTGAATCCGCCGACTGCGATGTAGTCAGAATTGATAGAGTTGTCGAATTTGTCGATGTAGACATCATCGCGGACCATAAGGCCGAAAGCCACCTGATTGTTCTTTGCCACGTTTAGGACTTTTGCTGTGGCTGTCAAAGTGAAGTCCTTTGTGATGTCGATTTTCTGGAAGTAGAACGCGAGTCCGTCTGATGCAGAAGCGATTTTTCCGACTGATTTGCTTCCGTCTTTTGCTCCTGAGTGAAGAATGACCTTGTTTCCTTCCTCAACGATTTCAAAACATTCCGGGTCAGCGATTTTTTCAGCTCCGCCGCAGTCTCCGAATACTGTTCCGTACCAAGGCGCTGTTGTTGTGAAGATTTGAGAAGCGTCCTCGGCAGGATTGAATTCTGAGTATTTTGGAATCACATATTCAGGATTTTTTGCGAAAACGAGCAAGTCCGCTGTCGGGGCAATCGCTTTCTTGTTCACGAGCTTTGCAAACTGCTTGTTTCCTTTTGCTGCTTCCTGAACAACATCGTAAGCGACAGTTGCCGCTCCGTAATAGTTCAAGTGTGTGTTATCAACTGAGGCTGGCTTGTGTGAAAGCTGCGCATGGAATTTCGCTGTCTCCTCATCTCCGAGCTTCTCGTAGCGTTCCTTTGTGATTTTTGTCAAATCAATCACGAGAGTCTTTGTTTCCTGTCCAAGCTCGCGGATTGCTTTCGGATAGTCACCGCCCGGGAATCCTGCGACATCGCTTGTAATGTGGACGAAAGCGCCTTCATACGCTTTTCCAGGCGCGCGGCGTACAATCGGAGTGCAGAGAATCGGTGTCGCTTTTTTATCCAAAGCGAGCTTTACATAGTTTTCATAAAGAGAATTCTTGAAAGAGCCTGCCTCTTCCTTTGAGCCGTTAGGATTTGTGTAGCGGGCTTCCTCGGCTTTCTCGTCGTTGTGTCCGAATCCGATAATCAGGAAATCGCCTTTCTTGATGTTGTTCTTGAGAGTCTGGTAGTTCGCCTCAGTTGTGAAGCTCTTTGAAGAGCGTCCTGACATTGCAAGGTTGATGACCTCGACTTTTTTTGATTCAAGATAGTCCTGAAGGCGTGTTCCGTAGCCGTAGCGCGGCATATAATAAGCATCGCTGAAAGAGCTGAGTGTTGAGTCTCCCACAACGAAGATTTTCTTTCCTTTTGGATTCTCGATTTCTGTGATTGCAGCAACGTTCTCGACTTTTTCGTTGTTTGCAATGTTAGCATCGAGAGCAAATGCAGAAAGAGAAATTGTTGCTGCTGCAAGAGCGGCGATAAATCTTTTCATTTTATTACTCCTTTTTGAAAATGATGGATTTAATTTTAATGATGATAAAAACGAATTTCAATTAAGAACAAGCATATATAGAAAATCTGCCGGTGTGTTTTTATCGTAATAATCATATTTTATATGGAATTAGAATAATTCTGATTATAAAATGAGTGAAAAATATAAAAAAGGGGATTTTAATGAAAAAAGTTGTTAAACTTACAGCTTTGTTTTGCGTATCCGCATTTTTATTTGGATTCGCCGGATGTTCAAGCGACAGCGGGGATGGAGGAAGCGACAGTTCTGGAGGCGGCTCAACATCGGCATCGAATTCTGATGGAACTACAACATTGAAGATTGAAGAAAAGTACGGGGGGGGGGATGGTTTTATAAGCACGACAGGCTCTATAAATACTACTGAGGCAAAATGGATTGGGTACAGCGGTGGCTTTGTTGAAAATCTGATAA
>CAKUTI010000032.1 GCA_934691925.1 uncultured Treponema sp. | reverse complement strand
CATACATTGTCTCGTAGCCACGTGAGCGGCAGAAACGCGCGAAAACATCAGCGGAAAGCATCTGGATAAGGTTTCCGAGATGCGGAATATTGTTTACATAAGGCAAAGCCGAAGTGATAAGCCGTTTAGTCGTTTTGATGTTGTTCATATTTTTCATAGGATAAAATTATAGTGATTTTAATAAAAGTAGGAAATAGGAACAGAAAAACGGAAAAAAGCGAAAAAGATTTTGACTTTTAGAGAATCTTGATGAAAAAAGAGGAATGAAACTTAAAAGAATTCTTCAAAAAATAGAGAAGCACAACGCGAAACTTACAAAAATCTGCGCCAGCAAAAATCAGCCTTTCTTTGAATTTCTCTTTTTCGGAACGATGATAGAAAAATTGATTGTCTTTTCCATTTCCATTCCGGCGGCAAGCTCCACGTTCCAGCCAAGAGACACGACAAAAGCCGTCCCCGAAATCTGCGGAGAGTCGCTCAGGCTTGAAGGCCGGTGAAAAACAATCGGCATGCAGACAAAATCGCAGTCCTCGTTCGGCTCAAACACAAAAGAAATATCGTTTGAGGAATCTGTAAGCTGAATATAGGAAATTTTCTCAGCAAAGCAAGGCGAGTCTTTTGAATCAATCGCGCTTCCCTCGTTGTTTGAAATCACGTCAACCTTGTACGAGTTCGCCTTTGCCGAAGAAAAATCTGTCTGGGCAAAATTCGACTCAACAACGAGATGGCCTTTTATATCGAACGGCCCGTCATTTTTCAGAATGTACTGAATCATAAATCCGTCGGAATTCGCGATTATCTTTTTTTTCAGCTGGACAGGAACATTCATCGAAGAATATTTTCCAGACGCGTTCAATACAATCTCGTGGCGGTAGCTGTCAAAATCCTCTTCGTGATACAGCGCGCGGGAGAAAATTCCGCTTCCGGCAGGCGCGCCACATTTATATTGAGAATATTCCTCATCTGAAAAAAGATGGTCGATAAAAAGTCCGCGCTCGTATTCGTCATCAACAGAGTCGAACTGAGCCATTCGGCTCGGGCTGTCAGCGTAGTTTCCAGTGTTGTGGATAATGTCAAGCTCGCAGATTTGCCCGCCTGTCTTTGAGATGCAGGTTGTGTATTTTGCCATCGCGCAGACATACTCGTTGTGGCCGTCCGAGTTGTAGTCGTATTTTGTGACAGACTCCTTGAATTCCTGTCCGCCAGAAGCCTCGCGGCAAAGTTTTTCAGCTTCCGTAAGATTTCTGTAAGCGTACTGCCTAGCCTGATTGTTCGCAAAAACGCCGGAAGGATTGCAAACATAGCCTTCTCCGCTCTGCGAAATCCAAAGTTTCTCCCGGGCGATTTTTTTCCGCGCCTTGTCTCCCTTGCACTGGTTTATCAGCATAGAGATGAAAAGCATTCTGTTGTAAAGCGCGTGGTTCCGCTTGTAAGTAAGGAGAAAATCGTAGACCGTTGTCTGAAAATTCGAAGTGTTTTCCTGCGCCTTGTAAGGACTTTTTGCCCAAATTGCAACATCGGACTGAATTCCGGCAGGAATATATGAAGGAACCTTAAAGCATGGGCTGTGGATAAAAGTCCACGGCAAAGCAAACTCGACAGTCTCAGGAAAATTTTCATAAGCCGCCTCAAAAAGCCCTGAAAGCCAGTTTGAGTCGTGAAGCTTCAAGAACTGGTTCTCGTCAATCTTGATTGCTATTACCCGCTCGTCGGCAACAGAATTATACTCATCGTTTTTTGTAAGATAATTCACCGTGTCAAAAAGATTTCTGAGATATTCCTTAGGCTCTACAAGCGTGTTCGGAATAAATTCACGGCTTACAGGCAAAATCGCGACAGACTTTCCCTGCTCGCTTGCAATCAGCGGAAGATAAACTTTTTTTTCTTTCGGAATCAGAGAGCTGTCAAGAAGAATGTACTCCATTCCCGCGCCTGAAAAGCACGGAACGAGATTGTTGTCCCAGATTGAGTTAAAAATTGTCATTCCTCGCGGACGTTTTCCGGTCGCATGCCGTATTTCAGACGACATCAAGTCAATCTGCCCGGTTCTGTCGCGCGGAAAAACAAGCGGAAAAACAGGATTGTAATATCCGCCGCCAATCATTTCCGTCTGCTTCCGGTTTTGAATCTTTGAGAAAAGCTGCGTGTATTCTGGATGCTCTCGCGCAATCCAAGAAAGAAGCGGACCTGAAAAAGAGACTGACATGCGGTTTTTCGGGCTTTCAAACAAAAATGAGACGAGCTTCTTGTAGATTTTCTCGTAGTTTGCCTCGAAATCAGCCGTATGAGAAAGAATTGACGATGTAAGCGTAACGTAAAGGCAGATGTTTAACTTCTTCATTTATTCTTTGCTTTCATTTTTAAGGCGCGGTTCAAGCGCGAAATCTTTTCTATGCAAAAGTTTATAGCAGCAAATCCAAAATTTAAAGCATTTGATGTCTTCATCAGATTTTTTTTCAGAAGAAAAAATGTCTTTGTTGGCAGAAAAATTTTCAATGTTTTCGTCGCGTTCATCTGCCGCGTTGTTTTCCGGATTTTCTTCATCAGAATTAGAATCCAAAGGAAATTCGACGCAGATTTTCTCGTCGCTAACTTTCGAGCGGTAGATTGAATCAAAAACGACATCGTCAGCCTTTTCCTTTTGAGAAAAAAGACTGTATGCGGAATTTGAAAAATCATCGTCCTCAAGATTGAAATTCGACGCGAGCGACTCGTTGTAGTCACGTTTTTTTAGCTTCAGCGCAGGAATAAAAAACGCGTAAAGATAGTAGATAAACGCTGAAGACGTGGCTAGCACAAGAAAAAGAAAAACGCACGAGAGAATCATTTTGCTCCGCCTCCAAAAATCATGCTCAGCCAAGTGTTGTTGCAGCCTGAAATCGCGATTATCGCAGCCGCAAGGCAAATCAGAAGAACAGCGTAAGTTTTCAGTCCTGAGTCAGTCGTGTAAAAGCTGATCCTTTCCTTTACAGAATGGAAAATTATCACAAGAAGATAGAAAGAAACTATGCAGGTGCAAGTGATTATCACGGCAAGACCGATTGAAAGCCCCTCGTTTATTCCCAGAAAAACGCTCAGAAGCGGAATCGTGAATTCGGTCGGCGTGTTATCCAAGCCGATTCCGATGAAAATTTCAGACAAAGTCGTAAAAATCAGAAAAAGCACAACCGCAAGAATCGGGTAAATCTCGGCAAGATGCACAGGAACTAAAAGCCACATCGAAATAAGATAAGTCAGAGCGGTTGTTGAAGCGCCAGTCATCAAAGCCTTGAAGCACGAAATCAAGGAGTCGGAAAAATTGTCTTTTATCGAAATAGTGCGGTTAATTCCTATTCCGTAAAAAAGAACCGCAGATGAAGTCGCAATATAATAGAGGATTGTCCCCAAAATCATTCTGCCGCCTCCTTTTCTTTTTTCCCGTCTTTCAAAAGCGACGGATTTTCCTCAATAAATTTCATTTTTCTAGTGAAAAAGATAAAAACGCTCAAGAGAACAGAAATCAGAACGAGGCTTCCAGGAATTGTGGCGGCAAAAACGCTCGCGCTCACATTTTCAGGATTAAACGGAAGATGAAAAACCGCGATTTTTTTCCATGCCGGAAGCGTGACAGTTCCAAATCCGACAACATCGCGGAGCAAAAAGTACAAAAGACAAAAAAACGACATCAAAAGAGACTTCTTCATCGTCGCAAAAACGTGGGCTTTCACGCCTTTCTGGTATTCCGTAAAGAAAAATTCAATAACTGCGGAAGTCAAAGCCGGAAGATACAGGCAAAATCCCAAAGTCAAGGCCGCCGACGGGCAGAAAATTGTCAGAAGCTGCTTGTAGAAAACAGTTATCGAAATCAAGGCGAAAGCGATTATCGAATTTCTCAAAACCTGAAGATTCAAATGCTCAACCGCATGAAAAACAAAAGAGACCGCAAGCATCTGAAGATTGAAAAGGACAAGCACAAAAATTCCGTAGGCAAGCCGGCCCGGAACAGGCACAAGAATCGCAAGGCTTGAAGCAATGTAATAATAAGTGAGTTTGTTTTTCATTTCTGCCGCTCTCCTACTTTGAAACCGTTTTTTTCACGATTCTCGGAATCATATTTTCCCAATGGCTCATGTTCGCGTTTGAAAGCCTTATGTCCGCCAAAGACTCTGCTTTTCCAAAGTCCTCGCAGAAACCCGCAAACACAACATTCTCTCCGCCGTGGGTAAACGACTCAGAAGCTGAATTCTGCACTTTTGCTGCTTGCAGCTGGATCTTTTTTCCGCTGTAGATAAAAGCCGCAGGGACTGGTCCTGTTATTGTCTGAATCCGCACAATCGCGCCGTAATAAAACTCGTCAGACTTCGCGCCCTTTTTTATAAGCGAGTAAACCGCCGCGCTCGTTGAAAGCGGAGAATTCAAGTCGATGAATTTGTTCACCGTGTAAGTGTCTTTCTCGTAATTGTTCAAAACAAGCTGCAAGTCAGAGGCAAGCCCGTTCTTCCAAGAATTTCTTGAAAGAAGCGTCATCGTGATTAAAACCGCAAAGACAAAAAATATTATTCCGAAGAAAATTCCGTAGAGAGCGGCGTGTCTTTTCACATCCGATTTAAGCATCCAAGCCCTCCTTTACACTCTGCACGCGTTTTTTAAGCACATTCTCGGCAAATTTCGAGGAATAGCGGTTTTCGACATTCTGAATCAGAAGCGTGACAATATTCAAAATCAGAACCGTAAAAATCATTCCAGATGATGAAGTTCCAGAGCCGACAATCAAAAACGCGATTATTCCGCCGAAAATTCCGTAAAAATATCTTCCGCGGCTTGTTATTGGCGTTGTTCCGTGCCATTGAAGAAGAAAAAATGTGCAGAAAAGAGTTCCGCTCGTGAAAAGCGCGAGAATCACGTCTCCCTGAAAAAGAGGGCCGCTGTAAAAAAACGGAGAGACAAATTTCACAAGAATGCCGTAAGTAAAAACAAAGCAGGCAGGAATTATCGGATTCACGATGTCAAATCCAATCAGGACAATCGAAGAAAGAACCGTCAAAAGGCTGAATCTGAAAGCCGGAATCAAAGAATGGGAATCCCACAAAAGCGAGATGTAGCCGTCAGGAATCGAGACCTTGAAAAAACTGAAAACGCGCTGGTTCAAGAACGCCGTGATTCTAAGGTCAAAAGAATTCACAGGAAAAGTTCCGTTCTGAATCAATGCAAGAGCCGGATTTCGAGACTGCAAGTCAGTCAAAGTAACAGACAAAGCCGGGAAAAATTTCATTCCGACAAGATAGCAGACTGCAACCGTAATCGCGACAGGATTTATCCAAGAATTTGCAAAGCCGCCGAGAATGTAGCGGTTTATCAAAAGCGTGAAAAAAGCGATAAAAAACACCGGAAGAAGCGGAAAAGACGATGGCAGAAAAAGTCCGATTAAAATTCCGCGGATAAGGCTCATAGTCCAAGTGAATTTGTCTTTCTCTTGAAATTTCAGGTCGATGACTTCAACAAGAAGATTCGCGAGAACCGAGCTTAAAATCACAAAAAGCGGGCTGAAACTTCTTGTAAGCGCGAGAAGAAGAATCTGAGGAAAAAGCAGAAAAAGAAAAAAATAGGCTTCAGTCCTGACCGACGGCCTTAAATACTTGAACGGTCCCAAAGCGACAGTTTTTCCATTTTTATTGATTTTTGTGTTCATCGTCATTGATTTTTTCCTTTAACAACGAAATTGTCTGCTGCAGCGGAAGTCGCGACGGACAAACAGAATTGCAAAGCCCGCACTCCATGCACAGGACTGCGGAATCAGCGATTGTCTTTGAGTCCAAAAGCCCGCCGCTTATTCCGTCAAGATGCGCAATTCTATAGAGATTTCCTGGCCAAAGCTCCGCCGGGCAGACTTTCCGGCAGTTTCCGCACCTTACGCAAGTTTCAGAACAAGGATTTTTCACCTGCTTTGCCGGAACGAATTCTATCGACTTCATCGATTTTACAACAGGAATGTCAAGATTTTTCACGGAAATGCCTTTCACAGTTCCGTTTATCACGATTCTTGAAAGTTTTCGCTTGAATCCGCCGCACATTTCAGCAACGTCTCTCAAGCTTGTTCCAAGCTTCACGTTCATAACCGCCGCGGAATTCAGGCAGTCGCCTGTAACATGGACAAACGCGTTTATCTCAGGCTTTCCAAGCACAATCGCGTTGTAAGCGTGAAAAGCCGTGACGCTGTCAACAAAAAAGTCGTTTTTGCCAAGAGATTTCAAGGATTCGTCTGAAAGATTTTTTTTCACGGCAGAAACAAGGCAATGCTCGCTTCCGCAAGGATATTTTCTCGTGTCAACTTCAACTTGAAAAACTTTAATCTGGTTTGAAAGAATCTGGCTTCCTAAATTTTCAGGATTTTCAACGGTTTCAGAATTCTGATTCTCTGAAATCTGATTTCTTGGCAAAAATTCGTCAATCTGAATTTTCGAATATTTGTCCTGCGCTAAAACCAAAACATCCGAGCCGCTTGCCTTCGCGAGAATCATCGCGCCGAAAATCACTTGCCGCGCATAATTTTTAGAGACAAAACGTTCTGTTAAAACCGACGGATCGTCATCAAAAAGCCGGAGAACAAGTATCGGATTCGCTTTTTTGATATTTTTTATCTTTGAATAAAGCGAAATTTTCCTTGAAAACGTGCTTAAAACTCCAGCTTCTTTCAATTTATAAGTCAAAGTCTCTTTTTCGTAGCTCTGCCAGCCGGTCTCAAAAGATTTTTTTCCAGTGAAGACAAGCGAGCCTTTAAGGGCGATTTTCGCGCAAAGTCCTTTTTTTCTGCTTGAAAAAACTCCGTTTTCGATTTTCTCGACAACACCGGAAACTGGAGCGTTAATGTAAATGTCCTTTGTTTTCGCAATCACCTGGCCTTCTTTTACCAGCTCGCCCTCGCCTATTAAAATTTCGCCATAAAGCGGAACAACACAATGAGACGGCAAGAATGCGTTTGCGGCAAGAGCGAATTTTCCCTCGTCAGGCGACTTAAAGTTATATGCTGAGACCATACCGTTTTCTACCTACAATATAATATCCTGAAAGCGCGAAAGAAATCAAAGCGAACGAAAGAAGCAAGACCGCGCCGAACTTTTCAGATGATGAAAGTTTTCCCTTTGAATATCCGTAAGATGAGGATTTTCCCTGCTCCATCATCATTTTTTCAAGCGAGGGATAATCAAGCGACTCAACCTGCCTTGAGACAGAATCCCTGAATTTGCTGTCGTAAACGTACATTTTCGACTCGTATTCCGTTATAAGTCCGTCATTTTCAGCGTAGTCAGGAATCGAGACTGTGTCTCCGTCTTTCGGAGATGAAGCGTTTTCAGAAAGTCTTCTGTATGGAAAAGTGATTGTGTTCCAGCTCCAGTCCAAAAAGTCTGAAAAACTCGGCAAAGACTCGTCATTTTTTGAGACAGGAGACGGAAGAGACGGCGTTGACGAATCGTTTCCGGCATTTGAGACGCGACCGAGAAAAAAGAAAGCTGAAAAAAGAACAAGAATCACAGCGCACATCAAGCCCATAAGCCGGATTCCGTTCCGCCCGACAATCGGAATCATTTTTGACGACATAATCATAACCGGCTTGAAACTGTATCTCGCGTTTTGCCTTTCCTCAAAAAATCTGTAAAGATAAATGCTAGAAAAAGACGCGAGAACTGCCAAAAGATAAAAAGCCGCGTTTGCAAGCGACGAAAAAATCAGAATCAATAGCGGAGACGAGGCAAAAACAAGCGCGTAAGGCGAATTAAAAAAAGTTTTTCTGCACCGCCGCCGTCCCCAAATTTTCTGCAAAAGAAAAAATGAGAACATCAAAAAGACAGCGGCCGCAGAAACCGTGTAAAGCGGGCGGC
This sequence comes from uncultured Treponema sp., assembly GCA_934691925.1. Taxonomy (GTDB): domain Bacteria; phylum Spirochaetota; class Spirochaetia; order Treponematales; family Treponemataceae; genus Treponema_D. The sequence continues at coordinate 12,636 of CAKUTI010000032.1, read as the reverse complement.
AAAAAGCAAAAAGAACCGAAAAAAAAGCCGCGAACGCGAAAAATTTTCTGTTCTGTGAAAAATAAAGGAGAACAAGCGCGAAAACAAGCGCGATTATCGGGGAAATCCACGGAAAAGCTGTTTTTCCGTCTCCGCCGCAGACAGTTCCCTGAAAAGCCGAAATTTCAAAAGCGGACTTCTCGATATTTTTTGACTGCCCGTCCGGAATATAAAAAACGCGCGCAGACTTTGTCCTGTCGGTGAAAAATCCGTTCCGTCTGTAAATATAAGAATTTTCTTTTTGAATTTGGACAGGACTCACCGGCGACACGACCGGATATTTTTGGTTTCCCTGAGAAATTACGCCCTCGCAGCCGTTTTTTTCAAGCACGTAAAGAATATCGCTTTCAGAAAGGCTGTTTGAATAAACATAAAAAATCTCGTAGCCTTTCCAAAGCTTTGAAACAGGAACCGTGCGGAAAGCGAGCATAAAAACGAGAGAAAAAATGAAAATTCCAAGAGAAAAAAAAGCCGCCGATTTGATTTTCATAGAACTGAAAAAGCGACTCCAATAAAAAATCCCAAAAGGCTTCCGACAAAAACTTCCATCGGCGAATGTCCGTTCACTTCTTTCAGTTTCTGATAATCTTCAAGAAGACCTTTTTCCTTCAACGTCTCGCCAATCTCGTTGATTCTCCTCGCCTGAAAGCCGTTTGCGCGTCGCACGCCGACAGCATCGCGGATTGTCACAAGAAAGAAAACGAACGCAAGAATGAAAATGTCAGAGTCGAATCCTGAACGGAATCCAATCATCGTGCAAAGACACGCAGTAATCGAAGAATGGCTAGAAGGCATGCTTCCTGTCCGCCAGAACAAAAGCTCGAACAAGTCCTTGAAGCTGTGGATTTTTCCAAAAAAAAGCTTGATTGCGGTTTTTATGAACTGGGCAGAAAACCAGCTGAAAATGCAGCCCAAGAAAAGCGGGCTTCCCAAAAGTGTCTGAATCTGATTTTCTGCGGCATCCAACATAGGCTTATAATTTTAACGATTGAAATCTTTATATTCAAGACAAGATTTTTCCATTATATTTTAATTGCTATGAATTTTGTTCATTTTAAGGCAGGAAAAGACGACAGCGGAAGGCGTTTCGACAGAATCATCAGGCGTTTTCTAAACGAAGAATCGATTTCTTCTATTTACAAGTCATTGCGAAAAGGTCTGATAAAGCTCAACGGCAAAAAATGCGACGGAAGCGCGAAAGTTTTTGAAGACGACGACATTCAGATTGCGGATTTTCTTCTCTCAAAAAGCGAAAAAAAAGCTGAAAACAATTTTCAGGATAAAAGAAAAAACGCGAAGCCTCTCCCAGAATCAATGATAATTTTCAGAAACGAAGACTTTCTGATTTTAAACAAGCCTTACGACATCGCAGTTCAGGGCGGAAACGGAAAAACGTCTCTTTCAGACATGGTGAAAAGCGACTTTGAATTCCATCATCAAAAAAAAGACTCGCTTTCCTTCTCGCCAGGGCCGCTCCACCGCCTCGACCGCAAAACTTCTGGAATTCTCGTGATTTCGCAGAGCTTAAAAGGCGCGAAATATTTTTCTGAAATCATAAAAAAACACACGGCGCGGAAAATCTACCTTGGGCTTTGCCAGGGAAATTTAAAATCTGAGCAAAGCTGGAATGATGAAATTTCAAAATCAGAAGAAAAAGAATCTCAAAAAAACGATTTCAAGACCGTGAAAATCGGCGCGGAAAATGAAAATTCAAAAACGGCCGTAACACACGCGACTCCGCTCGCCCACGGAATTTTTCCAGACGCAAAAAAAGCTGAAGTCACGCTTGTAAAATACGAGATTGAGACTGGAAGAACACACCAAATCCGCGCGCAGTCCGCAAGCCACGGATTTCCGCTTTTAGGCGACATAGCTTACGGCGGAGAGAAAATCGACGCTTCAAAATACGGACGCGACTTTTTTCTTCACGCGGCGGCACTAATTCTTCCTGAGTCAAAAATCGAATGTGAAATTTCAGAAAATTTTAAGAAAATTCTTTCCGACTCTTTGATAAACACAAGCAACGGCATTATAATTGAATAATATGGATTTCAGTTTTGACAGCATCCTTGATTACACAAAAGAGCTTCTCGGAATCAAAAAAAAAGGAATTCAAGCCTACGCGTTTTACGGGCCGAGCGGAACCGGAAAATCTTTCAGGGCAAAGCTTGTAGCGCAGAAATTCGGAATCAAGACGATTATCGATGACGGGCTTTTAATCAAGGACGATGAAATTCTCGCCGGACACTCGGCAAAACTAGAAAAAAACTACATGGGAGCTGTCCGCGTAGCGCTTTTTGACGACAAGGAGCACAGAGACGATGTTGCGCGCGCGATTCTTCAGAATAAAATCCGAAAAATTCTGATTCTCGGAACATCTGAAAAAATGGTGAACAAGATTGCAATGCGCCTGCAGCTTCCGCTTCCTGAAAAATACATAAGAATCGAGGACATCGCGACTCCTGAGCAAATGGACGAGGCAAGAAGAAGCCGCCAGATTGAGGGAAAGCACGTTATTCCTGTACGCGCGTACGAAGTAAACGACAGAAACTATTCCAAAATCTTCGTGAATTCAATCAGAGTTTCGCTTGCAAAGCGCAAAATTCTGATGAATATTCTTGAAAAACTGTTCGGAGAAAGCAAAAGCGAAAACGTTCCGTCGCAGAATACAAGGCTTTTTGAAAAATCGGTTGTAAAGCCGTCATTCTCGCAGAGCAAGCGGAAAGAAGTCTCGCACGCGGTTCTCGCAAGAATGACATCTGAGATAATCTCAGGATACAACGGCAGAGTCCACGTGAAAAAGCTTTCAATCAGGAACAGCAAGGCAGGCTACATCTTCATTCTCGTTGTGGACTTGCCGATGGAAAGAAATCTCACGGAAATAAGCCAGGAAATCAAGAACTACGTGATTTCTTCAGTCGAGAAAAAGTCTGGAGTTCTTGTCGAGGAAGTCTACATCGTGATTGACAGGCTTCTCCGCCCCGATCAAAGCGAAAAATCGGCTTAACATAATTTGAAAACGGCTTCCATAAGAGAAAAAATACATAAAACGCAAAAAAACTGCGGCCGCCTGAAAAGCCAAACGACCGCAAACTGAAAATCTAAGTTTTATCTTCCTTATTTCTTCTTTTTCTTTCCGAGCCTCACGCCAACTCCAAGTTCCGCCATCGCGTTTTTAATCGCGAATTCAAGCTCTGTGCGCTGAGGATTCATCGGAAGAACAAAACGGCGCACCTCGTTCCAAGTATGAGTGTAAAGCTCTCCAGCAGCCGATTTTGTCAAAACTTCCTTTTTCCAGTCCGTCAGAGAATTTATGAAATCGTAAATCATAAATTTCAGTTTTGAGCCGAGCCGCGCGTCCGGATTCGTGTTCACAAGATTGTCCATCTCTTTCAAGTGGAGCATATATTTTTTCTCGAAATCCTTGCTTTCATATATTCTGTCGCAGGCGGCAGGCTGCAAGTACATGAAAATGTCAGTGTCGAGTGCGGCAGAAATTATGTCATATGAATGGCCGGAATTTATAATCTTCAAAAGCTCTTCCGTAAGACGAGACGGAGAGACTGGCGACAAAAGATGAGCGGATTTTCTGATTTTTGACTTTAGCGAGTGCGGAAGCCGGCAGCCGGTTGTCGCGCTGTATTTTACCGCGCGGAGCATACGCACCGGATCCTCAACAAAAATTCTGTCTAAAGGAATCACTGGCCGGATAACTTTCTCGCGGATATCCTCAACGCCATGCACATAGTCAATCACCTGCTCTTTCACAGGGTCGTAGTAAAGCGCGTTAAGCGAAAAATCCCGCCGCTGGACATCCTCGTCCATCGTTCCGAACGCGTTTCCAACAGAGCCATCAACAATCGAGCGGAAAGTCGAGACCTCAAAAATCTTCTGGCCGAAAAAAACATGGACAAGGCGGAACCGCTTTCCGATAATTCTTGAATTTCTGAATAGCTTCTTGATTCTTGACGGAGTCGCCTCGGTCACAATGTCAAAATCCTTAGGTTTTTTTCCGACAATCAAATCGCGGACCGCTCCGCCAACAATAAATGCGTCGTAGCCACATTCCTTCAAATGGCTTATTACAAAAAGAGCATCCGGGTCGATTTTTTCCCGCTGGATTTTATGCTCGTCTTTAGTGTAAATGACAGCCTTTTTTACCGGGTGTCCCTTGCTGTCTGAAGAATAACGTATTAACACAATGGCTCTATGTTATCTGTTTGTCCCAGATTTTTCAACTTGTGAAGAAGTTTTGGAAGAATGAGCAGCATTTTTTGCCTTTTTTGAGATTTCATCAAATTAAAATTGTTTTCCAAATTTTTCATCAAAGAAAAGAACGTTTCGATTTTCAGATTTTAAACTTTTCAATTTGCAAATTTTCATCAGCGAGAGGAAATTTTCAATTTTTTGATTTTTCATCTCCAAATTTCTCATCTTCAAAACGAAAATAAAATCTCCGAAACTTTCCTTAAATCTTCATGATTTTTTCTTAAATATTGTTCAGAAAACAAAATATCATTAAAATATTCTCCATAAGGGGTTTTAGAAAATGAAAAAGATTATCAGCGGAAAAGTCCGCGAGGTTTATGACTTGGAAGATGGAAGAATGGTGATTGTCACAACTGACCGAATTTCCGCTTTTGACGTTATCCTGCCTACTATGATTACAGACAAGGGCAAAGTTCTCAACGCGCTTTCAAATTTCTGGTTTGAGTACACAGGCGACATCGTTAAGAACCATATGATTTCATCAAATCTTAAAGATATGCCTGAAGAATTCCAGAAGCCTGAGTTTGAGGGACGCACAATTCTCGTAAAGAAGCTCAAGATGATTCCTTATGAGGTTATCGTGCGTGGATATATGTTCGGCTCAATGTACGAGGCTTATAAAAAAGGAGAGCCTTTCCTCGGACACAAATTCGAAAAGGAATACCAGCAGGCAGAAAAGCTCGACGAGCCTATTGTAACTCCGTCAACAAAGGCGGCTGAGGGGCACGACATCAACGTCACAATCGACTACATGAAAAAGGATCTTGACAAGAAATTCCCTGGAAAAGACCTCGGAAGCAAAATTGAAAAGACAGCGATTGCAATCTACAAGAAATGCTACGAGCACGCGCTTAAAAACGGAATCATCATCGCAGACACAAAATTCGAATTCGGACTTGACGAGAACGGCGACCTTGTTCTTGGAGACGAAGTTCTCACTCCAGATTCAAGCCGCTTCTGGAACAAGGAGACTTACAAAGTCGGAACAAGCCCGGCAAGCTACGACAAGCAGTTTATCCGCGACTGGCTCAAGGCGAACAATCTCGCAGGCGACCCGAAAATCAAGAGCGTTCCGGCAGATGTTGTCGCAGAGACATCAAAACTCTACCACGAGTGCGTAAAAAAGATTACAGGAAAAGACCTGTAAGGCAAAAAATCTGAAATTCAAGCAAAAAAAATGAAGGGAAACTCGTCAGGCTTAAAAACTGGCGAGTTTTCTTTTTTTTATTGAGAATTTTTAAGCTCCATCATTTTGTTCATAAAAGGCCACAGTGCCAAAAGTTTGGAACTGATGTTTTCCCACGTTTTTGCAATCTCATTTATGAACATCAAGATTTCTGCGGTTCCAGGTGCGGGGATTATATTTTTCAAGCTCTGAAATCTCTTTCCAGTGAAAATCGATTTCGCTTGCAGGAAAAAGAGGCTTTGGCGCAGGCTTTTTTCGCTTGTTGTTTTCTTCAACGCTGGAAAGAAGAATTTCCGCCGAATTTTCATTGTCTGAATTCGGAACAAAAAAGAGATAGGGCTTTCCAAACGCGACAATCCCGCCGTTTTTGTCTGTTGTAATCTCTTTTTGCGGAACAGGAACTTTTTCCACGTTTCTGATTTTTGAGCTTCGCCCAGTCGTGCATTGATAGACATTCGAACCGATTCTAAGAAATTTATCAACAAAAAAAGTTTTTCCGCCGTTATTGTCGTCCGTAAAACTTGCCTGAGCGTAGCTGTATTCCATTTCAGAAAGCCAATATCTGATTCTGTAAATGTCGTTTCCGCTTAGAAAATACGAGTCAACTTCCTTTTTGAAGACTGGAGACGAAATTGTGATTCCAGACGCGGAAGAAGCCGCCCTGTAAAATCCATCTTCAGAATTTTCATCTTCCAGCGAATTTTTTGGTTCATTTTGAATTTCTGGCAAATTCTTGAAATCTGTTTTTGCCGCAGAATCCTTTATCAAAAAATCAAGATAAATTTTTCCGTCAATAACGCAGACAGGAATCAAGACGATTTCTTTTTCATTCGGATATTTCACAGAAATTTCGTAAATGCCTGCCGTTTTTGAAGAATTCTCAAAAACCGTGATGAATTTCAGGCTGATTTCCTCCGCCGGAGATTCTGTTGAATTGTTTCTGTCTCTTGACTTTAATTCGCGGAAAGCAGCCGGCTCTGCCGCGCGGTCGCTGTACCACTGATAAAAAACGCGCAGAACAAGAGCAAACTCATTCTCGCCTGAAAACATCAAAAGCCTGTCGCTTCCCTGCCAAATTCCGCGCAAAAGCTCGGGAACTTCGTCATGAGAAATCCGAGCAGCAACTTCAGCAGATGAAGAAATTCCGTTTTTAACAGAAACAAAGCCTTCGTTCGGCTGTGAAAAAGCGTGCGCAAAAAAAATACTGAAAAAAACAAGAAAAACAAATTTTCTGGCAGTCAAGGCAAAAGTCGGTGTTTTCATCATTTTATTATCGGCTTGATTTTGGCCGCCAGAAAGCGTTTTGATCTATTTTCCAGTAAGTCCAGGCTTTCCAGCTCTGCTCAACGGCCAGAATCTATACGAAGTGTTTCCGAGCATTCGGCTTCGGCTCACATACTGAGGCTGCATGTCGCTGTAGTAGGTTGCGCTGTAGTCATCGTATTTTGAAATGGGCGCAAGCCAGTAATCATAGGAATGCCGCATATCAAGCGAGTTAAAGCGGTTGTCGCCCATCATAAAATACGAATTTTCAGGAATATAGACTGGATTTCCGTCCGAATCGTTCGCAGGGAAAATCGGCATATTTCGCCTATCCAAAAGATAAACATAAGAATGAAGAATCTGAGCCTTTTCCAAAAGCGCGGTTTTTTCTCCAGCAGAGCGGAGCGAAGCCAAGGAAGCGGAAGCGTCAAATTCCTTTAGATTTTCAACTGCAAGCCGTCCAAAGACAAGCTTTATCATAAGATTCAAGCGGAAATTCGCCTCTGAATACAAGTCGCCTGCAAAATCAATATCGCTTTCCGTCCACGAAGTCATAAATTTTTTGAACCAAACCGCGCCGTCTTTTGAAGAAAGAAGCTTTGCTGTAACAAGCTCGTTTCTGTCAAAAAGCTCGTACTCGTTTACATTTTTCTCAGCCACCGAGAAAGTGTCAGAGAATCCGTTTTTTGATGACGAATAAAATTTCTCAAGTTCCGACAAGAATAAAGCGGCTTTTGAAGAAGGAATTTGCTTTGAATAATTCTCAAACTGCGAGGCAAGCTCAAAACATTCGGCTTTAACAGAGGCAATGTCAAGATTCCGCCGGTTCTCTTCGAATTTCAGCATCGCGTCATAATCATTTTGGGAAAGAGGAAAATCCATGATTCCAGATTTCAGATTCGGCCGGACTTCATTCAAATTCCAAGCCGCCCATTTTGAATCGTCCTGAACAGCCTTGAACTCTCTCTCGCCTTTCTTCCGCGAGTAAAGAACGCCGTCCTGCATCATAAGCTGCTCGCCTGGAAGTCCGCACACACGCTTTACAAGAGGATCAGCCTTTGGATTTCCATCTGCCTCAACGTTAAGATTCACTTTCGTGAGCGTGCACATATAGACAAGCTGCGAGATAAAAGTCTTGACCTCAGATTTTCTGTCGTTTGAGTAATGAGGATTTCTGAAAACAACGATGTCGCCGCGGCTGTATTTTTTCACGTAAGGAAGAGCGATTTCAGAAAGAGGAAATTTCGGGCCGCTCAAAGTCTTGAACACGACAACGCGGTCTTTTATCAAAAATTCCGGAACCATCGACTCGGAAGGAATCTCGTAAAGCTGAACGATAAAAATATTCAAAAGAAGAACCATAAAAACAGCCTGAACAAGAGCGTCAATCCAGCTCAAAATCTCCTTGAAAAATCTCTTCAATGAAAACGGCTGTTTTTTTGAAGAATCGTTTTTTTTCTGTTCGATATATTTTTCCCATTCCTTGTCGATTTTTCCGATTCGTTTAGGATTCAAGAAATACAGAACCACGAGAACAAAAAGCGAAGTCAAAATCCAGAAAACGACCGAAAAAACATCAAGAACATAAGGCGTTCCGTAAGCTCCAGCGCGCCGGAGAACAAACGAGACCAGAAGAACGTAAGGAAGATACTGCAAAAGCTCGCGGTAAACTGAAATAAAATAAAGATTTTTTTCCTTGAAAAGTTTTTTTATTGAAGCCGCCGCCGTAAAAAAAGTGAAGACAAGCGAAAGCGGAAACGCGGCGAGCGAGACATCGGCGTGAAAAGAAATCATCGTGAGCGAAAAAATCGCGGAAGAAACGCACAAGCCAACAGTAAGATATGCCAATTTTTTTGTATTCATAATCTGAGATTATAGCAAAAAGGAGAGTTCTTGACGATATGAAGTTTTGATGAGGGATGAGGGACACGGAACAAGTGAAATGGGACAAGGGATAAGGAAAGAGAAAAAGACGGCTCGGAATAAACGGAATCTGAAAATCTCAAAAAACAAGTCAAATTGAAGATTATCGGGCGGTTTTGTATAATGTTTTTATGGAACTTAACAAGGGTTTTGATTTTTTTGACGATATAAAAGATTTGCACAGCGCGGCTGAAACAGCTTTTTCAAGGCTTTCATTCACTTTCACAAAAGAGCATCTCGAAAACGTTATAAAAGCGGCTCTTTCGCCGGACGCAAGCGACAACGACAGATATGTCTGCTCGTGCATATTGAAAAACGCTCAGGTTGCTTCGAAAGGCGTTTTTCCGCTTTGCCAGGACACGGGAATCGCGAACATTTTCGCATGGAAAAAAGGAAATTTTGATTTTTCAAACGGGAAAGACGAATATGAGGAGCTTTCAAAAGGAGCCGCAAAAGTTTATGACGAGCGGAAACTCCGGTTTTCGACGTCTGCCCCAAAGTCATTCTTTGAAGAATTCGACCCGAAAAACAATATGCCGGCTCAAGTCTCAGTTTTTTCATCTTCATGCGGACTTGCTCCAGTTCCGGATTTTGTGAAAAACGCGCCGGAAAATTCAATGAGCTTTGTTTTCTGCGCAAAAGGCGGAGGCTCTTCAAACAAGACGAGCTTTATTCAAGGCACAAAAGCGTATCTCACAAAAGAGAAATTTTCCGCGCTGATGAAAGAGCAGATTTCGCATTTTGGAACAAGCGCGTGCCCGCCCTACACGATTGCGGTTGCTGCAGGCGGACTAAGCCCGGAGCAGAATCTTCTTGCCTTAAAACTTGCGACAATGGGCGCGTACAGCGAAATGACCTACGAGCCGAACCAATTCGGCTTCCGCGACAAGGAGCTTGAAAATCTTGCTATGAAAATCGCTTCAGAATCAGGATTCGGAGCGCAGTTCGGCGGAACTAAGTTTGCGCTTGACGCAGTTGTAGTCCGTCTTCCTCGGCACGGAGCTAGCTGCCCTATTTCATTCGGCGTTTCATGCTCTGCCCACAGAAATTTAAAGGCGGTTCTGACACAAAAAGGCTTCTATCTTGAAAAAACAGTCTCAAATCCGTCAGAACTTAAAGGATTCAATGAGGCGATTTCAGCTGCGGATTCATCATCAGAAAACAGAAAACCTGAAGAATCAGAAAGAAAAAATGATGAAAGCAATATCGAACGAAAAATAAGCACAGACGGCGGAATCAGCGGAGTTTTGTCAGAACTTAAAGGCGCGAAGCCCGGCGAAAGAGTCATCCTAAGCGGAAAGATTCTCGTCGCGCGGGATGCGGCGCACGCAAGATGGCAAAAGCTAATCGATTCTGGAAAAAATCTTCCTGAATACACAAAAAAATATCCGATTTGCTACGCAGGACCGGCAAGAACTCCAGAAAACGAAGTTATTGGAAGTTTCGGACCGACGACAGCCGGAAGAATGGACGTTTACGCCGAGTCTTTGATGAGCCGCGGAGCCGCGCTTATAACACTCGCAAAAGGAAACCGAAGCAAAAGGTGGACAGACGCGTGCAAAAAATACGGAGCCTTTTATCTTGGAACTCCGGGCGGAATCGCCGCGCTGATTGCAAGCGAATACATTGAAAGCCAGGAAGTAATCGACTATGAAGACTTGGGGATGGAAGCGGTTCGCCTGGTTGAAGTCAAAAATCTTCCGTGCTTTGTAATCACAAACGGAAACGGCGAGGATTTCTATGAAAATCTTTGACAAAAATGCCGCGCTTTCGCTTTTGGACAACGACGAAAGCCTGCTTGAAATCCTAGTTGAATCTTTCAAAAATGAAAACAAATTTGAGCGGCAGGAACTTGAGAATCTCATAAACGAGAAAAAATTCAAGGAAGCAGCCGAGTACGTCCACGCGACAAAAGGCGCGGCACGGCAGCTCTGCATAGAAAATCTTATGGCAAGCGGACAGGAACTTGAAGATGTTCTTCGCGGAAAAAAAAGCGGCGACATCAAAACGCTTTGCGAAAAAATGTTTTCAGACTATGAAGACGCGATGAAAGAAATCAGCCGCTGATTTTTGAAAAAAAATGGATGAATAAGCCTGAGCCGAAAAAGCCAAAGGCCATGATTCTGCTGGCAAAAATCAAATCTGAAGCTGGTACGCTTTTTTAAAGTTCTCAAAAATATTTTCTGAAAGCTCCTTCTCACTGATATTCCGAAGTTTTGCAGCCTCGCTGTAGACTTTTTTGATGTCAAAAGGCGAAGTTGAAATCTCGTTTTTCAAAGTCTGGTACGGAGCGTCGGTCTCAAGCAGAATCCGATTCAAAGGCAAAGATGAGACGCACTGAATTGAAGCCTTTCTGCCGTTTAGAATCGGCTTTCCAAAAGAAAAAAATCCGTTTATCTTGTGGTTCAAAAGCGATTTCGCTTCAAGCAAAGTTCCGGGAAACGAATGGAAAATCACTGAAGGCAGCTTTGCCAGAATCCTTGAATACGAAAAAATCTCACCGATAGATTTTCTCAAATGCAGAACAACCGGCAAATTGTATTTTAACGCAAGCGCAAGCTGACGCTCAAAAATCTCGCTCTGCTCTGCCCGCTTTTCTTTTAGTTCCGTCGTGAAAAAATCAAGCCCGATTTCTCCCACGGCAACAAATTTCTTTTCGTTTGCAAGCTCTTCAAGAAAATCAAAATCTTCCTCGCTGCAGCGTTTTTTCTTGTTCTCATCTTCGAGAACCGCCTGCGGATGAATTCCAAACGACCTGAAAAATCCTTGAGAAGCGGAAAAATCATCTTTTGAATGGCAGGAACTCACGCAAAAATAATTTTCGGAAGAAAACTCGCCTTTAAAATCAGAAGAAACTTTGCAGTCTGCAATGTGAATGTGCGAGTCGCAGTAAATCATAAAAATCCCATGAAAATATTCTGATAAAAAAATCAAAAAACTTAATTTTTATTCTAGTATACCGAAAATGAAAATATACAGCATGGTAAAACCATGAAATTTCTAAAAGTTAAATCCATTTTAAATGGATGCGGGAGAAAAATTATGGGAACTTATACATTGAAAAGCATTGGAAGCAATTCTGACTACATGACGGTCGTTCGCGAGATGGATGACGGCTACGTTGTAAAAATTGTGCGCGACAAAGACGGCTACGACGATGTTACAACCGACTACATCAGCAAGGCTCTGTTTGAAAGCTGCGTTAGAACCGGCTATCTTACAAAAGTTTCTGAAACAGAAAAGATTGCAGCCAACGCATAAGAAACTCTCATAAAATTATTCTGATGATTTTCCGCCGGAAACGCAAAAAATTTAAGATTCCAGCAGATAAAAAACACGCTCCGCGACAAAGCGGAGCTTTATTATTCTAAAACAATAAAAAATTATTCCACAAGGAAAACTAATTATACCTGTAGGATAATTTTTTATTGTAAAAGGATAACTGATTATTCCTTTAGGATAAATTTTTATTGTAAAGGGATAATTGATTATTCCTTTGTAATAATTTTTTTGATAAAGCAATTTTATTTTCTTGACCGCAGAAAAAGTTTTCCATAAGATAAAAATGTGTTCACCGCGACTAAAATAGAAACAGAAATCCTAAAAATTCTCAATCAAACCGAACCGCTTAAAGAAGAGCGAATATTAGAAGAAATCCGCAAAACAAAAGAAAAAGATTCCGCCATAACGCCACAAGTGATACAAAACGCGCTGGAAGGCTGCATTGCAAAAGGCTTTGCATCTCAAGCAAGCGGCGGAAAATTTAAAATCACAGAAGAAGGGAAAAAGCAACTTTAACGCTTTTAATACAACTCGTTGTACTGCCAAGCAATTTTTTCCCAGCTGTAAAGACGTTTCCCAGCCTCGCCCATTTCGCGCGCGATTTTCTCACAAAGAGATTCAGAATCACTTTCGGAATGACGAAGTTCTTTCATCAGATTCTGCAAATCTTCCGA
>CAKUTI010000031.1 GCA_934691925.1 uncultured Treponema sp. | reverse complement strand
TCTCCCACTTTCACTTTCCCAGCTGCACGTCTGCAAGCATAAAAAAGGGCGCGTGACACCCCGGCACGCGCCCTTTTTTCCGTCTCACACATAAGATCTTACTTTTTCTTGCCTGTTATCGCTGGATAAAACGACTTTATATAATCCAAAAATGATGTCCAGCTGAACAATGTGCAAAGCACAAACATCACAATTGCGGCGATTTTGCAACCGTGAATAAATCCGTCAGAAAAGAAAGAAAGTCCCAGTCGCGAATAGGTCTCAATCGCCAAAAAGAAAAATCCTGAGAATATATAGAAGACAGTCTTGAATTTCCCGCCTTTTTTCGCGGCGATTGCGATTCCGTTTTTCAGCGCGGCCATTCTCAAGAAACTCTGGCTGAATTCGCGGTAAAGAATCAGCGCAAAAAGAACAATCGGCATATATCCGCTGGCAACGGCACACATAAAAACCGTCAGATTCAAAATCACATCCGCAAACGGGTCAAAAATCTTTCCGAAGTCGCTTACCTCGCTGTTTTTCCGCGCATAATGTCCGTCCCAATAATCTGTCAGCTCAAAAACCGCAAGAAGCGGAATCATAATGAAGGCGGAAATTTTTGACAAAATATCAGAATTTAGCCAAGCCGGAATATTAAAAATCAGAAAAAAAATTGGTGCAAATATGGCTCTTGCCAATGTGAACTTGTTCGATAATTTCATTTGTTTATAGTATAATTTTTGAACTGGAAAAAGTAAAGTGAACGGCAAAAACAGCCTTAAATCTCGGAAATTCTTGAAATCACTTTGTAGCCGGGAAGTTTTTCATTTACGATTTTCACAGCTTTTTCGATTTCAGATTTTGAATCCGCAATTCCGTGGAGCATTATCCGATTTTCATTGGCTTCCGCGCGCAGAAATTTTATCACAAGTCTGTTTTCATATTTCAAGAGATTCACGATTTTTTGCGCGAGCAAAAGCTCTTTCGCCTTTTTGTTTCCAAGCGCAGATTTTTCTTTTGTAACCGCGCTTTTCACAAGCATTTCCACCGACAAGCTTATCGAGTCAATGTCGAGCAAGCCTGTATTTATCACAAGATGGAACATCGCAGGATTGTTGACGTCAAAATCAAAAAAACTTTTGTTGAATCCGTCCCGGTTCGAGTCGCTCTCATTCACAATTTTCAGTGCTTTTTTCAAACCGCACTTGTGCTCATCTTCATAGCGTGAAATTCTCAAGCTTTTCTCGGCGATAATCTTCAACGAAATATGATTCGAAAGCTCCTTTAAAATTATAAAAGAGCCGCGCCCGATTATAACGCAGTTGTCGTCAGCAGCGGCTTCCAAAATCGCAAGCTGAAGATAGTCAAGATATTCGTCGCGGTCGCTCGTCAAAGACGAAAGAAAACCGGGCTTTTTCTCATCGAATTTCCTCAGTTTCGACTTTGAAAAACCCAAATCAAGAATTCTCTTTTCAATGTCTGTCCGGCTCACAAATTTATAGCCAAGATGAGAAGCTATCGACTTGCAAATCTCGTCGCCAAAAGACGCTATCTGCCTCGAAACCGTTAAAACCGCCATTTTATCCGCTCCAAAAACTTCAGTCTCCTTAATTATAAGAGAAAAAAATGATAAAATCAAAAAATTAAGAGAACGCAAACAGGAGACATTTTTATGGAAAAAGATTCTTTGAGCTGGACACAAAAAGAAAAAAAAGAGCTTTTGAAGACAAAAATTCTGACTGTAAATGAAATCACGTCCGAGTCGCCAGACGAGAAAAGCGGAAAATTTATTGTGATGGACGCGCCCGACTGGTGCGTTGTGATTCCGGAAATTGAAGACGACTTTCTTATGGTGAAGCAATGGCGACACGGAGAAAACCATCTGAGCATTGAATTCCCGGGCGGAGTGATTGAAAAGGGAGAAGAACCTGAAAAAGCCGCAACACGAGAGCTTCTTGAGGAAACAGGCTTCAAAGCTGGAAAAATGATTTTTCTTGGAAAAACGAACCCGAATCCCGCGATTATGTCAAATCATGTCTACTTTTTTGCAGCGAAAAATCTTGTTTCAACAGGAAAGCAAGATTTGGACGATGATGAATATGTCGATTTTATGCGGATTCAAAAAGATAAAGTCTGCAAAAATTTCGGAAATCAGGATTATCCGCACTCGCTTATGATGGCGGCACTTTTTAGATATTTGATGCACGAAAAATTCGATTAAAAAACAAAAAAGCCGCGCGGATTTTCTCAGCACGGCTTTTTTTCACAACATCAATTAGCGGTTCGCAGAATATCCGTCGTATTTTTTCGCAGGATTGTAAACGCCCTCGCGGTATTCTCCTGTAATGCTAGGAATTTTCATTTTCATTCCCGGAAGGATCAAATTCGGGTCGTTTGGCTTCGGCATATTTCCCCTGTTTGCCTGATACAAATTTTCCCAAAGCAGAGGATTGTCGTAAACATAGTTTCTGCCTGAAATATTCCAGTAGCAGTCCTTTGAGTCCGCCCACGGGCGAACAACATAATATTCAGGAAGCGGAGTGATTTCTTTTATATCGGCAAGTGCCTCCAGAACCTGATTTGCAAACGCAGTAGCTGTCTCATAATCCTCGCCGTCGTAAGCCGCCTGCGCGCTGGCATATGATTTTTGCGCTGAAGAATACGCCATCGGAAAGTTTCTTTCAGCATTTATGCTTTTCGCATAGTCGATTCTTTTTGAAGCGGCTTTCATCGACTTGTCGCAGTCTGATTTTGCAAGCATTTTCTTGACAAAAGCCTGAGAAAGCGCAGCATTTTCTTCTGCTTTTTGCGCATATTCAACAGAAAGCTCGTACTCGCCGGCATCAAGAGCGTTTTGAGCTTTTCTTGTGTATTCGTCAGCAAGTTTTTGATAAGTGTTGTTCTTATAGCTGACAGCAAAAACACCAACGGTCAGAAGAGCAAGCGTAAGAGTCAGAATCTTTTTCATTATTTTGCCTCCATAAGTTTGTTTGCAGCTTCTTCAACAGCGATTGCCGCAGCAGCCTCTTTTTCAGCAGCCTGGGCAGTCTCGCCCTCTTCAATGTTGATTACAGCGTCATCAGGATTTGCAAGATTGTCTTCCTCGAGCAGAACGGCATCGTCCTTTTCGATTCCAGCAACTTCGCCTTCAAGCGGAGAAACAGTGTCGGCTTCTGTAGAATAATTTGCAGCCTCTGCAACTTTCTGCTTAGCGCGCTCAATCGCTTCCTGAGCCGCAGCCCTGTTTTTTGAAACTGTCTCGTAAAGCGAAGCAAACGCTTCTTTTGCAGCCTTGTATCCGCGGTAAGCGCCTTCGATATTTTTTGTTACATACGCGGTATCAGCATCCTTAAAATCAGCCGACGCTTTTTTGTATTCCTCTTTTTTTGCAACTCCGGCTTTCACGCTGTCCGCATTTTTTTTCGCTTCAAGAGCCGCATTTCTTTCCCGGCCGGCAAATGCCTTGAAACCTTTCAGCATAAGAACAGAATAAGCGTCAAAAGCTTCGTTCGCCTTTGAAAGCAAGTCTGAGCTGCTCGAATCTGCCGCAAGCGACTCATAATCAGACAACGCTTTTTGACCTTTGTCATAAGAATTCTGGTCTTCACCGGCAAAGCCAAGCTCATCCGCGCGGTCTTTCATAGAACGCGCAAGCGAAGCCTGAGCGAGCGCGTTGAATCTGTCCGCCACATCCTTGATTTCAGCGGAATGGTCAGTTTTTGAATCCGAAGCGACCTTGTTTTTTACTTCACCGTACAACTTATCAGTCTCATCGAATTTTTCCTGATAATATTTCTGAGCGTCAGCTTTTACCGCAGCCTGACGAGCCTTTTCCGCAATTTCAAGAGAAGCCTGATTAGCAGTTGTAAAATCAGTTGTCTCCTCTACGACTTGCTCCACAGTTTCTTCCGCTTTTTCAGCCGGATTAAAGTCCAGTTCTTCCTCAGCAGTCGGCGTTGAACCGCAAGAAGCCAGAAAAAGCACAGCGCAAGCGCATGATATTACGCAAAGATGTTTTAGTTTCACTTTTCTTCCTCCACATTTTTAATATCGGCAATTTTTGCCATTATAAAATAGAAACAATGCATGGGCAACAATGGTTATTTTCAAACTTCAAAAAACAGTTTTTGCGTCTTCGAAACGTTAGCGATTTTGGAGATTTTAATATTTCAGCAATAATTTTCTGAAATTTCATAAGAAGAAAGCCCAACACCGCCTTTCATGACAATCTCGTAAAGAAGAAGCGAAAGAAGCGTTTTCTGAACATTCTGTCCGACCGAGCGAATCTCCATATCGGTTTTTGAAATCAAAGCCGTAACTGCGGCAGTCTGACCAAAATTCCAAATCTGCGCCGCCCTTACGTATTGCGAAATCTGCTTCTTGCTCGTAAATCCGCTGGACTTCAAATCAGGACTGTAATTTTCAGCATGGATTGAATGCCAAACCTGCAATTTTCTAAAACATGAAGCAAGACCCGCAATCAGCGTAATCGAGTTGCTTGCCTTCGACAAAAGGATTTTATCCAAGATTTGAAGAGCGTTTTCAAGGCGTTTCGGCGCGTTCTCGGAAATTTCACAAAGCGCATTAAAAAGAGTGAACGCGTTTTCTTCACGGTTATGGGCAAGCAGCTTGTCAACATCATCTTCTGTAACGACATGGCCTTTCCCGAAAACGACAAAAAATCTTGAACATTCGGACTTCAAGGCTTCCGTATTTCCTTCAACCATGTCCAAGATTTCTTCGAGAGCCGGCTGCTCGATTGCAAGCCCATTTTTTCTAAAATAATTTCTAAGCCAGTCTTCAAGACGCGCGCCCGAAAGCTCCCAAAAAATTCTCTGATTTTCTTTCGGAACAAGCTTACTGAGCTTTGCGTCAACAGAAATTTCATCTGAAACAAGAATTAAGACAGAAGAATCCTGATTTTCCTTTGGCTTCGCCGAAACAGATTTCAGCCATGAAGAAAGCAGCTCGATTTCATCTTTCTTTTTGATAAGCTCAGCCTCGCGTAAAACAATGCAAGTTGACGGCACAAAAAGCGATTCTGTCTGCAATTTAGCGACAACTTCCGCAATTTTTGTGTCGGAAGCATAAAGAAGATACTCATCAGAGTCGCCGAACTGCTTTTTCTGCGACTGCTTGACAGCCTCAACCTGCTCGTTTCTCTCGCCAAACTCAGGTCCAGTATAAAGATAAATCGGAGCTGACATAATCTAGCGGCTAGTAAGTTCTTACGATATTTGAAAGCGTTCCGACAATCGTCACATCTTTGCTGTAAATCGGCTCAAACGCAGGATTTTCTGGCTGGAGCTTCACTCTGTCGGATTCTTTATAAAATCTTTTCAGCGTGATTGCATTGTCAATAACAGCAACGACAATTTGTCCGTCAACCGCTGTCTGCGCCTGCTCGATTACGGCAAGGTCGCCCTCGAGAATTCCAGCGTTTATCATGCTCTGTCCGCGGACACGAAGCGCAAAATACGTTTTTTCAGGGCGGACAAAAGGCTCTGTAAGATTCACATATCCGTCAAGATTCTCCTCGCTCAAAAGAGGCTTTCCAGCGGCGACAGTTCCCAAAAGAGGAACCTTGCTCACAAACGGCTGGCTCGCTTTTTCCTGGTTCACAGTCAACGAGCGCGCTCTTTTCTGGCTCTGCGAGAGGTACCCTTTCTTTTGAAGCGCGGCAATGTGGTCCTGAACAGCGCGGAGAGAAATTCCAAAATGGCTTCCGATTTCTCTTACTGTTGGAGGATAATTGTTTTCTTTTGTGGATTCAGAAATAAAATCCAACACTTCCTTTTGACGTGCAGTAATCTCTTTCATTCAAGAACTCCTTCTCCATTTCTGTTCATGGAAATATTTTTTTAGTTTTATCAGCTTATTAGTCTTCTTCAAATTTATTTTCAAAAAGCTGGGCGATTGCCTCAACAGCGTCTTTCTCGTCTGCTCCGTCCGCCTTAAGCGTCAAGACAGTATTGTATCCAGCAGCCATTGTGATTACGCCCATGATTGATTTCGCATTAACTGCGTTTGAATCTTTTTCAAGTGAAATATCGCATGAATATTTGTTCGCCGTCTGAGCAATAAGAGCCGCAGGCCGCGCGTGAATTCCAGCCCTGTTTTTTACAGTCAAAATCTTTTCAGTCATATAACCTTTCCTTATGTAGCCGTAAAACTACCATACAATCTTAATATAATCCTAAACCGTAATCAATAAGAATCATCGCTGCCGTAATATGCGGTCTGGGCTTCTCCCGTCTCAATCCAGCGGAGAACATTCTGATTGAAATCTCTCGCAGAATTGTAGCCTTTGTATTTCAAGCGTTCGTTCATCGCCGCCGCTTCTATAATAATAGGAAGATTCCGGCCAGGCTTCACAGGAATTTCAATATAAGGAACTTTCACGCCAAGCAAATCCTCTGTCGCATAATCTGTCCCGACTCGGTCATAGACTTTGTTCACGTCCCATTCCTCAAGACGGATTATCAGTTGAATCTCCTTTTGGTCGCGGATTGAGCCGACTCCATAAAGCTCCGCAATGTTTATGATTCCAAGGCCGCGAATCTCCATATGATGGCTTAAAAGAGCGTTCGCCCCCTGTCCCAAAATCGAATTTCCGTTTACACACCGCGCCTCAACAATGTCGTCTGCAACAAGGCGGTGTCCGCGCTCAACAAGCTCCAGCGCACACTCGGACTTTCCAACGCCGGAATGTCCTGTAATCAGGATTCCGATTCCGTAAACCTCGACCAAAACACCGTGCAAAGTTTTCTTAGGCGCGAAAATATTTGAAAACAGCCGTAAAAGCCGGATTGAAAATTCAGTCGTGTCAAGCTCAGTGTTCAAAACCGCGCAGTTCGTCTTTTCAGCCAAATCCAAAAATTCCTTAACAGGCGTGATTCCATGCGTAAAAACAATGCACGGAATTTCGTAAGAAAAAAAATTGTTCAACGAATCAATCTTGCTTTCTGAATTAAGCTTTCCAAGATAAGCGTTTTCTCCGCGTCCGAAAATCTGCACGCGCTGATACGCAAACGACTCGAAGAATCCAGAAAGGGCAAGCCCCGGCCGATTCAAGTCTGGAACAGAAATAACTTTAGACAAGCCTTTTCTCCCGCCAAGGCATTTAAGCTTAAGCGCGATATGCTCTGGAAGCTCTTTGCTCAATAAATCAAGGACTGTGAAAGGTTTATCCGCCATATCTTCACTATACAATATTCAAGCATTTTAAGCAACAAAAAAAACTGTGTTTTTTATAAAAAAATCGGCTGCCAAAAGCGAGATTTTCACCATCAGCTTTTCAGCAGCCGTTCAATTCAGCAGAATTTTATTTCAAAAGATTTTTCAGAATTACTTTTTCTCCTGAACCTTGTCCTTTTCCTTTTTGATTTTAACGTCGAGAACGTCCATCGTTTTATTCAGCGCAGCTCCGAAATCAAAATCCTCATCTTTTACATGAGCTTGAGTTCCCCACTTGAAATTTGCGGTCACATCGAAAACATATGCTTTCTCGTGCTTGATTCTTACAATCAAATCAACAATCAAGTCCTCGGCATATTTAATGCGCTCAAGCTTCTTGTTCACCATCTCTGCCTGTTTCTCTTCCAAAACAAAACCTACAGCTGATACATTCTTTGTCATTTTAGTACTCCTTTTAGTGACGAAACATCACAGATTTTTTGCAGCCCGAATCTGAACCGCGGCGATTTTTCTCGCTGAAATAATTATACAACAGCTTTTTAAAAATGACGAATTTTTTTCAGAAAAATAAAATCAGTTTTTTTCGTTTTTCTTCTATTATTTATTTTGAATTTTTTGCCGTTCAGGATTTCGAGATTTTTTGGATTTGCGGATTTTTTCGATTTAGAATTCTTAATTTTTTTGATTCGCGATTTTTGCAATTTTCTTCAATTCGGAATTTTTTCTCGATTTTTCGATATTTTTTTAGATTTTTTGCTCAAAATGAACTTTTTTTTCACATATAAGAAAAGAGGTCTTTTATGAATATTTTTTCTTTTTCACCTTTTGGTTATGAAGGCTCGCTAGTTGCGGTCGAGGTCGATTTGCGGCGAGGAATTCCGGCGGTGGATATTGTCGGGCTGGCAGACGGAGCGGTAAAAGAAGCCCGGGAAAGAATGAGGGCTGCAATCAGAAATTCGGGATTTGAATTTCCGATGGAGCGAGTTCTGATTTCTCTTGCGCCGGCAGACTTGAAAAAAGAAGGCGCAGGATTTGACTTGGCGCTCGCGCTTTCAGTTTTGGGAGAAAGCAGGTCAAAAGATAAGATGAATTCAAAAGAAAATTTTTCAGGAACGGAACTTGAAACAGATTCATCTGGGAAGGAGCCTATTCTGGTAATGGGCGAGCTTGAGCTAAACGGAACAATCCGGCCAGTAAAAGCTGTTCATGCGGCGGCCTCGACTGCGGCGGCGGCCGGGATTTCAAAATGCATTGTAAGTGCAGCAAATGCGGCGGAAGCAAGGGAAGTCGCAGGGATGAAAGTTTTTGGAGCGTCGAATCTTGCGGACGCATACGAGGCTTTGACCCGACCGGAACTTTTCACAAGCGCGAAAGAAGGAGGAGGCAACGCTTTCATTCCGAAAGGAAGCGTTGAAGTGAACGGCGTTTTGTTTCCAGCGGAAGACAGAGCGGCGGATTTTATCGATATAAAAAATCAGGCAAAACTCGTGCGCGCATTGCAGATTGCGGCGGCAGGCGGACACAATGTTTTGGCTTACGGTCCGCCAGGCTGCGGAAAAACGCTTGCAATGCAAAGATTCTCTTCTATTTTGCCGCTTTTGACCGTTGAAGAAGCGCAAAGCACAACGAGAATACACTCGCTTGCAGGGCTTTTGAAGCCGTCCGAGCCGCTGATGAGAACCGCGCCTTTCAGAATGCCACACCAGACAGCCTCTATTGAAGGAATTTGCGGAGGAGGCGTGAATTGCCGTCCCGGAGAAATTTCTTTGGCGCACAACGGAATCCTTTTTCTTGACGAGGCGGCGGAATTCAAGACAAGCGTTCTTCAAATGCTCAGAGTTCCTGTTGAAAACGGATTTGTGACGCTTAGCCGCGCCGGAAGAACGACAACTTACCCTGCAAGATTCCAGCTTTTGATGGCGACAAATCCGTGTCCGTGCGGAAATTACGGAACTGAAGGAAAAATCTGCCTTTGCAGCGCGAAATCAGTCGATATGTACTGGAGAAAATTTTCAGGGCCGCTTTTAGACCGCGTTGACATAAGAATAAATGTCGCAAATACGGAAAAAGAGTCGGCTTCCGTTTCCAGCGCGGAGCTAAGAAAGCAGATTGCAGACGCTGTTTTAATCCAGAGAAAAAGGCAGGGAAAGAAAAACGCTTATCTTGCGCCGCAGGAAATCTTGGAATACTGTCCGCTTGAAAAAGATGAGCGCAAATTTCTTGAAGCAAGCGTCTTGAACAATGATTTTTCCCAGCGCGCCGTGAGCGGAATATTAAAGCTTTCAAGAACAATCGCGGACATGAAAAAAAGCGAGAAGATAAATATTCCAGACTTAAGCGAGGCGATTTCGCTGAGAGCGAACAGCGGGCCGCTTGGACTTTTTGGAAGCTCGGATATTTAAACAAAAAAACGGAGTTCACTTTTGAAATGAACTCCGTTAGTACCGGGTCTGAGACTCGAACTCAGACGCCCGTGAAGGCAACAGATTTTGAGTCTGTAGTGTCTACCATTTCACCAACCCGGCAAGTGTTGAAACTATATCAGAAAATGAACTTGCAATGCAATAGGAAAAGCAGAAAAATAATAAAAAATTTGATAGAATAACGAAAACGCAAAAACTTAAACAAAATGTTTTCGGCAAAAATGCCGGGAAATGCCCAGAAAAATAAAAAAAATTGTAACAACGGGAAAAATATGGACTTTACAGGAAAATCGCCGGAAGAAGTTTTGAAATCGGTTTTTGGCTATGATTCGTTCAGGCTGCTTCAAAAAGAAATAATCACGAATGTCCTCGATAAAAAGGACACTCTTGCAATCATGCCGACAGGAGGCGGAAAATCGCTTTGCTACGAGATTCCCGCGCTGATTTTTGACGGGCTCACAGTCGTTGTCTCTCCGCTGATTTCGCTTATGCAAGACCAGGTCGCGTCGCTAAATGCGAGCGGGGTAAATGCGGTTTTCCTGAATTCGACTGTGGAATGGGAAGACTACAAGGATTCGATGGATTCAATCAGGCGAGGCGAGACAAAAATCGTCTATGTCTCGCCCGAAGGACTGATGTCTTCAACAATAGGCAATCTGCTGCACGACCCGCGCGTAAAAGTCTGCTGCATTACGATTGACGAGGCGCACTGTGTTTCTGAATGGGGGCACGACTTTCGCCCGGACTATCTTGAAATTTCCGCGCTTAGAAGCCAGTTCAAGAACGCGGTTTTTCTTGCCTTGACGGCGACTGCGACAGTTCAAGTCCGAGAGGACATCATAAAGAATCTGAAGCTTAAAAATCCGGCTGTGCTTGTCTCGAACTTTGACCGCCCGAATATTTTTCTGAACGTGAGCGCGAAAAACAGAAACGCGCTAGACCAGATTATCCAGTGCATCAAGCGGCACTCGGACGAAAGCGGAATCATCTATTGCTTTTCAAAAAAGCAGGTTGACACGCTCACAGAGCAGCTCGCTTCTCTTGGATATTCGGTTCTGAATTATCACGCGGGACTGCAGGATTCAGTGAGAGCTGACCATCAGACAAAATTCATACGCGACGAAGTCCAGATAATGGTTGCCACGCTCGCATTCGGAATGGGAATCGACAAACCTAACGTTCGATTTGTGATTCATTACGATATGCCGAAGTCGCTCGAGCAGTATTATCAGGAAATCGGACGAGCAGGACGGGACGGACTTCCATCGGAGGCTCTTCTTCTTTACTCGGCAGGCGACATCCACAAAATCCGTTATTTTTTTGACGAAGCGGCAGACCGCGGACGCTGTGAAAATCTCCTGCAGGGGATGATAAACTACGCGAGCGGAAGAAAATGCAGGCGGCAGCTTCTCCTTGAATATTTCGGACAGAAACTCGACGGCTCAAAATCAAAGGAAGAGCGAAGAATCGGAAAATACGGTTGCTGCTGCGACATCTGCGAGACAGGGCCAGCCCCGGAAATCGACATGACAATTCCGTGCCAGAAATTTATGAGCTGCATAATAAGAACCGGCTCGCGTTTCGGGGCAAACTACGTGTGCGACGTTCTGCTCGGCTCGCGTGAAAAAAGAATCGTCGAGAACAGGCACAATATGATTTCGACCTGGGGGATCGGGCGAGAGCTGACGAAAACTCAGTGGCTGGAGCTTTCAAATCTCTTGATTGAAAAGGATTTTGTGACAAAATACGGCGACTACGGCGTTTTGAAAGTGACGAACGACGGACTTTCCGCGCTGCAAAACCGCGACAAGATTATGCTGCCTTTCAACGTCTCACGAAACAGTGGCGCGCGTCTTTCAGACTCGGAAATGCAGGCGGAAGGCGTTTTTGTGCCGAAGAACAGGGCAAGCGCAGGCGCGAACGGCGGAATTATGTTTCCGAAGCCGGAAAGCAAGAAGCAGAAGGGATTTGTTCTTCATAAAAAGGAAATGGATTTTAACGGAGATGAAAGCGCGCAGAAAATCCACGACGAAATCAAGAAATGGAGAAAACGCGCCGCGCAGGAGCTTGACGTTCCGCCGTACATAATTTTCGGAGACCGCACGCTGAACGAGATTGCGGCAAGAAAGCCAAGAACGGTTGACGAACTTTATTCAATCAGCGGGCTGGGCGACAAGAAAATCGAGAAATATGGAAGAAAGATTGTTGAGATTGTGGAAAGGAATTAGAGGAAAGCGGAATGAGGGACAAGGGAAGAGGGAGTTTTAAATTATGAAATTATTTCATTTGCTGCCCAGAGTGATTTCTAGCCGTTACCAAAATTTCACGCTCCGCCCAACGCGTTTTTTGTTTATGAAATTTCTGAGAACGCTGGCAAAACGCGTTTTCTTGCTTTGCGGAAATCTTAACGGCTTGGATTGAAAGTTTTCGGCGAATTATATTTTTTTTATTCTGCAAAACCAAACCATCAGCTCAAACAAAATTATCTCAGCACGCTGCCTCTTATTCGCTTGACAAATTTCGCCTGCCCGATTGAAAGAAGCTTTTGCTCGTGCTCGGGCATAACTTCGAGCAGAACGTTCGCGTCCGCCTCAGTTTTTGAGACTGAAATTGGAACGCCCACTAAAATTCCGTTGTCAAAATGAAGCTCCACCATGCTGTTGTTCGAAATCGAGCCTTCAATGATGTGCAGCTTGCCCGAAAAATCCATTCCGCCGGCCTCAATCCGCTCGAATTTCACGCTGCTCGCCCTTAGCTGAACCGGCGACAGAATTATCTTGTGCTCGATTCTTTCAAGCAGCCCTTCCTTTTGCTCAGGAGTGAGCGTCATTTTTTCAAGCGCGGAGCGCATCGCCTCAAAATGCCTTGCCCGCTCCTCGTTCGTCTTTAACGAAAGCTCCGTTTTTTCAGTCTCTGAATTTTCCTCCTCAAGATTGTCAAAATCATTTTTATGTGACGAAACCTCAAATTCAGGAAAACGAATGCTGTCAGAGCTTTTTTGCGCCGTCTTTATCTTCCCGATAAAATCAAGCCCGCTTTTTTCAATCAGAGCGGATGCCTCCTCGTCATTCTCAACCGAAAGAAGATAGATTCCCTCCGCAAGCTTTGCCGAAATAAAAGGCTGGACCACAGGATTTTTTTCCGTGAGACTAGCGTTTTTCTCGCTGACCTGAAGAACATAGCCCTTGTAAATCGCCGCGGATGAATACGAGTTGCTCCAGTCGTCAAGCGACACTTCAAGATTCTGCGGAACTTCATATGGAGAATATTTTCTTAAAAGCTCCAGAATCTTTGACGATGTAAAACCTGCGTCAAAACCGTGCATCGCGGACTTTCTGTTGATTTCAAAAAGAGCCGCCGTGTCAAACTGGACAAGCTCCATAAAGCTCATAAGAGGAAGCAGCTTTTCAAGCGGAAGCCCCGGCATCAAAGTCACGTTAAAGCCAGCGTCAATACTCAGAACTTTCGGCTCCTCGCCGTAATCTGCCGACTTCGTGCCGTCAAGAACGTTTCCGCGCGCAAAAATATCCTCGCCGGAAGAATCAGTTCCTTTTATCCTGAAAATCCCAAAAGACAAGGCGACATCAAGAAGACGGTCGAGAAGCGATGAGAGATTCTCGCTCTCGCTTGAATTAACGACTGCGGATTCAGCGGTTTTTGCGCGGTTCAAGATTTCAGAAAAGCGAGATGAAGTTCCAAAGCGCGGAGAAACAGCGTTTTCTTCCCTGTCCTCGGCAATCAGGAAGCTAAGCTTAAGAAGAACGCTGCGCGAAAAGCCTGTTTCAGGAACAGACTCGGCAACGTCAAGGAGAAGTTTCGCCTGGCGCACGAGCGAGCCGCGGCTGAACCGCCCATGTGAAGAGACCGCAAGATAAGCGTACTGAATTTCAGGGGCAAGGCGCGAAAAGCTTAAGAAACGGCTTGTGTCAATCTCGTAGCCGTCAAGATTCTCGCTGAGAAGCGACAAATTTATGAACGCTTTTGTGAGCGAGAAAAGCATTTCGGATTTTCCAGGGAAAAAAATCCCAATCTCGTTTGAAATCCGCTTCTTGAAAGTTCCGTCAGCCTTGCAAAGGTCGGGGTTCTTGTTGATGAACGCCACAAAAGCCGCAATCAGCTCTGGAGACAAGCCCTGATTTTTCTGAGGAACGGAATTTATGCCGTATTCAAAGTTCTCAATTTGCGCAAATTGCTCGTCATGCGTGCCTCGCACAGTTTCAGGAACTTTGAGCAAAACTGATTTTTTCGCGAATTTCGCAAAGTCGTCTTCCAAATGCGGATTCAGGCTTATTATCATCTTGCCGGAAAGCTTGTCTTTGTGACGGTAAATTATCAGCCGCTCCTCAAGATTCAAAAGTCGGCTGTAAAAGTCTGAAAAAGTGAAGTCCGAGCCGAAAAACGCGGCAAGTTTTTCTTCTGTCGCGTTCGGAATGAATTTCACGGCGCAAATCAGCTGCAGGTCGGTCTCGCTCAAAAGAGAGACAATCGTCCTGCGGCTCTCTTCCTTTCTGATAAACGCGCCAAGCTCCTCAATCAGTTTCTGCTTGTTGAACGGAGTTTTCACCTCGCCCAAGTACATTCTGATGATTTCAAAAAAATGGCTGTCCGGCAAAACCGCAAGGCTTTCCCGCCAGTCGATAATTTTCTGAACTTTCGGACTCAATTCCATAAACTTCTCCAGTTTTTATGTTTATTTTGATTCGGAATCTATAAATCATAATTTTAACAGATGCTGAAACAAGTTCAGCATGACAGTTTTTGCAAGCAGCCCTAATTCAGGCAGCTGATTTCAGAATCAAAATACTCGTTCAAGTCGTCTGGATTCTCGCAGCGCAAAAGACGGTACTGATAGCCCTGCTCCGCCAAGAATTTCTGGCGGTTCGCGCCGAATTCCTCCTCCACCGTGTTTCGCGTAATCAGCGTGAAAAACCTCGACTTCCGCTCTTTCGGGCGCAGAATTCTTCCAAGGCGCTGAGCTTCCTCCTGTCGGCTTCCAAAAGTTCCGCTCACCTGAATTGCGACGCTCGCGTCAGGCAGGTCAATCGCAAAGTTCGCAACTTTCGACACGACAAGCACGCGGATTTTTCCGCCTCTAAAGTCAGAATAAATCTTGTCGCGCTCCTCGTTCGGCGTTTTTCCAGTGATAATCGGGCATTTTAAAAGATTTGAAAGCTCAGAAAGCTGGCTCAGATACTGGCCGATTACGAGAATTTTGTCTTCCGGGCATTTCTCAACGATTTTTTTGACGAAATCATATTTTACAGGATTCTCGCTCGCAAGCCTGTGCTTTTTCCGCTGATCAGAAACCGCGTACTCAATCTCTTTTCCTTCCTGCAGGTCAATTCTGACCTCAACGCACTCGGCAGTCGCAATGAATCCTGAATGTTCAAGGTCTTTCCACGGAACATCATAGCGTTTCGGACCGACAAGCGAAAAAACATTTCCTTCAAGATGGTCTTCACGGACTAAAGTCGCGGTCAAGCCGACACGCCTTATCGCCTGAATCTCCGCCGCCACACGGAAAACAGGCGCGGGCAGCATATGAACCTCGTCGTAGACAATCAAGCCCCAGTTGCGTTTTCTGAAAAGCGAGAAATGCGGGTAAGGACCGTCTTTTTCAGGCCGCCAAGTCAGAATCTGGTAAGTCGCGACCGTGACAGGCTTTATCACCTTGTTTTCGCCTGTGTATTCGGCAATGTCGTCCTCAGTGAGATTCGTCTTGTCCAAAAGCTCGCCAATCCACTGATGAACCGCGCTGATATTCGTTGTGATTACGAGAGTGCTTGTCTTTAGAAGGCTCATCACAGTCATTCCGACGATTGTTTTTCCGGCTCCGCAAGGCAAGACTATTGTTCCAAATCCGGTTCCAGGACCTTTGTCGCCAACAATCGACTGAGCAGCCTCAATCTGGTATTGGCGCACATTGAAAGGCTTTCCAGAAAGCGTTTTTTCACGCAGGTTTATTTCAAGCGGCTCGCCATCAACAAGCGGAACATCGTCCTTTACAGGCCAGCCAAGCTTTAAAAGCTCCTGCTTTATCGTGCCGCGGTCAGTGAGCGAAAGGCGGAAGCAATGAGCCTTCTCATTTTCAGAGACCTTGCAGCTTTTCATAAAGTCGTCCTGCGGCTCTTCGTACTCGCAGACTGTCAAAAGTTTTCTTCCAACCGAGCTTGCAGCAATCTCCTTGAAGACAGGCACGCTTTCTGTAACAAGATAAAGATATTCTTCCTTGATTTTCTCGTTCGCTTTTTTTTCGGAAACAGGAACTTCAATCCACGGAGCGGGAACAAGGCGGAGCTTTCCGAATCTTCCAGCAGTCTCGCGAATCCACATCTCAACCGACTGCGGAACATCGTATCGCGCGAATTTATGCAAGACCTCAACAGCGTCTTCCGGCGAAAATCCAGCCCCGGAAGCGTTCCACAAAGAAAGAGGCGTAAGTCTGTATGTGTGAAGATGCTCAGGAGAGCGTTCAAGCTCGGCAAAAGGAATAAGCGCGTTTCGGCACTCTGTGGCTAGAGGCGCGTGAACATCAAGAAGCAAAGTTCTGTCGCTTTGAACAATAAGCGGGTTCGAATAATCCATAACGGAACAGTTTATCAAAGTTTTGGGATTTATAGAACAAAAAAATTCCTCCATGGATTTTTTTGTTCCTACGATAAGTTCTTAGAACCGGGCCGTCAGTCCGTTATCGAAAATTCCGCAAGGTCGCCTATTTCTTTCAAGCCCTTTATCAAGCCGGAAAAATCATCGCATCGCGGAGCTTTCACAGAATAATGAAGAATAATCTGCTTTTCCGCGAGAATCCGGCTCATATTAAAATCCGCAACGATAAATCCGCTTTTCGAGATTGTGGACTTCACTCTCTGCAAGTCAACGGAGTCGTCATCAAAAACAAGATGAAGAGACTTTAGCCTTCCAGCCGGAAAATGCTTCTCCTCGAATTTTTCAAGCAGAATCAAAGAAAAAAGCGCGACAATCACAACTAGAACCGCAGGCAGATAAAGCCCGCCGCCAAGAGAAAGCCCCACCGCCGCCGCAGTCCAGATAATCGCCGCAGATGTGAGTCCTTTTATGTTCAATCCCTGACGCATAATCGCGCCGCCGCCCAAAAATCCAACGCCGCTCACAACCTGCGCCGCAATCCGCGTTGAGTCTCCGCCCGGCCCCAAATATCCCATATGAACTGAAATAATTCCGAACAGCGCAGACGAAACGGAAATCAGAATCAGAGTTCTCATTCCGACAACCTGCTGGCGAACCTTGCGCTCAAGCCCCATTAAAAAACCAGCCCCGAAAGCAAGCGAAATGCGAAGAAGATAAACGAGAAAAAGATGCAAGTCAAAATCAATATTCATAAAAAATCCCAAAAGTGAAAATAAAAACGAAGCGAATCAGTTCCGCAAATTCGGAAAATCTAAAAGGTCGTCATGCTGAATTTATTTCAGCATCTGCATTAGATATAGCATATAGATTCCGAATCCAAGCGAGTCTAAAGACTCGAGTTCGGAATGACACTGATTTTTCAACTTCATAGCCACACTCCCATAACATTCTTACAAAACAAAGAAATCAGAAAAGACCGAATCCGCCCGGATTTCTCGCGCCCGCCTTTATCCAGCTTACTTTCTGCTTTGCCGAAAGCGGCTTTTTCAGCGCGTCAACAGAGTCCATATACTCGCAAAGCCAGACCGCAAGCGCGCTGTCTCTTCCTGCCATATCGTTTGTGTAGTCGCAGTTCACAAGAAGCGGTGTGATATTCTCGCTCGGAACAAGCTCCGCCGCCATATTCTCGGCAAACGCACGGAAAGCTCCGCCTGCTGCCGCAATCAACGAATAGGAAAGCTGAACGGCTGAATTTCTAAGGGAGCTTGAAGTTACGCTCTCGCATATTGTCGGGTTCGACTTGTACAAAAAGACGATTTTCCGTTTTCTCTGAAGATTTCTCGTGAATCTTGCAATTATCTCCTGCGCCAGATACTGATAGCTTCCGATAAGCTCTTCAAGAATTCTCGCGTTCTCATAAGCCGAGCCGATTTTTGAAGCGAAAAGCCCCTCGTCAAAAACAAGAACCGCCTCGTCTGCGCCGCCTTCGTTCTCGCTGTTCAAGACAAACGCGCGCGAGGACAAAGCCGAGCCTCTGTTCCACGAAATTGCAGTAACATTTTTCGGAAGATTTTCCGCGTCAGGCTGCTCCTCGCCGTTCTCGCCAATTTTCAGAGCGCAGCTCGCAATCACTTTTCTTCCCTGAAAAACCGCACCTGAAGCCAAATCTTTTCCGTCTGGAAGCTCTTTTCCCGCAAATAAAATCGTCTTAGCCATATCTGAAATTATACCATAATCAAGGCGATTTTGATATAATCACGGTTCTATGAAAGTTTGGATAAAATATTTAATCGGCACGGTCTTGGGCGTGCTTGCTGCCATAATTCTTCCATTGAATGTGCCTAGCGTGAACTCATTTGTTTCAAGCGCGGCGGAACTCGCAGTGAGGTTCGGACGCTACGCTGCGCTTCCGTTCCTCGTCTTCGGAGTTTCTTCCGCATTTTTCAAATTAAGGACAGACAGAAAAATCATAAGGACAACATTCTGGACTTTCGCGGCTTTGATTGCAGGAACGCTGCTTCTCGTTCTTCTCGGTCTCATAACGATTCTGATATTCAAGCTTCCGCGCATTCCAATCACAGGCGAAAAAATGAGCAACATTCCGCAGCTCGATATGAAAAGCCTTGTGATGTCAATTTTCCCTTATTCAGGATTTGACGCGCTGAAAAACGGCGACTATCTTCTTCCGGCTTTTGTTTTTGCGGCTTTCGCAGGCGCAGGCTGCGCTTCAGACTCGGCGGCTTCAAAGCCTGTCGTTCAGGTTCTTGAATCGCTTTCAAAACTCTGCTACACGGTTCTTTCGTTCTTTGTGGAATGGCTTTCAGTCGGAATGATTGCAATCTCGTGCTACTGGATTTTGCAGGCGAAAACGATTTTTGAAACTTCGACTTTCGTTCCGCTTTTTGTAATGCTTCTAGTTGATTTTGTTCTTCTTGCAGGGCTCATCTATCCGCTGATTTTAAGGCTTTTCTGCAAGGATTTAAGACCGTTCCACGTTCTTTACGCGAGCATCTGCCCGATTCTCGTGAGTTTTTTCTCAGGCGACTCCAACATCTCACTTTTAGTTTCGGCCCGCCACGGAAAAGAAAGCCTCGGAATCCACAATGAAGCCGGAAATTTCTCGTTTCCGCTTTTCTCAATTTTCAGCCGAGGCGGAACAGCCCTTGTAACTTCAATCTGCTTTGTTACGATTTTGCGCTCATACACAGACTTGGGATTCACCGTCACAGACATTCTCTGGATTTTCGTGACTTCGTTCTCAGTCTCATTTGTCTTGGGAATGTTGCCGCAAGGCGGAACTTTCACCGCGCTGATTGCAATCTGTTCGATATACGGCCGCGGATTCGGCGAAGGCTACCTGCTTTTAAGAAACGCAGCCCCGATTTTGTGCAGCTTCGCAGCCGCTTTCGATGTTGTCACCTGGATTACAGGAAGCTACATCGTCGCGGTCAAGACAAAGATGATTGAGCATCAGGAATTGAAGCACTACATCTGATTTTCAAAATTCAAGGAAATTTCTGAATCCGAAAGCGAAGAAGAAATTTTTCCGTCATTTTCGATAAACACAAGGCTGATTTTCTCTCCAAAGAGATTTTCGGCCTTACTTTTTAGCTCCAATGCCCGGCTTTTTCCAGCGACAAAAAACGCTGTGCTTAAAGCGTCTGCGGCAATCGACTTTTTGCAGACAACCGTTATCGATTTTAAGCCCGGCTCCGCAGGAAATCCTGTTTTTCCGCTTAAAATATGATGGTAGCGTTTTCCGTCCTGAACAAAAAAACGCTCGTAAACTCCGCTTGTCACAACCGAGCAAGTTTTTCCGTTTTCAGAAATTGCAGGAAAATTCAGAACGGCGCAAGGCTCGCCTGCCGGATTTTCAGGATTCTTGATTCCGACTTTCCATTGTGACTTGTCTTTCTTCTCGCCTAAAACTAGAACATTTCCGCCCAAGTCAATCACGGCGCGGCGAACATTGTTTCTCCCGCAAATCAACGCGATTTCGTCCGCAGCAAAGCCTTTTGCAATCGCCCCTAAATCAAGCGAAATTTTGTCATCTCTTAAAAAAACAGTCTGGTTTGTCTTGTCAAAAGCGATTTTTCTCCAGTCGCAGTGCTTTCTCGCTTCTTCAATCTCAGATTCAGACGGAACTCGCGCATGGTCGGTGTTTATTCCCCAGAGCCTTATCAAATTTCCAAGCGCAGGATTAAAGTCTCCGTCCGTAAGCGTTGCGGTTTCAAGCGATGTTTTCAGAACAAAAGCGAAATTGTCGCTTATTTTCACAGAAGACTTTGACGCGTTCTTGTTCACAAGCGAGATTTCAGAATTTTCGTTGTTCACATTGAATTTCGAGTCGATTTTTGAAAGACAAGATTCAATCTCGTCGTAAACCGATTTTTTCCCGTCGTCATAAAGATTTATAAAACAGACCGTTCCAAGCGACTCGTAAAACTGCGGCGAAATTTTCTTGTCGCACGAGACAAAAACAAAAGCCGCCGCCACAACAGCAAAAAACTTAAAAATTTTCATTCGCTTTTCTTCCATATATTTCTTCCGTTTCCAAAGTGTAAACGTCTTTTTCCTTGTAAATAACGAGCGGCGAGATTTCGATTTTCTTTAAATTTTCTATTTCCCAGCTTTTCTTTATATTTTCATTTTTCCAAACATTTTCGTCTTTTTCGTTATCTTGAAGATTTTGACTTTTTTGACATTCCGATTTTTTTACTGCGACGCAATGAAAAAGAACCATTTTCGCGTTCTCGTTCTCAAAAGGCTTCACAAACCTGAAATTCCTGATTTTAAATCCGGAAGATTTCAGCGACGAGACAATCTCGTCAAAACGCTCCGGCCGGTGAACCATAAAAAAGCTGCCGTCGTCTTTCAGAACGTAAAAAGCCGCCCGAAGAACATCGTTCAGCGAGCAGCAGATTTCCTGACGGGCAATCATTTTCGCCTTGTTCAAGCTCTGCCTGCCATTCGAAGGCAAAATGTAAGGCGGATTGCAGGTCACAGCGTCAAAAGAATCTGAATCATAAAGATTTTCGATTTTGCAAAGGTCGCCGTTTTTCACAGAAATTTTATTCTGAAGATTGTTCAGAAGCACCGTCCGGCGAGCCATATCAGCGATTTTCTCCTGAATCTCCAACGCGGAAAAATGAGCATTGTGATTCTCGAACTTCTTATAATCAGAGTCTCTGAAAACAAGTTTTCCAAAATCAAGATTTTCAAAAACAAGTTTTTTGGAATCACGTTCTTTGAGCTTTCCGCAAAGCAAAATCGGAACAATCGCGTTTCCGCTGCACAAGTCAAGAATCTTAAGGTTTTCCGTCTTAAAATCAATGCGGCTGAAAGCAAAATCCGAAAGCAGCACTGAGTCCATTCCAAAGCAGAAAAAATTCCTGTTCTGGACAATCTTAAAATCTCCGACGTGAAGAGAATCAATCCGCTCGCCGTCTTCAAGAGCAATTTCCATTTCATCATTCTAGCAAAAATGTGCTATCATTAAAAACCTCGAAGCAATTTTTTTGAAAAAGGTGACTTTATGGAAGGAATGAAAAATATTGACGACAAAAAGCTCGTTGAGCTTGCGCTGGACGCGCGGAAAAACGCATACACGCCGTACTCAAAATACAATGTTGGAGCGGCTCTTCTCTGCGATGACGGAAAAATCTACACAGGATGCAATGTTGAAAGCGCGTCGTATCCGTGCGGAATCTGCGGCGAAAGAAACGCGATGTCAACCGCAGTCGCCGACGGACACAGGAAATTCAAGGCGATTGCAATAGCCGGAAGCTCCGAGCAGCTCTGCACGCCATGCGGAATGTGCCGCCAGTTCATGTACGAATTCGCGCCGCATTTAAGAGTTCTGTGCTGCTCAAACAACGGAAAATACATTGAAAAAGACTTATCTGACCTGCTCGCGCTAGGATTCGGCGCGGAGTCGATGGAATAAAAAGGCAAGAGACCGGAAGAAGACTAAAAAAATCAATTTTTTAATGAATCTCGTCCAAAAACTAAAGGAAGCATACCTTAGCCCTAAAGAAAGCCTTCCTAAGAGCTGAAGCAAGGCTTCCTAAGCCCCTGAGGAAGTATTCCTTCAGTCTTTAGGAAGTATACCTTTAGTCCTTAGGAAGTATACCTTCGGGAGTTAGGAAGTATACCTTAGCCTCTTAGAAAGCATACCTTTAGTTTTTAGCAAGCATGGCTTAAAAAAAGCGGCTGTCCTCTTTCAGAAGTCTCCATGTATTTTTTCTTATCACACAATCTCCTCGAACTGTTTCTGGAATTTTTCTTTCATCGCCTTGTCGCCTGCATTAAAGAATGGAAGCCCTGCTTGTAGTAGTAGAGAATCAGAGCCGCCATAATCAGCGTTTTTCCGCTTTCTGTCGCCATGTTGAACATAAGATGGTTCGGCGGCAACACGCCTCTTTTTTTCGCTTTGATTGGGCACGTTATTTCGTTTATAAGAAAATTTTCCAAAGCGGTTTTCTGCCACTCATAAAGCGGAAATTTCAGGTTGTCCGTTATGTATGAAGGAATTTCGTAATCTTCGGGATAGAGCG
>CAKUTI010000030.1 GCA_934691925.1 uncultured Treponema sp. | reverse complement strand
GATTCTGCCAGAACAATTATCTTGACGAGAAAGTAATGGCTGAAATCGCGAACATAAAGACTCAGCTTGAAGAGGAAATCTCAGAGCTTGGAATTCCAATCGGGAACGGCGGAAGCATGGACGACTATCTTTGCTGCATCGCCACAGGAATGATTCAGTTTGTTTGCATACGCGAGGGGCGGGAGAATTACCGCTCGCTCACGGCTGAGCATATTTCAATTCATCCTGGCTCAAATATGTTCAAGACAGACCCGCTTTTTATCGTTGCAGGCGAGATTGTCAGAACTTCGCGCACTTTCGCGATGAGCGTCTCGCCGCTTACAAAAGCTCTCCTTGAAAAAATTTCTCCGAATCTTGAGGAAAAACTTTACTCGCTCCGAGGAAAAAAAGGCCGCTCGCTTACTGGAAATCTCGAATTTAAAGGAAAGAAATTTGAGGACGACAAAGGAAAACTCTACGGAAGAGACGACGGACATTTTGGCGGAAAAAAATCAAAGGATAAGAACGAAAACCAGCTTGAAATCGGCGGAGAATTGTTCAATATTGAAAAGCAAAAAGGAAAGAAAATTCTTATTCTTCCGCTTGAAAAATTCCGGAACGCGCTTAAAAGCGAGCATGACGAAAACAAGATGGCGACTTTCGCGGGAATCCGCTCGAAAATTCTCATAAAGGGAACAGGACTTCTTGCTGGCGAAAAGCTCGAGCTTGTCTGCAAGGTTGTAAAAAAACTTAATCTTGAGCCGCTTCCAGAAAAATCATGGCCGAGAAAAAATTTCGACATCAACAAGGACGGCGGATTTGACGAGCTGATTTCTTCGATTGGCTGCACGCTTAGAATCACGCAGTCGAAAAAAGCGAAAGAATTCGCGTTTCTCACATTGTTCACCGACGGAAGAGGCGCGTACTGGTTCAAGGCGAGCCGCGGATTTACGACCGCGCTAAACGAAAGCCTTTCAAGCCTTGAGTCGCTCGCAGATGAAAGCTCCGCGCTGAATGTTGACGGAAAAGAGCGGCTTAACGCGGTCTACAGACTTTTGAACGGACTTTACGACTAAAAAACAGCGAAAAAACTGGAAAGCGATTTTCAAAAAACAAAAGCGATAAAAAAAGAACAGCGGCCGGAAAATTTTAATTATTTTGAATTTTCCGGCTTGTTCAGTTTCGGGTTCACTTCCTCAGCGCACATATAAATCTGATTTCTCTCGATTTTGTCAAAATAAACCAGATAAGTGATATTCTCATGCTCGATAATCTGCCGGTCAGAAAAATCTCCGTCAAGAACAAAAAGCTCCTTGCGATTGAAGTCGTTTAGAAAAATCGTCCTTGTTCCAAAAACAGAGTCTTTCTTGATTTCCGAAATCTCTTTTTCTGAATTTTTGGCTTTTACGGAAGCGAGAGTTGCGGCAGGAAAAAAGACAAGCCCGCTGCACCAGCAAATCATAAAAATTGCAAACACGCCCATTATTTAGCATCCTTATTTTCAGCTGAATTTGAAGGCACGGATAATGCGGATTTTGAAGTTCCGTTTTTCTTTGCCGAATCCAACGCCTTTTTTGCATTTTCCTCGGCTTCGCGCTCCGCGTCTTTTTTTTCAGTCATTTTCTCAACGTCCATTCCAAGAATTTTTGCAGCTTTTATCGCCATCTGATTCTTGGATTTCGCGTTCAAATCGGCTTTTTCCGCAAGTTCTTTCACCGCGGAATCACAATTTGAATATCTTCCTTTCGCGTAAATGTCAAGTCCGGTTCCGATTGTCGAAACATCCTTGTTCTGAATGTAAAGCAGGCACACGTCTGAAAAAGCGGAATTACTGTATTTTGCCATGAGTTTTCCAAGCGCGTAGCGGAGCTGCTTTCGCCGGTCGTCCTTTACGGTTTCAACGGCAAGAGATGCAATCTGCTTCGCGCCTTTTTCATTCTCGCCGAGCAAGGCGGTCGCGATTTCAAGTTTTGTGTTGTCGCCTGTTTTTTTGTTTTCAAGCTCGCCAAGAAGATAATCGTCGCCTTTTGAAGTTCCAAGAGAAGCGAGAGCCGCATAGCAAGATTTTTTGACAGACGGCTCTTTGTCGTTCTTTGCGCGGTAAATCAGATATTCGTCCGCGGAAGTGATTTTTAGTTTTTTCACAGCGTCAATCGCGGCGTTTCTCACTTTCAAGTGGCTGTCTTTCACGCCCTGAATTATCGTGTTTTTTGATTCTGAATCGCTGAAATTTGAAAGGGCTTTTATTGCAGACGCGCGAAGATTCGGGTCTTCGCTTTCAAAAAGATTCACGAGAACAGGAACAGCCTCGTCTTTTCCCATCTCGCCGATTGCTTCCGCGCTGTACTGGCGGACAAATGAATTTTCGTCCTCGTTTTCCGCAAGCTCCACAAGCTTGTCGTAAGTTTCCGCGGCGTGAAGGCTTCCCAAAGCGCGCACAAGGCTTTGACGCTGCGCAAGGGACAAATCCTCGTTGTCAATATATTTTGAAAGATAAACCGCCTCGCTTGCTCCGCCGATTTTTCCGAGCGTCTCAATCGAATTTTGAAAATAGCTTTCGTCATCGCTTTCAAGCAGCTTTTTTGCCACCGGAATCGCCTCTTTTGTCTTTACGCTTTGAACATACGAAAAGCACGCGTCAACGACTGATTTTTTTTCATCGTAAGGGTCGTCTAAAATTTCAACTGCGAAATCTTCGAGGCACGGGTCTTCAATCGCGCTGAAATAGCGCAGAATTTTCTCGCGGAGAACATTCGATTTCGTCTCCTGAAACAAATCGTAAACTTCGCCTGAAAAACGCACGTCCTTGTCGCGCGTCATTTTGTCCAAAAGCTCGGAGATGTCCTCTTCAAGGCCAAATTTCAGAATGTCAGGATTTTTCTCGCGCGCCTCGCCGTCTGTGTTGTCCAAATCTTTGACTTTTTTTGAGTCAGGAGATTTCGGCCGTTTTGCAGACGGAATCACAACTTCGTCAAAACTGCTTTCGGATCGTGAATCTGACGATTCGGAATTCAAATCTAAAGATTTAGAATCCAAAGATTCTGAATTTGAAACTTCTGAATTTTCGGAATCTAAATTCAAAGATTCTGAATTCTCCTGAGAAAAAACGTTAAAAGCAAAAAAAAGCGGGAAAACAAGCAAGATGATTTTTCTTTTCAATTTTGTTAAAACTCCGTTTTTGATTTTTCTTATTTTTCGTTCCACATTCTAGCCGTTTTTGCGGTTTTATAAAACGCATTTTCGTTTTTGCGCCGCTTTTTCCGCGCTAGGCTATGAAGCCCCAGCCGAAGGCTGTTCTGGAGCGAAGCCAGCGAAGCGAAGGAATGAGCGGACAGCGAAGGGCGGAACAGCCGGCCCGCAAAGCGGGAAGCGCCCGGATTCTTCTAAAAATTACTTTTCAGAAGATTTTCCGGCAGCAATGCCTAAATTCCATCTTCCTGAATGATAGCGCTTCAGGAAATTTGTCCGGTATTCCTCAAAACGGTTTTCATTGATTGCGGCGCGAATTTCTTTCATCATATTGTGGAGAAAATAAAGGTTGTGGTAGCTTGCGAGCATGCTTCCCAAAATTTCCTGGCTTTTGAAAAGATGTCGGAGATAAGCGCGCGTGTAGTTCCGGCAGACTTTGCAGTTGCATTCAGGGTCAACAGGCGAAAAGTCGCGGGCAAAACGCTCCTGCTTTATCGGAAGATTTCCGTCGTGCGTGAAATAACTTCCGTTGCGCGCGTTTCTCGTCGGAAGAACGCAGTCGAACATATCGATTCCAGAATGAACAGCGTCGAGAATATAGTCCGGCGTTCCGATTCCCATTACGTATTTCGCTTTTTCTTTTGGAAGATGATTCACGGTGAAGTCCATCATCGAAGCAAAAATTTCAGGCGGCTCGCCTACGCTAAGCCCACCGATTGCAAGAGCCGGAAGGTCAAGCTCGGTGACAAAATCCGCGCTGCGTTTTCTCAAGTCCTCAAAAAAGTTTCCCTGAACAATCGGAAGAAGGATTCCCTTGTAGCCGCTCTCGCGTTTTTTTAGCCATTCTTCTTTCGCGCGTCTCGCCCAGTTCTCGGTAGTTTTCAGAGCGTGAAGAGCCTCACTTTTTTCAACGCCCCAGCCCGTGCAGACATCAAGCTGCATCTGAATGTCGGAATTGAACTGCGTCTGAATATCGACGACTTTCTCAGGCGTGAACATATGATAGCTTCCGTCGATGTTTGACTGAAAGCGAGCGCCCTCGTCCGTGATTTTTCTAAGTTTTGAAAGACTCCAGACCTGAAATCCGCCTGAATCCGTAAGAAAATTGCGTTTCCATCCTGAAAATCCGTGAAGTCCGCCAGCCTGCTCGATAATGTCGCTTCCAGGCCGCAGATAAAGATGATAAGTGTTCGCAAGGATAATCTCAAAGCCGATTTCTTCCAGGTCGTCTTTTGAGACAGCCTTCACAGTCGCGTTTGTTCCGACCGGCATAAAAACAGGCGTCTGAACATCTCCGTGCGGAAGATGAAGAACTCCAGTCCGGGCTTTTCCGTCTGATGACTCGTGCTTTATATCAAAAATATTTTCCATAATTTTCTCCAATTTTTATTTTTTGATTTCTATCATTTGATTTTTTCTTAATTTTTCACATTTTTCGAGATTTTTTCAATCAAAGTCTCTTCTCAGATTTTAAGTTCTCGCGTAGCGCATAACGACCGCCGCGATTATTATGAACATAAAGACAGGAAACCACGCTCCTGCGAAAGGCGAAATATACTCGAACTTTGCGAGAAGCATTGTAATCATTTGCGTTACATAAAAGAGAACAGAAGCCGAAATGCACGAGGCAAGGCTTATGAGCATTACATTCTTGCGCGTTTTTCCGCTCAAGCCAATCGACAAAAAAACAACAATGAAAATGATAAAAGGAAACGAGAATTTCTTGTAGTAAAGCGAAAGCTGCTCCGCCGCTGGAAGCCCAGCCTTTAAGAGATGGTCGATATAGATTTTAGCCGTTTTTGAGTCAACAGTCTCGACGCTCACAACATTATTCTGGAAAGTCTCGGGAACCTCCGTTAGCCGTGAAGAAATTCCAGAGTCAACGCGCCCTGCCTTTATCGTCTCGCCGTCGCCATCGATTTTATACTGAACCGCATTCGAAAGATTCCATTTTTCGCCGTCCCATCTTGCCGAGTCCGCGCGGATTATCGAGGAAAGGCTTTTGTCGCCGTTTCTGATTACAATGTAAACACCTGTCAGTCGCTTTTCCTCGTCATTATAAAATTCCGCCTTGTAGACAAGATTTCCGTTCTCGCTCAAAACAACGATTTTGTCATTGTTAAGAGATTTTTCTTTCTGGAGAACTTCCTCCTGCTCGCTAGTTTTTTTTGCGTAAGTGGGAACAACAACTTTGTCGTCAAAAAAGAACATCGCAAAGCTAAGAAAAAAAGCGAAAAACAAAAGCGGGCAAGTGAATTTGAAAAGCGAAATTCCAGAAGCGAAAATCGCAATAAGCTCGTTGTTCGCATACAAGTCGCTTAAAGTGTAAGAGACAGCAAACAAAATCGCAATCGGAGTCGCGTACCAGATTGTCTTCGGAACGTACAAAGCCATTATCCGAAAAACTTTCGCGCCTGAAACGCCGTTCGAGATAAAATTCCAAAGATTCATCATCAAATCGACCATGACAAGCACAAGCGAGAAAAAAACAATAGCGCCGACAAAAAGCGGAATCACTTTTCTAAAAAGATACTCGACCATTTTCATTTTCGGATTAGTCTCCAGTAAAAAAGAAGCCCTGAAAATCCAATCAGAAGATTCGGCGCCCACATTATTGAAACGCCGTACATTCCGCTACGCGAGCTGAAAATCTGCCCGACGATGCTCATCGCCCAGTAAAAAACGGAGATAAAAAGCCCGATTATAAGTCCGATTGTCTGCCCGTTGTGCTTTCCGAAAATCAGCGCAAGAGGAAGAGCAAGAAGCGCGAAGAAAATCGAGCCGAACGGAACCGAAAATTTCTTTGCCATTTCAAGGCGGTAGCGGTTCATCGTTTTCTTGTTTGTGCCGTCGCTTTGCTTTAGGATTCCAATCTGCTTTGCAAGGTCGTAAGAAGTCATCTCGCGCGGAGAAACGCCCTTGTTATTATGAAAAAAAGTTGACTCAAAAATATTCAATTCCATATTTTTTGACATCATAACATCGTAGTCGTTTTTCTTGCTAGAGTCGAAAATCACAACCGAAGCGTCTGTCATCAAAAGATTCATCAGAACGCCGGGCTTTGAAGCCTTTCTCACTTTTGAGCTGTCAGCAACAATTATCCGCTGTTTTCCGTCCGTGTCAGTGTCGAAAAAAATCATATCGCTCACATTCTCGCCTGAAACCTGCCCGATTACCAAAGTCTTGTCGTTCGTTCTTTTTATTGAATTCGACTCAAGCTCCACCGCCGGATTTGAAGTCAGAATCGAACGGTAAAGCTTGTTGTAGTTCAAAGTCCCGAGCGGAAGAAGATAGTCGTTCACAAAAAACGAGACGATTGAAATCAAAAGCCCCACAACGAGAACAGGAACGAGAATCAGTCTGTAGCTCTGCCCCGACGCGCGCAAAATCAGAAATTCGTTATCGGAAGCCAAGCGACCGAGACACATCAAAAATCCCACAAGAGTCGCAAAAGGCGCGGACTGCGCAATTACCATCGGAAGCGAGTAAGTAATCAGCCGCGCAACGTCCATCACAGGAACGCGTTTTTTAAGAATATTCTCAGCGACAAGCAAAATCTGGTTCACAAAAAAAACCATGAAAAAAAACAGAAACGCCACAAAAAAATACAGGAAAAGCTCTTTCATCAAATATCGGACGAGAACGTGCCGGTTTATTCCGGTAGGCTCTCGCATCGAAAATTCAAGACGGCTTGCCGTGCGATGTAATCCAAATCTTCCAAGAATTTGCGAAAGCAAAAGCGAAGCCGAATTCAAAAGATTAAACGAAGAGATTTTCTTCCAAATGGCTTTTGAAGCCTCAAAAACGAATTTAAAAGCTCCGCTCCGCCGCAAAATACGAAAGCAACGTTTTATAACCGCGCGAGTTTTCCGTATATTCTTGTGAATTCGCCCGGATAGATATTTTTCTTCAAGAGATTTTTTCAGCTTTGCGGCGTTTTCCAATAATTTTCTCAATTGTCTCTCGCCTTATTTTCCAGTCGAGCCGAATCCTTTTTCGCCCCTTTCTGTCCCGTCAAGAGCGTCAACTTTCACAAAAACGCCCTGCGTAACAGGAGCAACAACAAGCTGAGCGATCCGATCGCCGTTTTTTATCACAAAATCGTCTTTTCCAAGATTTATCAGGATAACTTTTATCTCGCCACGGTAATCGCTGTCAATCGTGCCGGGCGTGTTCAAGACTGTAACTCCATTTTTCGCAGCAAGTCCCGAGCGCGGACGCACCTGAACTTCAAAGCCGTCAGGAATAGCGATTTTCACTCCAGTCGGAATCAAAGCCCGCTCTCCTGCCTTCAAAACAAAATCCTCATTCAAAAAAGCGCAAATATCGCAGCCGGCAGCCCCCGCAGTCTGATAAGCAGGAATTTTCGCCCCGGCTTCTGTTGTAATCTTAATCTCGCAAGTATTCATAAGGCGATTATATCAAAAAAAAGCACGAGATTAAACCGATTTTAAAAAGTGATTTGAAGAACTGATTTTGTGAAGCGATTTTTTATGAAATGATTTTTCAGAAAAATCCCGGCAACTACGGCTCTCCATACCGGCGTAAGTTTTTATGTAGCGCAAAAAACGCCTCGCTTTCAAAACATCAGAAAACAAAAAAAGGCACGCTCCCTTTTTTCCAGGAAACGTGCCTTAACTTTTGCTTATTTTAAGCTATTTCTTTGCAAGCTCTTCGAGAGCGTCAATATAAGAAAGATTCAATCTTCCCATCTTGTCAACCTCGAGCAGCTTAACTGGAATCTGCTGTCCTTCTTTCAGGACATCTGTCACCTTCTCAACTCTCTGTCTTGAAAGTTTTGAAATATGGCAAAGCCCTTCTTTTCCAGGAAGAATCTCAACAAACGCGCCAAAATCCATGATGCGTTTTACAGTTCCGTTGTAAATCACGCCGATTTCAGGATCCTCACAGATTCCTTTGACAGCAAGCTTAGCTTCCTCAGCTGACTTTCCTGTCTTTCCGTAAATCTGAACAGTTCCGTCGTCTTCTGTGTTGATTGTGACACCGTACTGAGCGCAAAGAGTCTTAATGTTCTTTCCACCAGGTCCAATCAAAGCTCCAATCTTGTCCGGGCTGATTTTCATCGTCAGGATTTTTGGAGCAAAAGGACTGATTGGCTGAGGCTTGTCGATGCATTTCTCCATGATTGAAAGAATGTGCAATCTGCCGGCTTTAGCCTGAGCGAGAGCCTCTTTCATAATCTGGGTTGTAACACCGGCAATCTTTATGTCCATCTGGAAACCTGTGATTCCGTCTTTTGTTCCGGCAACTTTGAAGTCCATATCACCGAGATGGTCTTCCTCGCCAAGAATATCTGAAAGAATCTTATATCTTCCATAAGGATTGTCGCCGTCAGGCTCTGTGATAAGTCCCATAGCGATTCCAGCGACCATTTTCTTCATCGGAACACCAGCAGCGAGAAGCGAAAGACAGCCGCCGCAAGTTGAAGCCTGTGAAGAAGAGCCGTTAGATTCCATGATTTCAGAAACTACACGGATTGTGTAAGGGAATTCTGACATTGGAGGAATCATCGGAGCAAGCGAGCGTCTCGCAAGATTTCCGTGTCCAATTTCGCGTCTTCCAGTTGTCAAACGACCGACTTCTCCAACAGAATATGGAGGGAA
Source organism: uncultured Treponema sp. (assembly GCA_934691925.1). Taxonomy (GTDB): domain Bacteria; phylum Spirochaetota; class Spirochaetia; order Treponematales; family Treponemataceae; genus Treponema_D. The sequence continues at coordinate 14,228 of CAKUTI010000030.1, read as the reverse complement.
GTTATAATGAAGAATAAAGTTCTCGCTTCTTTCTCCGTCAATGTCGTCGAACACCTGAGCGTCCATCGCAGTTCCAAGAGTTGTCACAGCAAGAGACTGAGTCTCGCCGCGTGTGAACAAAGCCGAGCCGTGAGGACGTGGAAGAACGTTCACCTCGCAAGTAATCGGACGGATTTCATCGCATTTGCGGCCGTCGATACGAACGCCTCTGTCAAGAATGCTTTTTCTAAGCAAGTTGTACTGAATGTCATCAAAGCAAGCGTCGAAAAGTTTCTTCTGTATTTCATCTGAAAGCTGCTCAGCGTGATTTGCCGCAACAGTTTCCTTTGCAGCCGCAATCGCCTTGCCACGGTTCATTTTTCCGTCCTGAAAGCAAGCCTTCTCAAGAAGCGGTGTCGCCTCTGCAATGATTGCATCCTTGTTTGCAAGCTCCACATTGAGAGGAGCAAGAGGAAGCTTCTCTTTTCCGCATTTCTGCTGAAGCTCTTCCTGAAGCTCGCACATCGCAGTTATGAACCCCTGTGCCTCGTCAAGAGCACCGAGCATAACTTCTTCGCTTACTTCGTTTGCACCGCCTTCAACCATTGTAAAACCGTCTTTTGTTCCGGCAACAACGATTTCAAGCTCCGCCTTTTCCTGCTGCTTGAATGTCGGGTTGATTACATATTTTCCGTCGATATAAGCAACGCGCGCCGCCGCAACAGGTCCGTGAAAAGGAATATCAGAAATTGTTACAGCCGCTGATGAAGCGATTACCGCCAAAATATCTGGAGGATTTACGCCGTCAGCGGAAACGCAAGTCGGAACAATCTGAATCTCTCGGCCGAATGAAGGCTCAAAGAGAGGACGCATAGGACGGTCGATAAGGCGAGAAACCAAAATCTCCTTGTCCTTAGGTCTTCCTTCCCTTTTGATAAATCCGCCAGGAATTTTTCCAGCAGCGTAATATTTTTCGTTGTACTCAACTGTTACAGGAACAAAGTCCAGCCCTTCTTTTACTTCAGAAGAAGCACAGACAGTGGCAATGACAGCTGTTCCAGCGTACTGAGCGTAAACACAGCCGTTAGCCTGTTTTCCGATTTTTCCGCATTCAATGACAAGCTCGTCATTTCCAATTTTTTTTGTTACTCTTGTTACCATCTAAATCTCCAGTTTATTTGCGGAGACCAAGTTCTTTGATAAGAGCACGGTATTCTTCAAGATTTGTTCTCTGAAGATATTTCAAAAGAGCACGGCGAGAACCGATTACTTTAAGCATCGCTCTTTTTGCGCCTGTGTCTTTAGGGAAATTCTGAACGTGTGTTGTCAACTGTTTGATGCGCTCTGTCAAGAGAGCTACCTGAACTTTTGTGTTTCCTGTGTCTGCCTCGTTAGCTCCGAATCTGCTAACAATAGAAGCTGTTGTTTCTTTTGTAAGTGCCATAATACTTACTCCTTAAAAATTTATTTTTCCTCTGGGTAACCAAAATATACAGTCCGAACAAATCCGCTGATTAAATTATCAGAAAATGCGAGGTGAAGTGCCCCATTTTCTAATGTACAATCAGCATTGAATGCCCGCACATTTGCTTCACCAGATTTTGAACCGCTTAATATTACGTCAGCCGTAACTTTATATTTTCCATCAGGAGGAACTATTCTTTTGTGCCTTATCTCAGCAAAAATTTCAAGCTTTCCGTCCTTATCTTCTTTTTTCTTCCAGTCCAATCCCGAACAGTCATAAGCGAAACAACCCTGAAGCATATCTTTCACTTCATCAAAGCGTTTCTCAATGATATACGAGCGGATTCTTGAAGAACTGACTTTCTCGCCTTTGTACATGACAGAATCAATCGTGTCCAAGCAGAAGCCAAGCGCAAGGGAAAGCTCCGCCATCATGTTCATGTCAGTCTGACCTTTGTATCCGCAGTGGAAATCTTTTCCTTCCGCAAGATATTTCAGGCCGCATTTTTTTATCATAAGATGAAGAAAATCACGTCCTTTCAGTTTAGCGAATTTATCAGAAAAGTCAATGTTGATGACATACTTGAAGCCTTTCGACTCAAGGCTTTCAAGTTTTTGAGAAAGGCTCACGACATCGCCGACATAATGCGCAGGGTCTTTTATCGCACGCATGGATTTTGAGAAAGTTATGACTCCCGGAACAAGATTTTCCTGGGCCAAAACAGCATCGAACAAAGCCTGATGTCCAAGATGAGAGCCGTCAAAGCTTCCGATTGTGCCTGCGATTCCCTGATTTCTAAAACTTTCGTCGAATTTCCCGTTTTCAATCTGCTCCCAAGTGTAGATTTTCATTTTTCGGTTTTCGCTTGGAATCACAAAGCCAAAATTGAATTTTCCGCCTATTTTTTTCATGCAGCCGGCAAAGCTCAAATCAGGATAAAAAACCGCGATCTCAGCCTCTTCTTTTTTCTGATTTTTTTCTTCTATATCGAGATAAGTTATTTCAGAATTATTTTTCTTCTCTTCTGAAACAAGATTTTTGTCAAAGTCAAAATAAAACGAGCGAAAATCGACAGGACGGCCGTTTCTGTAATTTTCCGTAGAAGCGTAGTTCAAGACAGCCGGAACCATTCCGCAATATTTTGCGCAGTCAAAGTCAAAATCTTTCAGATTCGCGCGGATTTCATTCTGAATTTTCTCTTCGATATTTTTCTCAATCGATTTTTCTTCAGATTCTATTTTTTTTAATTTCAAGTCTTCGTTTTTTTCTGATTCAGAATCATTTTCAAGCGGAAGAACAGGCTTTGAAAGAATTTTCTCAATCGTAAAATCATCAAGATTTTCTGAACCGACCGCGTCTTTCAAGCTGAACGGACCGACTTTTGTCCGCCTTAAAGCCCTTAAATGACCCGCGCTTTTGCAAGAATTGGCAATGTCGCGGGCAAGCGAGCGGATATAAGTTCCTTTTGAGCAGGAAACCTCAACAAGCGCGTATTTTTCATAAAAATCAAGAAGTTTTATCGAATGAATTGTGATTTTTCTAGGCTTTATCTCAGCGGATTTTCCCTCGCGCGCAAGGTCGCTAAGCCTTTTTCCGTCAACGTGAAGCGCGCTGTACATCGGCGGAACTTGATCGATTTCTCCTAAAAACGACGGAAGAACATTTCTGACATCTTCCTCCGTTGGAACTGGCGCAGTTCTTATGATTTTCCCGATCGGGTCAAGAGTGTCGGTTTCTGAGCCGAATTCAATAAGCGCAAGATAAGTTTTATCAAAATTTGTGATATGAGGAACAAGCCGAGTTAGCTTTCCTGTCAGAACGACAAGAAGCCCGTCGGCAAACGAGTCAAGTGTGCCCGTATGCCCGACTTTTGTCGTGTTCAAGGCACGCTTGACTGAAAAAAGAGAAGAGAAACTTGTGCGTCCGCTCTGCTTAGCAAGAAGAACAATTCCCGAGACAGAGCTGTCGTTATTTCTGTTCTTTCTCATCTTCCGGCTCGTTCTCCGGCTCTTTTCTAGCAGCATTCTCTTCAGCCTCAAGACGGTTGAGCTTGCTCACCATATCAAAGCCTTCCTTAATGCTGTTGTCCGCAACGAAAGTCAATTTTGGAAACTGACGGATTGTAAGTTTTTTCGCGATTGACGACTGGATAAATCCTGCCGCGCTGTTCAAGCCCTCAACGCCTTTCTTAATTTGAGACTCGTTCAAAAAACTTGAAACATAAACTGTCGCGTAAGCAAGGTCGCGTGCAATTTCAACTCTATTTATTGAAAGAAAAGTTGAAACGCGCGGATCCTTTACTTTTTGTTTCATTATAAGCTCGGAAATCTCCTCGCGGAGCTGCTCTCCAAGCTTTAACATTCTGTACTCGCCCATTGAAGCCCCCTACTCGGCATCCGCAGATTCAGAAGCAGCCTCGGCAGCGGCTTTTTTCGCTGCGGCTTCCGCCTCTTTCTCTTTTGCAATGCTGTCGCCGAGTTTTCTTGCAATCTCAACGTACTCGAACACTTCAAGAGTATCTCCCTCCTGAATGTCCTGCCAATTTTCAAGACCGATACCACATTCAAATCCGTAAGCGACTTCTTTCGCATCGTCCTTGAAACGTTTGAGAGAAGAAATCTTTCCTGTGAATTTCACAACGCCGTCGCGGATAAGGTTCACGCTGGCTGTGCGCTTAACAAGACCGTCTGTAACGTAGCATCCTGCGATAACGCCAACTTTCGGAACGCGGAATGTGCTTCTGACTTCGGCAGTACCGATGACTTCCTCTTTTGTGTCAGGCTTGAGCATTCCTTCCATTGCGGCTGTGATTTCTTCAACACATTTGTAGATAACGTTATATTTTCTGATTTCAACTTTTTCCTGCTCGGCAAGAAGTTTCGCCTTTGGAGTCGGGCGGACATTGAAACCGATGATAATCGCGTTTTCGTCAGCGGCGGCAAGAGTAACATCAGACTCGTTGATAGCTCCAGCCGAAGAATGAATAACGTTCAGGCGGATTTCAGGAGTTGAAAGTTTTTCAAGAGAAGCCTTGAGAGCCTCGGCAGAACCTTGCAAGTCCGCCTTGATAATAACTTTGAATTCCTTGATTTCGCTCGCCTCGATTGTCGAGTAAAGGTTGTCGAGAGTAACCTTCTTGACTGCCTTTGCGTCCTCAAAGCGTTTAAGTTCCTGTCTCTTTGAAGAGATACTTCGCGCTTCTCTTTCGCTTTCAGTAACCTGGAACGGATCGCCCGCGTTAGGCATATCGTCAAGACCAAGAACTTCAACCGGCATTGAAGGTCCGGCTTCAAGAACTTTGTCTCCACGGTCGTTGAACATAGCGCGCACGCGTCCAGAATAAATTCCAGCGACAAAAGGATCTCCAATCTTCAAGGTTCCGCGCTGAACAACGATGTCCGCAACAACACCGCGTCCCTGATCGATTCTAGACTCGATGATTTTTCCCTCTGCGCGAGTGTGAACAGGAGCTTTAAGCTCAAGCATTTCAGCCTGAAGAAGAATCGCGTCAAGAAGCTCATCGATTCCGATTCCTTTAAGAGCCGAAATCTTCACATATTGAGTCTCGCCGCCCCATTCCTCAGGAGTAAGGCCGCGCTCAGAAAGCTGGGTCATAACTCTTTCAGGAGATGCCGCAGGCTTATCGATTTTATTCACTGCAACGATAATCGGAACTTTCGCGTCTTTTGCGTGGCTCAAAGCCTCCAAAGTCTGAGGCATAACACCGTCATCAGCCGCAACAACGAGAACTACGATGTCAGTAATCTGAGCACCGCGCGCACGCATCATTGTGAACGCCTCGTGTCCCGGAGTATCAAGGAACGTGATTTTTCCCTTTGGAGTCGCAACCTGATAAGCACCGATTTTCTGCGTGATTCCGCCGGCTTCTCCAGCCGCAACATTTGTGTTTCTGATTGCGTCAAGAGTTTTTGTCTTACCGTGGTCAACGTGTCCCATTACTGTAACAATCGGAGAACGCGGCTGCAAATCGTCAGCAGTTCCCTGATCGCTTTCAATTACAGTCTCGTCATAAAGAGAAACGAGATGGACTTCACAGCCGTACTCAGATGCCAAAAGCGTAGCAGTGTCGCTGTCAACGGACTGGTTGATTGTAACCATCATTCCCATGCCCATGAGCTTGGCGATAATGTCGTTCGCTTTAAGATTCATTTTCTTTGCAAGGTCAGAAACCGAAATCGTCTCCATAATATCGATTGATTTTGGCACGACGCTTGCAGGAGTCTGCTGCTTCTTCTTGTAAAGCTCCTCTTCTGAAAAGAGCTCCTCTTTATCCTTGCGTTTGCTGTAATCTTGTTTTTTGCCTTTGAACTGTTTTTTAGCAGGCGCAGACGGAATTGCAGATCCTCCGAAACCGCCTCCAAAGCCAGGTCTTCCGCCGCCGAATCCCGGACGCGCTCCGCCTTGACCATTGCGGTTGAATCCGCCGCCCTGACCGTTTCTGTTAAAGCCACCCTGACCGCCGCGGTTGAAGGTGCCGCCTTGACCGTTTCTATTGAAACCGCCTTGACCATTGCGGTTGAATCCGCCGCCCTGACCGTTTCTGTTAAAGCCACCCTGTCCATTTCCGCCGCGCTCGCGGTTCTGATAGCCTTCGCGCGCCTGCGCGCCAGTGAATCCGCCTGAACGCTGGCCGTTGTTGTAAGAGCCGCGGTTTGAATATCCGCCGTTTCTAAATCCGCCGCGTCCGCCAGAAAGATTTCCTGCCTTTACATTCGGACGCGCTGAATTAAGCTCGAACGGTCTGTTTGCAGGTCTAGGACGCTGCTCATGATTCCTTGAATCAGAATTCCTGAAATCTTGATTTCTGAAATCAGAATTTCTGGAATCAAAATTCCTAGGAGACGAGCCGAATCCAGTCCTGTTTTCTCTAGGTTCCCTTGGTTCTCTCTGCTCTCTTGAAATTGAAGACGAAGATGAAACTGAGCTTGCTGCTGAAACAGGAGAAATTTTCTCCGCTTCTTTCGGCTGCTCTCTGCTTTCCGGCTTAGTTTCAGTTGCAGCGGAAGAATTTTGCGCTGGACGTTTTACAACAGGATGAAGCTTTGTTTCAGCTCCATCTGCCTTTGAATTCTCTTGAGCAATATTCTTTTTCTTAACCACTACAATGCGTTTTTTTACGCCGCCTGCAGGCTGCGCCTCAGTTTTCTTTGGCTCAGCGTTCTCAACTTTCTGCTCCGGCTTCTTTTTTCTTAAAACGAATTCTGTCTTTTTCTCAGCTTCTTCCGCCATACTTCCCTATTATTCCTCGTCCTCTTCAAATTCAAACTCAACACCACAATTCGGACATTTTGTCATATCAAGTGTGATTTTTGCACCGCATTCAGGACAGAAATATTCTTCCTCGGCATTTCCTTCTGCAGCATCTCCAGATTCTGAGCCAGCAGGTGCTTCTTCTTCAACGAATTCAAATGTATTGCTGATAATATCATTTACAGCCTTCAAATCCTCATCTGTAACATTCTCGATATTCTTCAGCTCACCATTTTCGTACGCTGTTGCAAATTTTTCAATATCATCAAACCCGGCTTCTTTGAGTGCGGCCGCAACTTCAGGCTTAACTCCAGGCAGCTGTCCGACCGTTGTGATGTCGTCATAGTTGACTTCTTTTTCAGCGCTGTTGTCAAACAAAGCGTTTGCAGCACGGGATGCAAGCTCTGTAAAGTCAATGTCAGCCGCCTGCTCCTCAGTCTTCACGTCAATGCTCCAGTCGCAAAGACGGTTTGCAAGGCGGACGTTCTGTCCTGACTTTCCGATTGCAAGAGAAAGCTGCGACTCTTCAACAACCGCGAGAGCCTGCTTTTTCTCCTCGTCAATGATATAGACATTCAAGACTTCCGCCGGAGAAAGCGCGTTCTTGATGAACACGCGAGGGTCGCTGTCCCACCTGAGAACGTCAATCTTCTCGCCTTCAAGCTCGTGGATTACATTCTGAATACGGATTCCCTTCAAGCCGACGCAAGCTCCAACCGGGTCAACATCGTCACGGTTTGAAACAACTGCGAGCTTTGTTCTGTATCCCGCGTCGCGAACAACTTTCTTGATTTCAACAGTCTTGTCCTGAAGCTCTGGAACTTCAAGCTCCAAAAGCGACTGAACAAAACGCGGCTCTGCACGGCTCAAGACAAGCTGAATTCCAGACGATATTTTCTTGATGTCTGAAATGAAAGCCTTGATTCTGTCGTTCTTCTCGTAATGCTCGCGCGGAGACTGATTTTTTACAGGAAGATAGCCCTCGACCTTTCCCAAGTCAACGTAAATATTTCCTTTGTATTCGCGCTGGAAGTATCCGATTATGATTTCGCCGACCTTGTCCTTATATTCATTATAAAGATTGTCCTTGAAAGACTCGTTCAAGCCTTTGTGTGTTTCCTGCTTTCCGATTGAAACAGCCGAGCGTCCGAAATCGTGCGGGTCAACAACGATGTCAATCTCATCTCCGATTTCAACCTCGTCAGTCAGCTTTTTCGCATCCTCAAATTCAATTTCAGATACAGGGTCGTAAACTCCGTCAACAACAGTTTTTCTTGAATAAACACGCACATCGGCAATATCTTCGCTTCCTGAAACTTCGTCTCCAGACGCTGAGACAAACTTAACGATGCAGTTATCCGCGTTTCCGAAAGTTTTTTTGTAAGCAGCCTTCAAAGTGCTGTCAATTGTCTGTTTGACTGATTCCAAAGAAACACCTTTTTCGTGAACCAGTTCCTGGATTGCCTCCGCCATTTCTGACATTTGGAGCCTCCTAAAAAATTTTAAAGATGTACAAATTTTGCTTTAGCAATATCGTCAAAGAGAACGGTCTTTTTCTCCAAAGAGCCGTCTTCCTGAGCAGTTTCCAGCACAAGCGATTTCTCATCAGCAGAAACGAGTTTTCCGCCGATCCAGTCAGTCGCGTTCTTGTCGTAGATACGGATTTCCCGCCCGATAAAGAAAGCGAATTCCGCCGCATTCTTGATGCTCCGCTCCATTCCCGGCGACGACAATTCCATATAAGTGTTGTCAGTTCCGAGAATCTCCTCGAGGGCTTCAAGAAGCACCTTGTGGACTTTCGAGCAGTCATTCACGCCGATATTTTTTGAAGAATCCGCACTTGTGATTGTCGCCTCGATTTTTGTCACTCCGTTCTGAGGAGAAATTTTCAGTTCAACGAGATGAAATCCAAGCGCGCTGACGATTTTCTCACATTCAGCGTAATGAGGATAAGAATCCAAAGATATAAAATCCATTTTCACCCTAAAACAAAAATGGACCCGCTTTCGCAGATCCATTTAAATAATAAATATTCTAAATGTGGGATAATATTAGCAAATTAAAGAGCAGTCGTCAACACAGAAAAATCAAAAAGAACGTTTTAAAGCGAATAAAATTATTGAAGATTTATGATTTCCTCATTTTTTCTGCGATTTTAAGACGTTTTCCCTGTTTTCTGGAATCTTTAAAATTTTAGAAAATTTCAGTTCTCAAAGATTTTTCGTATTTTGCCGCTTTTTTACGATTTCAAAGCGCGTTTTTTCACGACGTAGCCGGAATATCCTTTTTCGGCAAGAGATTTTTCGACAGAATCAAGATTGTCAGATGAAACTTTTCTGATTACAACCCGAATCACACCGCCGCCGTCTTTTTGCCTTTGAAAAACAACATCCTTGAATCCGTCTTTCAAAAGTTTTTGCGCAAGATTGTTCGCGTTCGTTTTCGAAGAAAAAGCTCCGACCTGAATATCCCAAAGCAAATTTTTGCTTGCCGAAGTTTTCTCAGAATTTGACGACGAAACGGAAGAAGATTTTGAAACTGCGCCGTTCGCCATTGAAGATGAATCAGATTTAGCCGACGTTCCGCCCGATTTTGAAGATGCAGAAGCCCCGGCTTTTGACGATGAAACTGAACCGTTTTTTGTGGACGCCGAAGAATTTGAGCCAGACTTTGAAGACTTTATCGAATTTGAAAAATTTGAATTGTAAGGAATTCCAGCGATTTTGCAGGCTTTCACCGCAGTCTGGACGCTCGCCTTAGTCGATTTTCCAAGCGAGACAATTTCAAGATTCACTCTTGCAGTCCCGGATTTTATCATTCCGAGCTTTACCGCCGCCGCTTTCGACAAGTCCATCTCCCTTGTTTTCACAAAAGGACCTCGGTCATTCACACGCACCTGAACAGATTTTCCATTTTTTAGATTCGTCACCTTCACAACAGTTCCGAACGGAAGAATTTTATGGGCGCAAGTAAGAGCGTGCATATTGAAGATTTCGCCGTTTGAAGTCTTTTTTCCATGAAAATCGTCAGCGTAATAAGAAGCGACAACGTTCGTCTTGTAATAATCGCAAAAAGCCTGGAAAACGCAAAGAAAAAACACGCACGAAAGAAAAAACTTCTTCATAAAATGATTATCGGAAAATTTCAGGAAAAACAAAGGAAATGCACTTAAAGTGCGCGTGAAGCGTGCGTAGAAACACACGAAAGACTTTATTTCAAGATTAAGAACAAAAAAATATCGGCAAGGAACAAAAGCAAATTAGACAAAAAAAAACACGAAAAGTTTATCAGCTTCCAAATAAAAAATGAATTTCACGGAAGCTAAGTCAATAAGAAAAAGCGAACGAGGACAAAAAAAGCGGTTTCAAAATCAGAAACCGCTTACAAGGAATCGGGCAGCCCGGATTCGAACCGGGGACCTCTACGTCCCGAATCGCCTAATTCCTTACAATACAACGAATTAACCACGCTTATTTTGGTTTATTTTGGCTTATCCAAGACGTGATTATTATTTGCATTGCAAAGATTTGCAAGAGAATTTTAAATTTTTTCCGCTTAAAATGAATTATTAGAGTTTATTTAGAATTATTCTGAAAAAGTAACCATTTCAGGTACCAGAAAATTCATCTTAGAAAATAAGAAAAGACAAAGAAAAAGCCCCCGGAGCGAAAATCCGGGGGCGGATGAAAAGCAAAATCTAAGGCGAGAGCGCGCCGACGGCAAAAGTTCCGCCGACAACTCCGAGGCAGAAGAAAAGCGCGCCTGTGAGCACAAGCCTATTCCTTTGACCTTGCCTCAGCCTCGCGCAGTATTCGGACTGACTCCTCAACTGACTTCCTAGCGTCCGCAGCTGCTCTTCTTGCCTCGCCAGCGCATTCTCCGATTCCGTCAAGGCTTTCTGCGCAGTCATCATGTTCTGGACTATCTGCGCGTACTCCGCCTGCGTCAGCTCCACGCCTTTTTCCGAGAACAAGGGCGAGCACGCAAGAAAGGCAAGCGAGAACGCCGCCAAGAAAAACTTTAGCCGCATCCCTTATCCTCATACTTTCTCTTTGATTTTGTCTGTGACGATTGAGACGAAAGTCGGAGTCCAGACCGCCGTAATCGCCACGCCCGAGCTGATGATTGTCCCGATGTCAAGGTTGATTTTTCCGAATCCCTTGAGGATTGTGAGAGACGCAATCCACAGGGAAGAGAAAACCATAGCCGCCTTAGAGAGCACTTTCGCCCCGAAAGCCTTAATCTTCATATTTTCCTCCTGATTTTTTCTCACTGCTTCCAGCCAAGAACGCGCGCGCTTCTAGGCTTTCCGAACTTGACGCACTGCGAGTTCTCGATAGGGTCGAACACGATGTCCCCGTGGCTCATCACGACCCAGTGCGAGTGCCCGTTGTAGTCGAACCTTACAGGCGTTGTCGCCTTCAGGTCCTTCACCGAATTCTCGTCAACGTCCACCTTCTCCACAGTCCACCGTCTGCCCGAGAAAGTCTCCAGAAGCCGCGGGCCGTCAAGAACCGTGCCGTCGTCCGCGAGAATTCCGCGCAGCCGCATGCGCTCCGCAGTGTCGAACGCGTCCTTCTCGTCGGTGAACTCCGTCCCCGCGCAGTAGAGATAGCAGTAGAAAAGGCACAGGCTGGAAGTGAACTTTCTCATCTTCTCAGCCGCCCATTTCTCTGTCCTGTCCTGAATGAAGTCAGTCATTTAAGCCCCCATTTCACAGCGGCGAATCCCGCCGCCGAAGTCACAAGCGCGGTCAGGAAGACCTGCGCGTATTTCCTTATGAAAGAGACGCTCCTGTTCTCCAATGCGTCAAGGCGCGCGGAGTTCTCCAGAAGCCTTTTCTGGAGCGAGTCCACCTTGTCGGCAATGCGCCGCTGCTCGTTGAGGGTGTCGCTCATCTTGGCTATCAGGGCCTCCGTCTTCTCGAGGCGCGTGTCCATAAAGGAGAGCGTCGCCTCAATCCGCGCGGACTTCTCCGCCGAGCTTTTTATCATCGAGTACATTTCTGTGACCATAGCGTCGTCGTTCATGCCGTTACAGTCAGATTCAGGAAGATTCAGACCCGGAATCTGACGATTCAGCGTCTTCCGCCGGGGCTGTCATGGACTCAACGCGGCTGTCCTCGCCGAAGTCGCCTGAGCTCTCATCGTCTTCTGTCTCGTCTTCCGCGCCCGCCTCAGCCAGGCGGCTTTCCGGAAGCTCGTCGCCGTCCTCTGTGTAGAGGCGGAAACGGCCGCATAGCGAGCAGAAGTCAACCTTGCACTTCTCCGCCGGCAGGAACTCGAACTCATCGACCGGCATGCGCTCCGCGCATCTTCCGCCGTCCTTTCTGCGCCCCACCGCCGTGTGCTTGTCGATGTAGAGATAGTCCTCGGAGTTCGTGCAGCGAAGCCCTTTCGTGTAGGCGAATCTTCCCTTGGTGAACGTGTAGCCCAGAAAAACGCCCAGAAGCTCCGCCTTGCTTTTGAAGACGCGGCTTGTGCCGTCCGTGAACTGCGCGCTTATAAGCTCGCTTTCGCCTGTGCGCCGGGCTGATATTTCCATTGAGGAGGCGGGCGCGCTCTTGTCGCGGTCGATTATGAAGTCAGCTCCAATTTCCCCGCACTTTTCTATGAATTTCCCGACCGTCTCCTGGTTGTCCGCGCACGAGACCGTCTCGCACTTGAAGCTTTTCAGAGCCCCGGAAGCCTTTATCCTCTCCGCCTTGGCGAAGAACACGTCAAAGTCCGCCTCGCTCTCGTGCAGGCTCGCCGTCATCGACACGGGGAATTTTCCCGCAAGCGAGATGTAGTAGTCCGCAGATTTCGAGAGGTTCGTCGTGATGTTGTACTCCGCCACATTCTCCGCCGTGATTCTGGAGAGGATAGACTCAAGGTCAAGAAGCGACACCTCGCCGCCGATAAGGTCAATCTTGACTTTCTTGAATCCGGACTTCGAGAGAAGCGCGCTGATTTTCTCCGCCGTGGATGCGAGGGCGGCGTTCTCCGACGCGATTGCCTCCGCGCTGTACGCAGAAAGGAAATTCCCGCGCGCGCAGTACGGGCACGAGTAGTTGCAGATGTCTGTCATCCGCCATTTTATGCGGCAGTCGAAGCCGTCATTGTACGAGAGCGATTTTATGCGCATTTGGAAAGCCTCCTTTATTTTCTCCGGGTCTGCGTCTGCGGTGTGTCGTAGCTGTAGGTGTCGCCGTTATAGAATCCGGCGGGCAGCTCTCTTAGATGAGTTTGTGAGTCCTTCATTTGAGCGTTCAGGACATCGCCGTCCGTGTAGTAGATGTGGACATCGACGCGCCGCTTTGAATAAAATTCGGACTCGTCACTCCAGAAGCTCCCGGCAAGGCAGTAATAGGTTCGGCTTTCCGGCCAGTCTATTGTGCCGCTCGCGCTCACGCCCATCTGATTCACATACCAGCCAATGCTCTTTATTCTCTTGCCGCTCGTCTCGCTTCCCTGGCTCACGGTTATCATCGCGTAGACGTTTATCTTGTAGCTCGTGTCAGTGTACGCCTTACTCGTTATGAATCCGCAGGAGTCGTACTCCGCCTCATGGTAACATTCTTTGGACTCGCCTGAGTACCTTATGCAGTGCTTGTAGAATGTCACGCTCACATCCTTCTTGACCTTTCCCACCAGCTTTCCGTTGCAGTAGACCTCATCGGGCAGCTTGCCGTTTATCCTGATGTCCTTTATAGCCGAGCCGTTCACATAAGGCTGCGAGCCGAAGCTCCATTCATATCCCATGCGCGTACAGTCAGACATAAAAAAAAGCGTCCCTGAAAAGGGACGCTTCGCAACGGCCGGCAAAATGTCAGCCCAGCACCTTGCGCAGTATGAGCGCGCTCACTGTCGTGTTCTCTTCCTCGGCCATGGCCTTTATCCTCTCGCGCTCGTCAGGCTGGAGAGAGATCTGGAGCAGGACGCGGGTTGTGCCCTTGTTGTTCCTGCCCTTTCCTCTCTCCCTCGAGCGCGGCGCGCGTGTCTTAGCCTCTTCTTCCATTTCTTCTCCCCCAGATAAAAGCCGCTCCCGCAAGCACAAGCAGAAGCCCCGCAAGAAAAACATTGCCAAGCAGCAAAAGCGAAAGATTCGCAAGGATAACAAGAATTCCTGTAAGAAAAATCATTTGACAGTCTCCTTTCATTCAGTCTATATTCAAGAAGGGCGGGCGGTGTCTATCCGCCAGGCCCCGCGCTATCTAAGCGCAGCAATCAAGGCTGCTACTGACGATATAAGCATTGCGACTGCGGTTATCAGTTTCGCTATCGTCTCTAGCAGTTTTTCTGTTTTCCGGCTCATCATGCCGCCTCCTTTTTCTCTCATGATGGTTCAATATTATCATTTTCTATCTTTTTTGTCAACTCTAAAATGATAAAGAGATGCGGAATTTCTATTCTGCTGTAAAATGAAAGCCCCGGAGCAATTCCGGGGCTTTTTGCCCTAGTTCGTGTACAGGTTCAGGACAAGGTTTCCGTTTGAGTCCGTGCTTGTAGTGCCGGAGATTGCGGGCCTTCCG
>CAKUTI010000029.1 GCA_934691925.1 uncultured Treponema sp. | reverse complement strand
GTTCCCGAATAGTCAAATTCGCATGCCTGGCCAATAACAATCGGGCCTGAACCGATAATCAGAACTTTCTTAATGTCTTCCCTTTTCATATATACTCCTAAAATTTATAAAAACCTGATTTGAGCAAAAAAAAAGTGAACTTCAATAGAAATTCACTTTAAATTCATCAATAAACAATAAAAGCGAGAGAACTTTCTGTCGCCGAAACAAAACTGCATCTGTAAATTGTCGCTTTCATACTAAAGTCGTATTTTATATTTTTTTTTGATTCAGTTCAACATTCGGCTTTTAGATTCTAAGAACAAAAAACTAAAAATGATGCCGAAAGGATTTCCTGAAATCGGCTTTAAATTTTGCAGCCTTAAAATCCGCTCGACACAACTTTTTCAAGAATCTAAAATACAGCAAAATCTTCTGAAAAATCCAGACAGAAGACAAAATCACAAAAAAGAGGAAAAAATGAAATCGCAGCTTACAACGCTTTGTTATATAGAAAAAAACAGCTCGTATTTGATGCTTCACCGCGTAACAAAAAAGAACGACATAAACCACGACAAATGGATTGGAGTCGGCGGACATTTTGAATTCAAGGAAAGCCCGGAAGACTGCCTTCTGCGCGAAGTAAAAGAAGAAACCGGGCTAACTCTTAAAAATTTCAAATTCCGCGGAATTGTGACTTTTATCTCAGATGACGAACCGGCGGAATATATGTGCCTCTACACTTCGGACAATTTTGAAGGGAAACTGATTGAATGTGACGAGGGAAAACTTGAATGGGTTCCGTTTGAAAAAATTGAAAGCCTTGAACTTTGGGAAGGCGACAAAATTTTTCTCCGGCTTCTTCACACAGACGCTCCTTTTTTCTCGCTAAAGCTCGTTTACAAAAACGGAAATCTAGTCCAGAAATTTCTTGACGGAAAAGAAATCTAAAAAGAATAAATATTAAAAAAATAGGCTGCCAAAAGATGTAAATTCTGCGTTTTTTTTCTTGCTGAAATTATTGTTTGTGATATTTTTGCGGCAAAATCAATAAAAACAGAACTAAATCTTTTTCTGGCAGCCTTTTTAAGGAATCTAATTTTAGAAAATCAAAGAAATCAGATTTTTTATTTCATATTTTACTTTGAAATTCGGATTGACTCCCAAATCTTGTAGTATTTGTCAAGATTCTTTCCCAAATCCACTTTCGCCTCGCAGTTGTCAAGAACATCAGCTGAATACATAGGCTTTTTTGTCGTGTACTTTGCGGCTTCCGTGTTCACATAGCAAGGAAAACGGAAATTGTCCAAGAACTGGGCGTAGTTTTCAGGCCGCTGCATAAAATTCATAAATTCCGTGGCCAAATCAGCATTTTTGGAATGTTTTAGAATAACCATACATTCAAGATAAGAAGGTCCGCCGTTCTCAGGAATAAAAAAGTCGATTGTGTCGTCCCATTCATCTTCCGGAACTTCGCCGAACACGCACTCAGCGTATCCCTGGCAAAGCCACAAGTCTCCGCGCGCAAAATCCTTTCCGAATCCTTCCGCGTCAAATTTCACGATGTTAGGAAGCCAGTCATTTCTGATTACTTTTTCAGCCTCTGCAAGCTCCGCGTCGCTTGTTGTTGAAACGCTGTACCCTTTGTATGCAAGAGCGTCTCCAATCACCTCGCGGTAGTCGTCCATCATCGAGGCGTGGCCTTTGAACTGGGAGTCAGAAAAAATATTCCATGTTCTCTCGTAGTTTCCGCCCGGAACTTTTTTCTTGTTCACACAGATTCCAGACGCGCCAAAATAATACGGAACAGAATAAATCATATCGCGGTCAACAGATTTCTTTTCAATCAGTTTAGGATTTATAAGATTCCGGTTTGTAAAAAGCTCCTGATTTATCGGCTGAAGCATTCCCTTCTCAAGCATAATCGAGATATAGTCCTGGCCCGGAACGCACATATCAAAGCTTTTCGCTCCGCCGTTCACAAGCTTGTTGTACATTGTCTCGTTTGAGTCGTATTCCGTCACAACAACCTTGCAGTCGAATTCATTCTCAAAATCCCTGATTACCTTTTCCGGAGTGTAATACGTCCAAGTGTAAAGTTTAAGGGTTCTCTTCTGCTCGCAGGAAAGAAGCGTGAGTATTGCAACATTGGCCGCAAAACCCAAAGCGATTTTTGATAGTATTTTTTTTGTCGTTCTGAATTTCATTTTATTACCTCCTGAAAATTAAGAATCGAAAGTCTGATTGTATTAAATTTTGAGACTTTTTTTAACCCTGAAAAAAATTTATTTTAAGAAAATGACAAAAATTATAAAGCCGATGAAGTTATGGAAAAAATAAAATTGGAGATTTCGGAAAATCAAATTTTTACAAGAAACAAGAATTTTTTTTCTGCGATTTCAAAATTTAAAAAAAAGACTCCGCTCCATAAAAAGAAAATCCACTTTTATTACGGAACGGAGAATTCAAGCTTTATTTTATAATTTGCGAATATTTTTGCTTTGCTTCGATTTCAGAATTTATTTTTCGAGCTTCTTAAGCTCTTTTTCAAAACGCCTGTCATCTTCCTTTTTTGCAGGCTTGTAGAAAATCGCGACATTTCCAATCGTTCTCACGTGGACAGCCCCGGTTTTCTCAGAGATTTCGCGGTCTAGATTATCGCGGTTCTCGTTCACTTCCGCCTTTTCAGAAACTGCCGCAAGCGACTTTATAAAATTGTACTTGATTTTTATAAGCTCGTGGGAATCGATAACGCTTGAAATGTTCTTCACCTGCTCTTCTGTAAGCCCTGCGCCTCCAACCTGAACAAGCGCACTGAGCGGCTGGGCATTCTTCTCTAAAAATTTTCTCTGTTTTGATGTTAATGTTGTCATATCCATTGATTTTATATTTTCTGATTTTAAAACTCAACCTCAGCAAAACAATAAAGCAAAAATAAACTGGCTTAATTTTTTTTCGCTTCATTTGTAGCAAAGATACAAATACAAAAGTTTTTAGGATTATCTCTCCGTATGAAATTTCATAACTCGCTTATACATTTTGAATATGAACAAAAATTCATATTTAAAAAAGACATTGTCAAGAAACCTAAAATTGTTCAGACAGTCAAAGAAAATAACGCAGGATCATCTTGAGGAACTTTCCGGCGTTTCAAAATATACAATCTCCGACATTGAAACCTGCGAAAGCTGGCCGGGAGCTGAAACTCTCGAAAAGCTCGCAAAATCTCTAGGAATAAAGGCAACAGATTTCTTCAACGACTCAGACAATCCTGTAGCAGACCTTTCGATAAGAGAAAACACTTTGAACCAAGTCAGACGCGACTTAAAGTCAGTGATAGACAATGCGATTGACAACCTGAATATTCCGTTCAACACAACCCACTCAAAACCGCGAAACTAGTTTTCAGTTGTTAGATTTATTTCATTTCGATATAATTTTTCTATTAAAGTAATGAATTTCGAGGAAAATCATGCCAAAAATTGAAGTAAACGAGAAACTGTTTTTTAATCTTCTTGGAAAAAAATACGACTACGACACTTTGGAAAAAAAGCTCACCTGCGGAAAAGCGGAGCTTGACGAAAAGCCTGATATGTCGCAGAAAGAAGACGAACGCGTAATAAAAATTGAGCTTAACGACACAAACCGCCCGGACTTGTGGTCTACTGGAGGCGTTACAAGACAGCTCAGACTTCATGAAGGCGCGAAACGCTCTGACTACTCAAAGTTCATGTCAAGAAAAGGCGACATCAAAGACTGCGGAGACAGAATCGTAACAGTTGACCCGGAACTTGCAAAAATCCGTCCTTATATGGTCAGTTTCGTTATCTCCGGGAAGCCGATTGACGACCCGATGCTCAAAGACATCATCCAGACGCAGGAGAAACTCGCTTGGAACTTCGGCCGCAAAAGAAAGTCAATCTCAATGGGCGTTTACAGAATCTCCGAGATAAAATTCCCGGTTCATTACAAGGCTGTCGATCCTGACACAACCTCTTTCGTTCCGCTCCAGTGCGAGACACCAATGACTTGCCGCCAGATTCTGACAGAGCATCCGAAAGGAAAAGATTTCGGATGGATTATCAAGGATTTCAAGAAATTCCCGCTTTTGGTTGACGACAAGGGCGAAATTATGTCTATGGCGCCAGTCATCAACTCGGCAACGCTCGGAGCTGTAAAAGTCGGCGACAAAGGCCTTATGGTTGAGCTTACAGGCGACAATATCGAAAATCTTGTTCTGTCTGCAAACATCGTGGCCTGCGATTTTGCCGATGCGGGATACGAGATTCTTCCTGTAAAAGTTGTTCACCCGTATGAAACCGGACTCGGAAAAGAAATCACAGTTCCTTACTATTTCCAGCAGCCTACAAAAGCGACACTTTCAGCAATCAACAAGAAGCTCGGCTGCGACTTGACTAAAGCGCAGGTTCTTGACGCTCTTTCAAGAATGGACAACGACGTTACAGCGAAAGACTTTGACGCAACAGAAAAAACTTCAAAATATCTGAAATCAAACAAAAAAGATGTTGAATTCACGCTGAATCCTCCGTCATACAGAAATGACTTTCTGCACGAGGTTGATGTAATAGAAGATGTTATGATTGGTCTTGGGCTTGACTACTTCAAGCCTGTTCGTCCAAGCGATTTCACAGTCGGACAGCTTTCCGACGTTACACTTTTCAGCCGCAAGGCAAAAGAAATTATGGTCGGTCTCGGCTATCAGGAAATGATTTTCAACTATCTCGGCTCAAAGAAAGACTACATCGACAAGATGAACATCAAGGCAGACAAGGTTATTGAAATTTTGAACCCGATGAGCGAGAACTATCAGTTTGTGCGACCTTCGATTATTTCGTCTCTTTTAAGAGCGGAAAGCGCGGCGGCAAATGCGATTTTTCCTCATAAAATCTTCGAGATTGGAAAAGTCGCGTTCCTTGACGACACACAGAACACAGGAACAAAGACAATCCAGTCGCTCGGCTTTATGACAGCGGCAAACAATGCGAACTTCAACAGCCTTGCTTCTGAAGTCTCGGCGATTCTCTATTATCTGAACCACAAGTACGAAGTCAAAGAAGCAAATGACCCTCGATTTATTCCTGGCAGACAGGCGGCTGTAATTGTAAACGGAAAGCAGGTCGGCGTGTTCGGCGAAGTGCATCCGCAGGTTCTTGAGAACTGGCAGATTACAGTTCCTTGCGTAGCAGGTGAAATCGACATTGAAGAGCTTATGCCAGCTGAAAAGCCGAATTCAAAACCTGCTCAAGACCAGAAAAAAGAAAACGCAAAGCAGGCTGGAAACACAAGTCCAGCTGAAACTGACCCGGCTGGATATTTCGACAGCCACATTCAGCTTCTTGTCGCAAAAATCGAGAATGTAGAGACAAATCCTCAGGGAGACAAGCTTTACATCGAGACAATGGATGACGGCTCAGAAACTCCTAGAATCATACAGTCAGGATTGCGTCCTTATCTCAAAGAGGAAGAACTTCTTGGAAAGCACGTGATTATCGCAGCGAACCTTGCTCCGCGCAAAATGAAAGGCGTTGAAAGCCGCGGAATGTTGCTCGCATGCGACTACACAGAAGACGGAAAAGAGAAGGTCGAGCTTCTTGAAGCTCCGTGGGCAAAGCCAGGAACAATAATCACGCTTGAAGGCAGCAATTACAACGGAGAAAAACCTGCAAAAATCGACATCGAGAAATTTGCGAAAGTTGAGTACAAAGTTGCAGACCACACAGTGATTATTGCAGGCAAAAAAGCACTTGCCGACGGAAAAGAGATAAAGACTTCAAAGGCAGACAACTGCGAAGTATGCTGATTTTTCAGAGTGGCTTGTATCGGCAATACAACTTTGCTGAAAACAAGCCATGTATCTCCGTTGCGTTCTAGCTAACCTGATTTATCATTTTTATTAAGTTTTGATACTGGAAAATTAAACCCTCGTCCGAGAAAAGGACTTCTGGTATCAGTTTTAAGACTTTGGGCTGCCTGATAAGTTTTATCGGCAGCCCTCTTTTTTTGCAATCTTTATAAGGGTAAAAAAATGAAAGAACTTCCTTATTACAAGCAGCTTGACCAGATAATACTGCAAATTCAAAATCAAATGCAGGAAGACGAGAATTTCAAAAAGCCGAGTCTTCTTCTCCATGCCTGCTGCGGACCTTGCAGCTCATATGTTCTCGAGTATCTTTCAAAATATTTCGACATCACAATCTATTATTACAATCCGAACATTCATCCTTCAGAAGAATATCACAGACGGCTAGATGAGCTAAAAAAATTCCTGACACAGTTTCCAGAAGCAGTTAAAAATTCGGTGAAACTCGTTGAGGAAGACTACAATCCTGAAGAATATTTTTCGGCTACAAAAACGCTTGAACAGCAAGAGCTTCAAAGAGAGCCTGAAAAAGGCGAAAGGTGCAGGCGATGCTATGAGTTCAGAATGAGAAAAGCATATGAATACGCAAACAGTTATTCATTTGAATGGTTTACGACGACTCTAAGCATTAGTCCTCACAAAGACGCTGAAAAAATAAACACAATCGGAAAAAATCTTCAAAAAGAAAAAGAAGAGAAAATCAAGAATCTTGAAATCTCAAAAATCACAAAATATTTGCCGTCTGACTTCAAAAAACGAGGAGGATTTTTAAGAAGCACGCAATTAAGCAAAGAATACAGACTTTGGCGGCAGGACTACTGCGGCTGCGTGTATTCAAAGCAAAATTCGGCGAAGCAAAAAACTGAAAATCAATCAAAATAAAGAGAGAAAATATATGGAAGAAAGCGCAATAATCGAAAAGGCAGAAAGAATAAGAGACGTTATCCGCTATATAAAACGCTTCAAAAACGCATCAATTGTAATTCACATCGACAACGAGATAATCGACTCGCCTCTTTTTGTAAGCCACATCAGAGACATCGCGATGATTCATCAGGCGGGACTGAAAGTCATAATCGTTCCAGGAGCGAGAATAAAAATCGACAACATTCTCGCACAGAACAAAATCTCATGGACTTACAAGAACGGAATCAGAATCACAACACCGGAGACAATCTCTTTGATAAAGAACGCAGCTTTTGACGCTGCAAACATCGTTATGACAAGTCTTGCAGGGGAAAATCTCACGGCTGTAATCGGAAACTGGGTCAGAGCAAGAGGAAAAGGAGTTCTTTCAGGAATTGACTACGGAACGGCGGGCGAAATTGACAAGCTGAACGACGAGGCGATAAACACAGTTCTCGAAAGCGGTTTCATTCCGATTTTTCCATGCATCGGCTGGAGTCTCAACGGAAAACCTTACAATATCTCATCAGCCCAGCTTGCCGCGCAGATTGCGACTCATATTCAGGCGGACAAGCTTTTTTTCCTTCTTCCAAACGCGGAAATTTCAAATGAGACATTCAAAATTCCTTCGGAACTAGGACTTTCATCAGACGGCAACGTTCCTGCAATGAATATTGAAGAGCTGGATTCTTTTATGGCTTTGAATTCAGAAACAGAAAATTCAAAGTCAATTCTTCCGATGCTGGAGCTTTCAAAAAAAGCAGTTCTTGACGGAGTTACGCGGGTTCACATTCTAAACGGCTCTGTCGAAGGCACTCTTCCATGCGAAATTTTCAGCGATTTCGGCTCCGGGACAATGATTTATTCATCAAACTACGGAAAAATACGTGCGATGCGGCGCGAGGACATTTCAGGCGTTCTTTCTGTAATGCGTCCTTTCATTAAAAAGGAGATTCTTCTTCCGCGCTCAGAAAAGCAGCTTGAAGCAGAATACAACAACTACATTGTGTACGAACTTGACGGAGCAATCCGGGCATGCGCCGCCCTTCACATATACGACAGAAAACAGGCTGAAATTGCGGCTGTGGCAGTCGATGAGTCATGCTCGCACATCGGAATCGGTCCGAAAATTATTCAATATCTGATTGAGAAAGCAAAGACAATAAACCTTGAAAGCGTTTTCATAATGACAACGCAGACCGCAGACTGGTTTGAAAAACAAGGGTTCGTTCCAAATGATATTTCAACTCTACCTGAAGAAAGAAAAAAATTATGGAATCCAAAACGAGGATCAAAGCTATTCAGGCTGAATTTAAGATAAGCAGATAAACTTCCAAATTTTTTATTAAGCACATTCAAAATGATTTTTCAATTTGAATGTGCTTTTTTTATTTTCAAAAATCAAAGTTCAGGCGATATAAATTTTTTTACAAACTTTGATTCACAATCGTTAGTTATAAATGAAGAGCAAACTTCTTTTAAAAAGAGCTTAAATAACTTTTCAACAAAAAAGTCAAAGAAAAATACAAAATAATCATGAAATTTTAACAAACCTTAGTTAGATTAAAAATAAATCACAAACGAACGCTTGGCAGTTTAAAAATTAACATATTGCAGAAGCAAAATCTAAAATTGTTTCATATGAAACAAACTTTTCCACATTTTGTTTAAAAATTGTGGAAAAATAAAAGTTTTCCACCGTGTTTCATATGAAACACCGCATTTTATTTAAGAACCCCTAGTGATAAAAGCAAGAACAACTTTTTAATATAAAATCGAAACTACATTTATAAAAATGAATATAAAAAATTTGATTTAGCTAGATTGTGAAAGCCAGAGATATAATGTTAATAAAATATCTCTTTTATTGCAAAACACACGTTTTTTTCAATATAGTTTCACGTGAAACAGTAAAAGCCGGCTTTTTACTGAAAGACTTTCCAGTAAAACTTTGTAAAAACACCCGTTCTTATTACAGCAAAAATTTAATATCTTTGGCAAAATAAATAAAAAGGCTTTTATTCAGCGAAATCCAACAAAACTATTCTTCATTCATTATTTTTTCTAAAGCAAAAAAATATCTAAAAATATTTTTCATTCACTCTTTTTCTTCTAAAACAAATAAATTGCTTTTCGACAAAGACTAAACGAAATATTTTCACGTGAAACAATTTAAACAAAAAAACCGGAGAAACCATTTAGATTTCTCCGGCACCTGATGGATTATTCGCAATCACTTGGCATAAAAAATGAAAAAAGTGATTGTCCCCTAAAATTTACCAAAAAAGATTGTATCTTACAAAGTTTTTTTTGTCAGTAAGTCTTCTTTTATTTTTCCTCTGAACTATCCTGAGCAACACTGTCAAAGCCGACAAGATAATCTGGAGCATCAACATTTATGACTCTTGCCCCAGAAGAATTTCTGCCCTGCTTTGAAATTGTGTCAGCTTTGACACGGAGAGTTTTTCCCTGCCCTGTCATGCAGATAACTTCATCTTGTTCGGCAACGGCAATCGCGCCTATAATCTCGCCTTTTCCGTCAATATTTCCGAAAATCCGCTGCCCTGAAGTTCCTCTTCCATGCTGACCAAAATCATTAAAATCAACACGCTTTCCATAGCCTTTCTCGGTTACAATCAGCGCGTCTTTCTCAGATTCAACACGGATTGCGGCAGCAAGCTCATCTCCAGACGCAAGGCGGATTCCTGTAATTC
This sequence comes from uncultured Treponema sp., assembly GCA_934691925.1. Lineage (GTDB taxonomy): Bacteria > Spirochaetota > Spirochaetia > Treponematales > Treponemataceae > Treponema_D. The sequence continues at coordinate 15,832 of CAKUTI010000029.1, read as the reverse complement.
CTCCGCTTGCCCTTCCCATCTGCCTTACTTCCGCCTCATTTATTCTCAACGCCTGACCTCTACGAGTTACAAGCATAATTTCATCTTGACCACTAGACAGAATAGAGGATACTAATTCATCATCGTCCTTGAGCTTTATAGCAATCACGCCACGAGTCTTTGCATTTGCAAATTCGGTTGTCGCACATTTCTTAACAAATCCTTTCGCAGTCGCCATGAAGATATACTGCTGGTCAGTGTAATCCTTCATAGTGACGATCGTCGTGATTTCCTCGTCGGCAGAAAGCTGCAAAAGAGACTTCACGCTTGAACCACGGCTTGAACGGCTCGCCTCTGGAATCTCATGAACTTTTATCCAGTATGCCTTTCCCTCGTTTGTGAGGAAAGTTATGTAAGATTTTGTTGTGGCGATAAAAATCTGGTTGATATAGTCTCCGTCAACGAGATTCGCGCTGAGGCTGCCCTTTCCGCCCCGGCTCTGAGCCTTGTACTGAGTGAGCGGAACACGCTTGATATAGCCAAGCTTGGAAATCATAACAACGACTTCCTCTTCCTTAATCATATCCTCAGTGTTAATCTGCTCGACCTCGTCCGCAACAATGTCAGTCTTGCGGTCATCTCCGTATTTCTGGGCAAGCTCGTTTGTCTCGTCCTTTATTATCTGCCGGATTTTCTCGTGGTGAGCAAGCAAGTCTTCAAGATGCTCAATCAAAGCCTGAAGCTCTTTTATCTGGTTCTGCAAATCCTCGACAAGAAGATGTGTGAGACGCTTGAGCGGCATATCAACAATCGCCTGAGCCTGCTCGTCATCAAAATCGAAACGCTTTTCAAGACGGAGCTTTGCCTCTTCCGTATCGCGGCTGGACTTGATAATTTGGATTACTTCATCGATGTTGTTAATCGCAGTTATCAAAGCCTGCAAAATCTTCATCTTGTGCTTTGCGACTTTCAAGTCATAAATCGTACGCCGGGTGATAACCTCGTCGCGGTGGTCAACAAAATACTGGATAAGCTGCTTCAATGTGAGGATTTGCGGCTTTAGATAGATTTGAGGAAGCTGAAGCTGCGGCTCATCATAGCGAAGCCCAGAGTCTTTTTTGACTGGAACAAGCGCGAGATTTATAACGCCGAAATTCGACTGCAAGTCTGTCTTTGCAAAAAGCTGGTTCAGGACAATTTTTGTAATCGCATTCTTCTTCAAATCGACAACAAGCCTCATTCCAACGCGGTCAGAAGTCTCGTCGTTAGCGTCCGCGATTCCCTCGATGACTTTGTTGTCTTTAAGCTCGTTTATTCTCTTTATTATGTTTGTCGTGTTCACTCCGTAAGGAACTTCCGTGAAAACGATTTTCTCATGTCCGCGCTTGTCTGTTTCAATCGTGAACTTTGAGCGGATTGTGATTTTTCCGCGTCCGGTTCTGTAGGCCTTTCTTATTCCCTCGCGGCCATAGATGATTCCGCCAGTAGGAAAATCAGGTCCCTTGATATGAGCCATAAGCTCGTCAACGGAGATTTCAGGATTGTCGATATACGCACTTATAGCAGCGGCAACCTCGCGCAAGTTGTGGGTCGGCATATTTGTAGCCATTCCGACCGCGATTCCTGTTGTTCCGTTACAAAGCAGGAAAGGAAATTTAGCAGGCAAAGCAGAAGGCTCAACTGTCGTGTCGTCAAAGTTCGGAATCATATCGACAGTTTCTTTGTTGATGTCAGCCGTCATCTCCTCGGTGATTTTAGACATCTTCGCCTCTGTGTAACGGTAAGCCGCAGGCGGGTCTCCAGCGATTGTACCGAAGTTTCCCTGAGGAGTTACTGTCGTATAACGCTGCGCAAAATCCTGTCCCAAGCGGACAAGAGCGTCATAAACAGACGCGTCTCCGTGAGGATGATAATGTCCCAAGACTTCGCCGACAATCGTGGCGCATTTTTTTGTCTTTCCGCCGCTTGAAAGATTAAGCTTGTCCATCGCATACATTATTCTGCGGTGAACCGGCTTCAAACCGTCGCGGACATCAGGCAAGGCGCGCTGAACGATAACTGACATCGAATAGTCGATGTAAGCCTGCTTGACCTCGTCCTCAATCGGAATTTTTATCACGATTCCGCCTTCCGGCGTTTTCTCTTCTTCTAGCATTTATTATTCCTAAAAAACATTGGCGAGCGAGAACGCCCAAGCCAGATGATTATAAAAAGGCCATTCCAGAAAAAACAGCCCTATTTCCTTAAATGTCAAGATTAGCGTAGCTTGAATTCGACTCAATGAATTCGCGGCGCGGCTCGACTTCCTCGCCCATGCAGACTGTGAAAATTCTGTCGGCTGCCTCCGCGTCTGGAACTGTGACAACTCTCATTCTCCGTCTTGAAGGATCCATTGTTGTCTCCCAAAGCTGCTCGCCGTCCATTTCACCAAGACCTTTGTAACGCTGAACATCAGCCTTATCACGCTGGTCTCCGAGAGCTTCCAGAGCGGAATCGCGCTCCGCATCAGAATAGCAGTAAACCGGATCTTTTTTTCCAAGCTGGACTTTAAAGAGCGGAGGCATAGCAAGATAGACATATCCGTGAGTGATAAGCTCAGGCATATATCTGAAGAAGAAAGTCAAAAGCAATGTGCGGATATGCGAGCCGTCAACATCGGCATCAGCCATGATTATGATTTTATGGTAGCGGAGCTTCTCGATATTGAAGTCCTTTCCAAAGCCTGCTCCAAGAGTTCTGATTACAGGGTCGAGCTTGTCGTTTCCAACAACTTTAGACGCGTCAACTTTCTCGACATTGAGCATTTTTCCCCAGAGAGGAAGAATCGCCTGAGTCTTCGAGTCCCTGCCCTTTTTCGCAGAGCCGCCAGCCGAGTCTCCCTCGACAATGTAGACCTCGCAAATTTCAGGATTGTCTTTTATAGAACAGTCGGAAAGCTTCTCTGGCTTTACAAAAGAGCCTCCGACAGTCTTTTTTCGAGTGTTTTCCTTTGCCTTGCGCGCCGCAACCCGGGCTTGAGCTTCTCCAAGAGCTTTCTCCAAAACTTTTTCAAGAACATTCGGATTAAGCTCGAAGAAAATCGTGAGCTTTTCCTTTACAAGCGAGTCAACAATTCCGCGGACTTCAGGATTTCCGAGCTTGTCCTTTGTCTGGCCTACAAATTCAGGCTCAGGAACTTTCATAGAAAGAACCGCGACAAGCCCCGCGCGAACATCATCGCCGGTCAAAGTCTCGTCCTTGTCGAGCTTCTTCTTAAGCTTCTCGTTCGCCTCGAATGCTTTTTTCAATACATAAAGCAAGGCGGACTTGAATCCGTCAAGATGAGTTCCGCCGTCTCCAGTGTGAATGTCATTTACGTAAGTGTAGACAGACTCCGAATATTTGTCGTTGTACTGGAAGGCCAGCTCCGTAACAACTCCGTCTTTTTCGCCTGTGATATAAATCGGCTCGTCAGGATAATAAAATTTGCTTTTGACAGATTCGTTCAGCTCTTTGACATAATGAACGATTCCGCCCTCGTATTTGAGAACCTGCTCCTTTGGAGTTTCAAGACGCTCGTCGCGGAATACAATCACGATTCCGCTGTTCAAAAACGCAAGTTCCTTCAGCCGCTGAATCAGAACGTCCCAGTCATAAGTCGTCGTTACAGTGAATATTGTCTTGTCGGCTTTCCACCGGATTGTCGTTCCGTGCTCTTCTGTGTCTCCGATTGTCTCGACCTTTGTTACAGGAATTCCGCGCTCATATCTCTGGCGGTAAACGTGTCCATCACGCTTGATTGTAGCCTCAAGCCAGTCGGAAAGAGCATTTACGCAGGAAACGCCGACTCCGTGCAGACCGCCCGAGACCTTATAAGATTTCTTGTCGAATTTTCCGCCGGCATGAAGGCGCGTCAAAACAAGCTCAAGCGCGCTGATATGCTCCGTCGGATGCATCGCGACTGGAATTCCTCGGCCGTTGTCCTCAACACGCACAATATCGTCTTTTTCCAGAGCGACAACGATTCTGTCGCAGAAGCCGGCCATCGCCTCGTCAATACAGTTGTCAACAGTCTCATAAACAAGATGGTGAAGTCCCTTAGGCCCGGTCGAACCGATGTACATGCCAGGACGCTTTCGGACAGCTTCAAGACCTTTCAATACCTGAATACTGCCAGCATCATAAGAAGAAGCCATTTTTATTTCCTTGATTTATAATATTTTAGAAGTGATTAAAAGACATGATTAGACTTTTAGAACATTCAGAAAATTATAGTTTTATTGCCGAAAAAAGTAAAGTTGTACTATAATCTAGCCTATGTCTGAACAAAACTACAAGGATTTTTTTGAAGAAGCGATGAACCAGATTCATCAGGAATATGCTGCAGCCGGAACAGAAAACGATTTCAAGCTTTTCTTTAACTTTGAATATGTGGAAGACACGATTTCCGACATAACGGTTTCAGTAGCCTCTGAATTCATGTGGACAAGAATGGTCAAGAAAGGAAATGTCGAAAAGCTGCAGCAAAAGATAAATGAGCTTACAGGACAAAACATCTCAATCAGACATATCGTGAACTCAAAGCCGGCAGAGCCTCCTGCATTTGTTCCGCCTATAACGCAGACCCAAAAAGCAGAAATTCCGCAGCCTGAAAAATTTGAAAACGAGACTGCGCAAAATTTCTCAAAGACAAGAACTCAGGAAACTTCCGTTCCTAAAAAAAGCGCAAGCAAGCATCCTCAGCTAAATGAGGAATTCACTTTCAGCACTTTTATTCCAGGAGACAACAGCCAGTACGCATACTCGGTCTGCATAGCCGCGGCAAAAACTCCAGGCTCCAGAACGACAAACCCGATTCTTCTCTACGGCTCGTCAGGACTTGGAAAAACCCACCTGATGGTCTCTGTCGGAAACTACATCTATGAAAACAGCCCGAACCTGAAAATCGGCTACCTGACGACAGAATCATTCATGAACGAATTCACTTCCGCAATCAGGGAAAAGTCGATTGACAAATTCACTAAAAAATACAGGAAGCTCGATGTTCTTCTTCTCGACGACATACAGTTTCTCGAGGGCAAGGAAGGACTCCAGAACGAGCTTTTCTACACATTCGAGGACATATACAACCGAAAAGGCCAGCTGGTATTCACAAGCGACCGCCCTATAACAGAAATAAAGGGAATCGAGGACAGACTAAAGACAAGGTTCACTGCGGGATTAAGTATAGACATGAAAGCCCCGGACTACGAGACAAGGCTTGCTATTATCGACAAGAAGCTCGAGCTGCAGGGAAAAAGCATAAGCCAGGAAATAAAGGAATTCATCGCGAAAAACATACAGTCGAATGTCAGGGAGCTTGAGGGCGCGCTTTTAAAAAGCCTGAACTACGCGGAGCTTATGAACCGTCCGCTAACTCTCGATCTGGTGAAGGAGCTTCTAAGCGACTCTCTCTCATCGCAGGCTTCAAACGTTGTGACTGTCGAGTCAATACAGAAGACAATATCAGAGTTCTACAACATCTCAATCGCCGACCTAAAAAGCTCAAAACGGAACAAGAGCATCGCAGGTCCACGGCACATTGCGGTCTGGCTCTGCAAGAAAATGACAGAATACTCGCTTTCAGACATCGGGGAGGAATTCGGAGGAAGAGACCACACAACGATAATGTCATCAATAAGAAAAATCGATGACCTCCTAAAGACCGACTCGACAATGAACGACACGGTGAAGCTTCTTGAAAAGCAAATCAAGGGAAGCTGACACTCTCTGAATTTTTATGATTTTTGGAACTCCAGCAATATCATAAAAGTGTAAAATATGGTAACATTCTGTTGATAAGATGTTAGAAACTTTGTTTAAAGTGAATTTGTGGAAAAACAGTGAATTCAAATTCAAGACTTTTCACGAATTTATTTTGTTGTTCTGCAAAGAAATAAGACGCTTATCCACAAATTCACAAGTCTTATTATTACTACTACTAAATTTTTAAAATTTAAATATATATAAGATTGTGAACAAAATTCAAAAGCAAAAATCAGTCTTCATAAAAACAAGGCTCTTTTAGCATAAAAACTAGATTTCAAAAAATCTTCAGGAGAAATAAATGAAATTTACTTTTGACAGAAATTCCATGATAAATGAAATTTCAATTGCACAGGAAATCATTTCCACAAAAAACGCGCTTTCAGTTCTTTCAAACGTCCTTTTGATTACAGAGGGCGGAAGCCTCACCGTCAAGGCGACTGACATAAAAGTAAATTTCCAGACAAAAATTCCGGTGGACATTGAAGAGGAAGGCTCAACGACTGTTCTTTGCGACAAATTCATGAGCATTCTTTCGGCTCTTCCAGAGGGAGAAATCGAATTTAACCTTATAGAGAAAGACAACTTGATTTGCGCTGTAATCAAGCACTCTGCAAAAAAAATCAAGTATCAGCTCAACTGCACTTCACAGGACAAATTCCCTGAAATCGCAATCGCAGAGAAAGTTTCATTCTTTGAGGTTCCTGCGAAAGAGCTCAAGCAGATGATTTCTCAAACGACTTTCGCTGTCAGTGAGGACGAGACAAGATATTTTATGAACGGCGTTCTTTTCGAGAAAAAAGAGGACAGGCTTGTTCTTGTCGCGACGGACGGAAGACGGCTTGCATACGCTGAAAAGAATGTTCTTGCAGGAGTCGAGGATTTTCCTTCCGCGATTGTTCATCCGAAAATCCTCAATATTGTCGCTAAAAACGCTTCTGACGAGGGGAACATCAATGTCGCTGTCGTTGACAAGATGATTTTCTTCAAATTCGGAAACTATGAATTCTCGGCGACTCTTATCGACGGACAGTTCCCTAACTACGCAAGAGTAATTCCAGAGCATCAGGCTCACAAATTCTCAGTCCTAAAAAGCGATTTCGTGTCTGCCTTGAAGCGCATTTCAATTATGATTGACAAGACAGGCAGAATCAGCCTTGATGTCGCTCCTGGTGTTCTTTCAATCACTTCAAAATCAACAGATTTAGGGGACGCGAAAGAGGAAATTCCGTGCCAGTTCGACGGCGAGGAAGTCTCTATCGCGATGAACTACAGGCACATCGACAATCCTCTTAAAGTGATGGACAGCGAATACATCACTTTTGAATTCACAGAGGTCTTGCGCGCTGTGACTCTCCGCCCTGAGCCTGCTTCCGACTATTTCCATATCATCATGCCGATGTCGGTAGAGTAAAACTTTAAATGCCTGTTCTCTCAGCTTCATATGTGAACTACAGAAATTTGCAGAACTCGACGATAGACTTTCTTGCGAAGGAAATTTATTTTGTCGGGGAGAACGGGCAAGGAAAAAGCAATCTTCTTGAATCGATTTACTATTCCGCCTACGGAAATTCATTCAGGACGCGCTCCGATGCTGAAATCATAAAGGACGGCGAGTCTGGCTTCAGCATACGGACTCTTTACCGTGAAGAAAAAGGTTCTACAGACAATATTTTCATATCATACGACAGGCAGAAAAAGAGAATCGACAAAAACGGAAAATCGATTAAGGACAGAAAAGAGCTTATAAACACGATGCCGTGCGTTCTTTTTTGCCATGACGACTTGGATTTTGCCGCTGGAGAGCCTGAGAAAAAGCGTTTTTTTATTGACCAGTGCCTTTCGATGTATGATGTTCTTTACGTCACACTCAACAGAAACTACAAGAAAGTCTTGAAAAGCCGGAATCTTTGCCTTAAAGAAAAGCGTTATGAAATGCTCGATGTCCTTGATATGCAGCTTGCGCAGAACGGAATCGAGATTCAAAAGAAAAGAAATTCGACGATTTTCAAGTTCAACCAAATTTTTGGAAATCTCTATGAAAAGATAGCTGGAATCGACGGAGTTTCAATAAAATATATTCCGAGCTGGAAAAATGCCGGAGGCGAAGCCGACTTGAATTTTGCGCTCTCGGTTCTTTCTGAAAAGCGCGAGATGGACAAGATTATTCAGACAACGATGAGCGGACCTCACCGCGATAGGATTGTCTTTGTCCGAAACGGAAAAAATTTTGTTCCGAACGCTTCAACTGGGCAAAGAAGGCTTCTTGCGATTTTGCTCAGGTTTTCGCAGGCGATTTATTACAGTCAGGTGAATGATAAAAAGCCCGTTCTTCTGATGGATGATGTTCTTCTGGAGCTTGATCCTGACAAAAGACAGAGCGTAACAGCCTTGCTTCCGTCTTATGACCAGCTTTTCTGCACATTTTTGCCGGGTGAGCCTTACGAAAGATACAAGAGAACCACGACAAGAGTCTATAGAATTGAGAAAGGAGTCTGCACAGATGGCGATTGACGAGAATATTGTAAGAGCCTCCGCGATGATTGAAGCCGCCTATTTGAATATCGAGCAGCGGAAAATCGAGCAGAGCAACAGCATCTTAAAATACTGGCGGCTTGTTGTTGAGTCTATAAAGTCTAACGGAAGAAACGGCGCGAATCTCGGAAAAAATCTCGCCTCGCACTCGAGAGTCATCGACTTGAAAAATGGAATCCTCCTTGTTGAGGCTGACCATCCTGCCTGGATTCAGACTTTGAAAATTTACCAGAAATATATAATGACAGGCTTGAACCGCAGAATCTCCGACGTGAATATTTCTTCGCTAGCGTTTCGCTTAAAAGGAACTGATTTTCATCTTCAAAATGAGAAAAAAGAAGATGAAATTCGCAAGATGAATGAGAGAATTCAGAACCGGCTTAATCAGGAGCAGGCGGTTTTTGAGAAATTCCAGAACTCAGAGCCTGAAAAAGAAGAGAAAAAGGAAATTCCTGAGAACTTGCGGGAAATTCTTGACAGATTAAAAAATGATATGTTGACTTGCTCTCAATAAATTTGATATATTTTTTGGACTATAAAGGGAAACTTCTAAAAACTTTGTTTTTAGTAAAAATATCTTAGGGATTGTTACCAATTTCATTAAATTAAGGAGACATGTTCACTATGCTTAGAACATATCAACCAAGTAAAGTTAAAAGAAACAGAAAATTTGGATTCCGTGCACGCATGGCAACACGCGGTGGACGCCTTATTCTTGCCCGCAGAAGAGCTAAAGGCCGCAAAAAGCTTTCAGTTTGTGATGAGCACAAGAAATACTAATTTCGATTTCTTAAAAGAAGGCAGATTTGGAAAAATCTAGCATTGATGAGACAGGATGCTTTAGATGTTTTGAACACATAAAGCGTCCTGTTGATTTTAGAAAGCTATTTTCAAAAGGAAAAAAAGTTAGTATTTTAGGCGCAAAATTATATTTCATGCCTAATGGCCTAAAATACAATAGGGTTGGATTTCCTCTCCCCAGAGGATTTGGCAACGCTGTTCAGCGAAACCGTGCAAAGCGGTTCAGCCGAGAAACCTACCGAAAAATAAAAGCGCACCTGAACAACGGCTATGATATGCTTTTCTTAGTTTATCCGTCAGCCGAAAAAGACTCGTTCCGCACCCGGTGTGTCCAATTTCAAACATTAATTGCAAGAGCTGGATTGTTCTCAGAATGAAACACTTTGTTGTTGAAATTTTTTGCTTGCCAATTCGGTTCTACAGAAAATTCATTTCTCCTTTGAAACCTGCATGCTGTAGGTTCTATCCTTCATGCTCGGAATATTCAATCGAGGCTTTGAAAAAATACGGCCCTGCAAAAGGAATGTATCTTTCCACAAAAAGAATTTTAAAATGCAATTCTTTGTTCAAAGGCGGATACGACCCTGTTCCTTAAAAATCAGCTGTAAAAGTTATCTCTATCTAAAAATTTGGAGTAAAAATGGAAAAGAATACAATTTGGGCTATTTCGCTCTCAACTGTCGTTCTTGTTGGATTTTTTGCTGCCCAGACTTTCCTTTTTCCTAATAAAAATGCGGGAAAACAGGCTTCCCAGCAGAATGTTGCGGAAGAAAATGGACAAACTCAGGATGATAATTCATCATCTGAAAAAACTAAGGCAGGCAGCTTGATTGTTGCCGAGCAGAATCCTGAAGAAACTCTTGAAGAAGAAAAATTCACAATCACAACCGACAAGGTAAAAGTGACTTTCACAAACCGTGGCGGAGACGTAATCGGCTATGAATTTGTCGGAAAAGACGAGAAAGGCAACCTGAAAAATCTTGACCGCGATACTGGAAAAGGTGTCGAGATGGTTGACAACGTTTCTGACAAAAACCGTGCTTTCGCGCTTTCTTTCGGTGGCTACGAGAACGAAATCATAAACGACATTTTCAATGTGAAGAAAATCGACGACTACACAATCGGCTTCTACAAGAACTACGAGATTAAGAATTCAGACGGAACTTCTGACAAATTCACGCTTGTTAAGGAATATTCTTTCAAGAAAGACGATTATATTTTCCGGCTTGATGTAAGAGTTGACGGCGATTCTCTTGTAAAGAAACTTTCTTCTGGAAAAGCTGCGTATACTTTGCGCACAGCGCCTCAGATTGGACCTTATTTCAACGCGAAGCAGAACCGCTACGAAAACCGCCAGTTTATTTCTTATAACGGCCAGAAAGCTAAGAAAATCATTCTTGGCCAGAAGCAGTCCAAGGAATATGACCGCGAATGGACTTGGGCTGCTCTTGCAGGCAAGTATTTCGAGATGATTATCTATCCTTTGAACAGCGACAAAATGCTTTCTGCGATAAACTACTCGTCTGCGGTTGAAGTCGGCGACTATGCTAACGCTCAGATAAAAGTTCAGCGAAAGGCTCTTACAGAAAAAGAAACTAACGATAGTTATTATATTTATGTCGGACCGAGAAACGAGAAAGAGCTAAAAATCTATAATCTTGCGGACAACAATGAATGGAAAATCAGCGGCTCTCACCTTGACGACAGCTTGAATACATCTGGATTCTTGAGCTGGCTTGAGGTTATCCTTAAATTCGGTCTCGAAAACATTTATAAGCTTGTGAAAAACTGGGGCGTTTCAATCATAATTCTTACGATTATCTTGAAGCTTATTCTTTTCCCAATCACAAAGAAAAGCCTTGAGGGAACTCAGAAGATGCAGAAGTATCAGCCGAGAATGAAAGAACTTCAGGAAAAATACAAGAACGACCCGCAGAAAATGCAGATGGAAACTGCGAAGATGTACAAGGAAATCGGCTACAACCCGATGAGCGGATGTCTTCCTTTGCTTTTCCAGTTCTTCATTTTGTTTGCGATGTACAATCTATTCAACAACTACTTTGAATTCCGCGGAGCAGCTTTTGTTCCAGGCTGGATTGACGACCTTTCAGCTGGCGACCATATCGGAAAGACTTTTTCTCGTGGGCTTCCAATTCTTGGCTGGAACACAATCAGAATCTTGCCTGTGATTTACGTTATTTCGCAGCTTCTTTTTGGAAAAATCACTGGAAACGGCGGAACTGCGGCGGCCGGTCAAAGCGCAGGCCAGATGAAGATGATGATGTACGGAATGCCGATTCTGTTCTTCTTCCTTTTCTACAATGCGCCGTCAGGACTTCTTCTTTACTGGACTGTAAGCAATATTTTCCAGCTTGGCCAGCAGCTTGTAATCAACAAGATGATGAAAGGCAAAAAAGAGGAAATAAAAATTGTAAAACGTGGTAAAAACAAACGGTAGTTAGTTTTTTTTATAAATTAACTATCTTCTTAGGAGATAAAAATGACTTACGAATTTGAAGGAAAAACTGAAAAAGACGCGATTGAAAAAGCGTGCTCAGAGCTTGGGCTTGAAAGCGACCAGTTTGATGTTGAGATTATCGAGACGCAGAAAAAAACTTTGTTCAAGTCTGGATATGTGAAAATCCGTGTTCACACAGAAGAATCGACTCCGGGCGTTAAATATGACGAGACAGAATCTGTTTCCGGCTCTGTTAAACGTGCTGTCGCTGATCCTGTTCCGCAGGGCGAATTCGAGGAAAAACTTGTAACTTTTGTTAAAGAAATTATTTCTAAAATGGGATACGAAGCAGAAGTTGAGGTTATGTTCCGCGAGGAAAGAAAAATCGGGCTTAAAATGAAGTCTGAAAGTTCTTCAATCCTTATCGGGCGAAAAGGAAAAAATCTTGACGCGTTGCAGCTTTTGGCTAATGTCTATGCAGGACATCTTGGGCACGAGGAAATCCGCGTTATTCTCGATACTGAGAACTACAGAGTAAGACGCGAGGAGAATCTCGTTCATCTTGCGTACAACACTGCGGACAAAGTTCGCTCGACAAAACATTCAATCTTGCTTGAGCCTATGAATCCTTTTGAAAGAAGACTTATCCACACTACGCTCAATGATTTTTCTGATATTGAGACAAAAAGCGAGGGCGAAGGTCTTTACAAGCAGGTTCGCGTGATTTACAAGGGAAATTACTAGGGCTTGCAAAAAATTAGTTCGAAATAAATTTTAAAGAGGCAGTAAAATGAAAAGAATATTATTTTTGATTCTAGGATTGTTTTCATTTGCTGCCTTTTCTTTTTCTGAGAGCATTTCAGATGAAACTTTGGAAAAATTAAAGGCTGCTGGCGAACTGCAGAATGTTTTTTTGTCAAAAGATAATGCCAAACTATCGTTAGTTCCGAAAACAGAACTTTCTGAGCTTGCGGTAAAAAAATGGACTTCTGATGAAAAGCCGCGGCTTACAACTGAGAAGCTCTTTTATCTTGACAAGAAATCTCTTGGCGGAAATTCTGAGTCAGAATTGACAGTTGAAAAAGTCTCCAAGATTTTGCGCTCTATTTCCACGATGAAAGGCACTGAGTATTATTCAAACCGTCATAAGAAATGGGAAGTCTTGTATCACGATGCTTATCTTGTGGATTCAAAAGAGAACAAAAATCCTATTCCAGACGACACTGAAGGTTCTGCCGACGGAAAGACGCTTTATTGTATGCAGGACGACAATTCTTTTGGAAAATGCTATTACCAGCTTGAATACAGGCAGACAGAAAAAGAAGTAAGCGTTTATTTTGACAATTTTGAACCGCTGAAATTCGGTCCTATAACGGCGGCGAAAGCTCACAATGTGAAGATAAATCTCGTCGCGGTGGACGAAGGCGATTATTATCTTGTCTATCTTCTAGTTCAGGCTTCTTATCCGAGAATTTCGTTGTTTGAGAATATGATGCTTGACTCGTTCAACTCGCGCGTGGATTCAATTTATAAATGGTTTGTGAAGGAAGCAAACAAATGAAAAAAAATATTTTCGCAGCTATATTTTGCTGCTTGGCAATCAGTTTTGGAGGATGCAATTCTATGGAAAAGGAATTAAACGCAATTAAAGGAAAAGATGGTGTTTTCGCGATTATGGAAACTTCAAGAGGCTCTATTGTTTTGGAGCTTTTCTATGACAAAACGCCGCTTACAGTCACTAACTTTGTAGGCCTTGCGGAAGGCACTTTGGATGCAACAAAAGGAAAGCATTTTTATGACGGGCTTACTTTTCACCGTGTTATTTCTGACTTTATGATTCAGGGCGGCGACCCTGAGGGAACTGGACGTGGCGGTCCTGGCTACCGTTTCGCAGATGAGTGTAGAGACGACCTTGTTTTTGACAAGCCGGGCTACCTTGCAATGGCTAATGCAGGTCCTGGAACAAACGGCTCACAGTTCTTTATCACTCATGTTCCGACAGACTGGCTCAACGGCAAGCACACTATTTTTGGTCAGGTTGTAAATGAGGACAGCCAGAAAGTAGTGAATGAAATTAAGCAGAATGACAAGATTTTAAAACTAACGATAGTTCGTCAAGGTGAAAATGCTGAAAAATTCACGGCTACACAGGCTGACTTTGACAGTCTTGTTGCAGAGGCTTCAAAAAAAGCTGAGGAAGCAAAGAAAGCGGCGTCAGCTGCAAAAATCAAGGAAGTCGAGGCAAAATTCCCGGGGTTCGATAAGGATTCTAACGGAATTTATTTCAAGACAACTAAAGAAGGCTCTGGAAGCAAGATTGGCGGAAAAAGAGCTGTCGCAGTTGAGTACAAAGGGTATTTTGTGAACGGACAGGTTTTTGACCAGTCGAAAGGTCGCGGACCTCTTGAATTTACAACAGCCGGCGGACAGATGATTCCGGGATTCGATATTATGGTTCAGGATATGAAGCTCGGTGAAAAGAGAACAATTGTTCTTCCTCCAAGCCAGGCTTATGGCGAGGGCGGAATTCCTGGAGTTATTCCGGGCGGAGCTTACATCGCATTTGATGTCGAGCTTACAAAAGTTAAAAAATAATTTTTATCTAAGTTCTAGTTTTAAAATCAAAAGCCGGATGTCATTCTTTGTGAGTTTGATGTCTGGCTTTTTCTTATGTACAAATCAGCCGCAAAATATACAGAACGTATAAAAATCGGAGACGATATAAAAATATCTGTAAGAGGAAATTCCCTCGAATTAATCCAAGTGAAAGCAATATAAAGCGGAGTCAAAATTGGAACTGCAGTCCAATATGCACGCAAAAATCTCTCCTTTAGAAATGAAAAATAAAGATTAAACGCCATAATAATATTGAACGGAAAAAGATAAAGAAACTGGAAATTGTTTCTAAAAAGGCTTTGCGATGAAATGAAATCCTGAATTAAAATTACTGTTCCTGCGACTCCTGAGAAAAACAGAATAAGAAAATCTAAAGTCTGCCCTACTTTTATAATCACATCGCAATATAAATTTGCTTTAAAAATAACGAGCGTTAGGTAGACTGTAAAAAGCAGAATCATAAAGGTGAAAACTGAAAAATAAATAATTTTTGAAATACTAACTTTCGGTAGTGAAAGTTTATAAGAGACAGAATCTTGTGGAGTCTTTATGGTTTCAGTTGAGAATGTTTTTATTGGAACTGGACTATTTTCGTTTTTTAGGACTAACGATAGTTTTCTTGAATAATCGTAAAAAGAATAATCTGCGTTTGCTTTACTGCTGCTTTTTGCCGCATCATTTAGAATTCCAGCGATATGCGTGTAGGAATTGTTTGTTTGAATGTCATAATCATACGAGTAATTTTTCAGGTTATCGTGCAGATTTTTCAAAAAATTGTAAATATAAATAATTTCATCATAAGGAAGATTCAGGATTATGTCTGTGATTTCTGCGTTATTTTCGTTCAGAATCGCTTTTGTGAAAGAGGATGAAATTATCTGCGCTTTGGGGCTTTTAAAATAAAATTTCAGAAAAAAAAGAGAGTCGTCAAAATTTTTAAAATGCGCAAAATCTATAAGCTCGTCAAAGCCAGAATTTTTGTCATAGATTCTAAGCGCGGCTTTCGAGAAAAGCGACTTGTATGAATTTTTAGGATAGTCGATTGTGACAACGGAAATCAAAGCCTCTTTCGAAAGCGTTTCAGGATAATTATCAGGATATTTATCCATATATTCAGATGAAAAAGAGAATGCTAGCGAGAAGAAAATTGCCATCAAAACTAAGAAATATTTCCTGAAATTCATTTCGGGATATTTTATTTGAAATAAGATTATTTTTCTATAAGAAGCAGTTTTGATTTTTTTTTTGACTAACACTCGGTTGTAAAAATCTTTAAGAAACAAACAATAATCAATAAGTTTAGTTTTCAACAATCAAATGTTAGTTTGTTTAAAATTTGTGGAAAAGTGGAAAGAATTCTGTGAAACTTATAGACGTTAGTTAGAATTTTTCCACATTTTGTGACTAAATTGTGGAAAACTGTTGCCTAACGATAGTAAACTAATAAGATTTTCCATTTTTATAAATCTTATAAATTTATTGAAATAAAAAAAAGACCAGCCGAAATTGACTGGTCTTAAAATTTTCAAAATATCATACTAACGAACGTTAGATAAATATTATCCTTTATTTTCCAAAGTAGCTGAGAGCGTTTCCGAACGAAATGTCTTTCACAATTTTTGTGAGCATTTCCATATCGTTTGGATATTCGCCGTTTTC
>CAKUTI010000028.1 GCA_934691925.1 uncultured Treponema sp. | reverse complement strand
GAATTCCGAAAAATCCGGATTTGCACTTTTCCGCTGCGGAAAAATTGGAGATTTTGCGAAATATTCAAGACAAGGGGCTGTGGACACAATAAGTTCTTTCAGGCTCTTGTCAGGACAGCTTGGAAAAGAAAATTCCGTGAGCAGAAGAGCCAAGATTCTAAATTTTTCATTTAATATCATTAAATTTTTTGTTTAATGACTTTAAACGTTTCATTTAATCTCTGAATTCATTTTCGTTTCTCTCTTCCCTTGTCCCCTCACGCCGTATCCCTCCCAGCCCATCTCTTCCCATTGAATTTGTGATAAAAAAGTAATAATCTACAAATCATAATTTCTCATTTATATTGAAGAAAATAAAAAATCATCAAAAAGGAAGACCAAAATGAAAAAGGTTTTGACTGCTGCGGCCGCATTTTTGCTCGGATTTTCTGCGTTTTCAGAAGTTTCTTATCGCTTTTACAATAAAATTTTTTCTGACACGCTGACTGTTCATCATGTTGACAAAGATTATCTAAAAACAGACCTTGATTTTAAGTTGAATGAATATGGCAAGGAGAAAAAAGATTCCTACACGGATTTCAGCTTTTTGGGAATCTACAACCGCGTTTACGCAGAATTCAAGACCGATAAGACTGACGCGATGATAAAGGCGACTTTAGGCTTCAAGGACTGGACGAACGACAGCGATTACGGCTTCAAGTGGACTGGATATGTTGACGACTGGTTTGTTGAGTACCGTCCATGGAATTATCTGACTTTGGGATTTCACGACGGAATCTATATGGACGGCTCTTATCTTCCTATTTATGACGACAACCTTTATTCGGGAAATATCGGCTCTGAGGGCATTACTGCGGTTTACCGGCCGGCTGTATTGAAAGGCGCGCTTCGTCTTGCGGCAACTGCTCCTTTCACAACAAACACAAACTGGATTTATGCTGACGAGGACGATTATAACAAAAGCAGCGACTCTAAAGTTGGAGACGACATTTTTGATGTTGGTCTCGGCGCGATTTACACAATCGACTTGTTCCAGGTTGGCGTTTCAATTCAGGACATTTTTGACGGCGATGAGCGGCGCGTTGGAGCTTACATAAATCTTCCGACACTTTTCGGCATGAGCAAGAAAGTTACAGTCGGCGGCGGATACGCTCATTCTGAATACTGGGGAGTTTACAATTATGACAATTCGGCGAGTTTTGATGACTACACAGAATTCGGCGGTGTGAACGGAAAGAATCTTCTTAGCGGATATTTGACTTATGACGGCAATGTTGACGTGAATGCGGAATTCGTCTGGAACATGAACGAGAAAGGTTTCAGAAACTTTCATCATCAAAGCTATGAGTCTTGGAAATGGGGCGGCTGGGATTTGTATGTCGCAGGCTCGGCTAAATTCTGGATTTCAAAGACTGTGACAGGCGAGGTTGTCGGAAAGCTCGTTACAGACTTGGTGAAACAGGACGGCGACGAATGGCTTTCAAACATCTACGCGGCTCAGTTCAAGCTTAACTCACGGCTCACAAAGCACAGCGAGGTTGAGGCTTCAGTTTCAGTTGATTATTTTGACAGAAACTACAAAGTCTGCTTCCCTTGCTACTGGAAATATACTTTCTAATTCCGAGGTGAAATTATGGAAGAGAAATTTGATTTTACTGTGGAGCAGCTTGGAGAATGTAAAGTTCCTTCTCCGATTGAGCTTTCAAAAGAGCATGGCGAATTCCGCGCGAACTATGTGCGCGATTCTTCCTATGTGAGATACAGAGTCAATGTTTTTGACGCTGAAAACGCAGGCGATGAATGTACAAAAACTAACTTGATGCAGAAAGCAGGTCCGCGCGAATTTATCTATTTTAATCCGGCTCACGTTACGGCAGGAATTTGCACTTGCGGCGGAATCTGTCCGGGCTTGAACGATGTTATCCGCTCGGTTGTGCGCTGTCTTTGGCTTCGCTACGGCGTAAAGAGAATCAAAGGATTCCGATTCGGATTCAAGGGATTTTTTGCCGAGTCAGGCTATGAGACAATCGACTTGAGTCCTAAAGTTGTCGATGACATCCACAAGAACGGCGGCTCTTTCTTGGGAACAAGCCGCGGCGGCGGAAACCGCGTTTCAGACATTGTTGACGCTATTGAGTCGCTTAGCATAAATATGCTTTTTGTTATTGGCGGTGACGGAACTCAGCGCGGCGCGCTTGACATTGCGAACGAGCTTGAAAGGCGCGGGCTTAAAGTCGCTGTAGTCGGAATTCCGAAAACTGTTGACAACGACCTTGAATTTATCGACCGCTCCTTTGGATTCGAGACCGCAGTTGAGAACGCGCGCGAGGCTGTGAACGCGATTCATATGGAGGCGCAGTCTCAGGTGAACGGAATCGGCGTTGTAAAGCTTATGGGACGCGAGTCAGGTTTTATCGCTACGGCGGCGGCTCTTGCCAGCCACGAGACAAATTTCTGCCTTATTCCTGAAGTTCCTTTTGATATGGACGGTCCGAACGGATTTTTGACTCATCTTGAGCGCAGGCTTGCGAACCGCGGACACGCTGTAATCGTTGTTGCGGAAGGCGCGGGTCAGGAGCATATGCAGGCGACAAGCGAGAAGGACGCTTCCGGAAACAAGAAATTGTCGGACATCGGCGTTTTTCTTTGCGACAAAATCAAGGAATATTTCGCGAACAAGAATATCCACATCAACTTGAAGTACGTTGACCCGAGCTATCAGGTCCGCTCTTCTGTTACAACAGCGAACGACTCAATTTATTGCGAGCGGCTCGGAAACAATGCGGTTCATGCGGCGATGGCAGGAAAGACAAAATGCGTTGTCGGCCTTGTGCATGACAAATACGTAATAATTCCGACATCGATGGCGACAAGAAAGCGCAACAAGGTTGACCCTGAAGGCGCGCTTTGGCGCGACGCTCTTGACGCGACAGGCCAGCCGATTCTGATGGTGAACAATATCCAGTCTGTAATCGAGCATATGAAAAAAGCTGCCGAGGAAGAGGAAAAAAGAGCCTCTGAGAAAGCTGCAAAATAAATAAAAAAGGCTTCCAGTCCGAACTTGCGGTTGGAAGCCTTTTTTTGCTGTTGTTGTCTGAAATATAAAAAATGCCGTTTACAGGTTTACAGCTTGTCAATCAGCATTGAGCATTTTCCTGACGGAATCGGCAGAGTCTTTTTCTTCTGGTTCAAGATGTTGATTGTGAAGTAGTAGAGCTTCTCGCTTTCCATCTGAATTTCCCAGCCGCGCGTTGTCTTGTTGCTCAAAATTGTGATGAGATTCCTCTTTAGCGAAAGTTTCTCGATTCCCATGATTTCAAGGTTCGGAATAATCCAGTCAACTGTCTTTCGCGGCAGGCTGATTGAAAGTCCGATAACGTTTTCTATCATAAGCGCGATTGTCGAAAGCCCGATTGTGAGCATATAGTGCTTTCTCGGGAAAGCCTTTCCGTCGCCTGAAACTGCCGCGCCCTCGCTGCAAGGCTTGTAAGCTTCGTACAAGTCGCCTTTGCTTCCGTCTGCCGGCTGTAGAGCTTCAAGAATAAAATACAGGTGGCGGATTGCACATTCGCGCGCAAGGTCGTATCTCTGGTATTTTTCAAGGCCTTTCACGACCATGAAGTTCAGCGCGGGGAAAACCGAGCCGTTGTAGCCGTCGCCTTCCTTGCTGAATTCTGGGGAATCCGCGCTGATTGAAGGAAACGGATGGTCTGTTCCGAATGTGTTCGGATTTGAAAGATGTTCGATTAAGATGTCCGCCTTGTCCGCGTTTGGAATTTCTGCGAGAAGAGGCCAGAATCCAGCCAGAGTTTTTGAGGATGTCCTGTTTCCGTCTTTGTCCAAGTCGTGATAAAGTCCTGTATCAGAATCCCACATCATCGAGTTGATTCTTGTCTTTAGGCTGAAATACTGCCGTTTGTACTGGAAGCTTATTTCCTTGTCGTTCAGAATGTCGCCGAGCGCGCTCATGTTCAGCACATTGATTGCGACCGCTGTGTTGAAGTCAACAGGATAATACGAATCTTTTCTTGCAGATGTGTCGAGCATGCAGCAGCTTGCCGGAACTGCGTAAAGTCCGTTTTCCTGCTTGAAAGTGTCGAGCCATTCCATATATTTTTGGAGAATCGGCATCACTTCCTTTACACGGCGTTTGTTTGCAGATTTATGGTAGTAGTTGAATTCTGCCCATGCGAAAAGCGGAAGCCCGATTCCCTCCGGATTTGAGTCTTCATAAACAGGAGCGTTTGCCGACAGGTCATATTTCCAGCGGATTGCGCCGGATTTTTCCTGCCTTGCGTAAAGATAATTGAGATTTGTTTCCGCGGCGTAATTTTTGTTTGAGTACACGAGAAAAAATGATGAGAAAATTGACTCAGCCTGTGTCAAAATCAGCTGCTCGTCAGGATGCACGAAATAGCCAGATGATGAAACTTCTTTGGTTTTCGGGTCTATCCAAGAGGAAGCGAGCCAGCTCCAAGTTTTATCATAGATGTCTACAAAATCCTGATCATAAAAGTGGATTTTAGGAAAATCTTTCTTATTCACAAAAACTCCAAAAAGACGTTAATTAACGCCTAGATATAAATATAACATAATTTCTAAAAAAATTGTAGAAAATTAAAATTTTAATGAGAAAAATGTGCTTTACTGCGCGCTCTGCGACTCTGATGAAACGTTTTGCGCCGCAGCGTTTTCTGCGTTTCCAGAATTTTCCGCGGCCGAATTTGTTGTTGCATTCGCAGAGTCTGAATTTTGCGCATTTTGCGTCTGCGCAGCTGCGCTTCTCGTTGTCTGGGCTGGTCTCGGAGCGTTTCTTCCGAATGTGAGCCGGATTGTTTCTGTCTCCGATTTTTGCCTTGACTTTAAGAAAAGCGTGCTTGTGCTTTCGCGGTAGATGAATCCTGACGAGTTGTAGCTTTCAAAACGCGGGTCGGAATGGTATGAAAGTCCGTAGATTTCGATTTCTGTGAAAGACGGAATTCCGCTGAAAATCACGTAGTGCGATTCTCCCTTGTCAAATTTGACCGAGATTGTCGCGGAATTTGCGTTTGCGCTCGTCGCGTAGCCGATGTTTTGCGCGCAAGTCCAAGCCCAGATTGTTTTTGAGGCGGTTCTTTGGAGAACTGCGTAATGAGGATAAGCCGGATTGCTCACAAGGACAGGGTAGGCGTTTCCGAGAGCGTTCGCGTCGAGCTGAGTTCCTGAAAGAACGGTGTTTATTAAGGCGTAGCCCGCGCGTTTGTAGTCGTCTGAAGAGTTGAATTCTCCGAGCTGGAGAAGCGCGTTTCCAGTTTCAAGCGAAAGCTGGGCTGTGGCGAGCGAGTCTTTGTCGTGCAAAGTGAGAGTCGAGTCGTTTAAAACGCAGGATTCCTGAATGACTTCAAGGCATTTTTCGATTGCAGACGAGAGAATTTCCGCCGCGCTTGAATGAAGAAGCGAAAGCTTAACGTAGACATTTAGGATTCCCACCGCCTGCGAAAGCGTCATCGCTGGTTCTGCCGTCGTTCTGTTTTCTTCCTGAGAGAGAATCTGCTGAGGAATAGAAAGAAGATTATTGACTTTTTGCGCGTCTGAGAGAATGTTTATGTATTCCGCAAGATTTTCCGCCGTGAAAATGCTGAGCGACTTTGACGAAATCGCGTTTGAAATCATGTTCGACATATTGTCGTTGTGCATCGCAAGGCTCGGATACATCGCCTGCAAGTTGTTGAAATAAGGCGCGGAAAGATAAGTTCGCTGGCTTCCTCTCTTGAAAGAGTCAGGAACGTATTTTACAGCTTCCGCAAAACGGCCGCGCGAGGCAAGCTCCGCAACGTAAGCAATGTAAGTTTTTTCCGAGAGGCTCTGAGAATTTTGGATTGCGTCCGCCACAGAAGAGACAAGATTGTTCTTGAACTGTCTTATATTCTCGTCGTAAGTCGATTTTTGCGAAATCGCTATGTCAGATTCGATTGACGCGAACGAGAACGCGATTGTCGGGTCGTAAATATTGTAGTACGCGAGCGTGTTTCTTGGCGTGAAAGTTATCTCCTCGTCTGAAATCTGCGCCGCTGTGAAAATGTACGAGAGATTTTTTGAGTTGAGCTGGAGCTTTGTCCTTGTCTTGTCTGTAACAGAAAATCCTGCCGCAGGCTTGTAGTAAAGAGAGAGCCCTGTCGCGTCTTTTGGAAGCGAGGCTGAAATTGAAAGCTCCGCGTCCGAGGTTGCATCGCTTACCGCGAATGTAAGCGAAGTGTCGTCAGAAAAGTTGAATTTGTATGAGAGATTTGTCGGCTGCTCGTAAGATTCAAGAATAAGCGCGGAATTTTTTCCGTTGTAGTTTACATAAGCCGGATGGACTTCATCGGAAAAAAATGAGATTCCCTTGAAATTTACGGCGAGAGTGTTCTTTAAAGATGTCGTTCCGTCTTCGGCCTGGGACTGTGCAAGAGAGATTGAAAGCAATCCCGTATTCTTGGATAATACAGATTCGTTTCTAAATTGAAGAACAAATATTCCGATAATAATAATGGAGTAGAGAGCTACAAGACCGATTGTCTTTCTGACTGGAGATTTTGACATAACGCTGATTTTACCAAAGCGTGAAAAAATAGAAAATAGGATTTAATAATGAGAAGCAGGATGAAAAATGTTTTTGCGGCGGTTGTTTTGATTTTTGGCGCGGCGGTTTTTGCGCAGAATCAGTTTGACAACGCGAATTTTGTGCGGCAGCTTAGCGACGCGCTTGAAAAAGGTTCTTTGAACGACGCTCTTTCGCTTTTTGATTCTCTTCCGCCTGAAAAAGCTGAAAGCACGGATTTGCTTTCCTTGAAGGCTTCGCTTCTGGTTTCTGCCGGACGAGGCGCGGAAGCTGAAAAGCTTGCCGCGGACTTGCTTTCCCGCGACCCGAAAAATATCGACATTCTCACTTTGAATTTCACGATTGCGAAAGAACGCGGAAACAGTGCGAAAAAATCCCAGTTCATCAAGCAGATTCTTGCGGTTGAGCCGAACAACGCGGCGGCGAACATAGAGCTTGCAAGCGAGCAGGAGCTTAAGCACAGCTACAGGAACGCGCGCGACTATTACAGAAAGGCCGTTATGTCTGAGCCTGAAAATGAGGAGGCTTTGTTCGGCTACGGAAAGATGTGCTATTATATGGAAAAGGATGACGAGGCGAAAAATATTTTCAACCGTCTCCTGAAGATGAATCCTTCAAATCCTCAGCCGCTGGCTTATCTTGGAAAAATGGCGGCGGAAAGCCATCAGTACAAAAAGGCGATTGAATATGTTAGCAAGGCGATTGAGGCAGACCCGGACAACGCCGACCATTATTTTGACTTGGGAAATTACAGCCGATACATCGGAAAATACGATGACGCTGAAAAATACTGGAAAATCGCGGTTCAGAAAGACCCGGAATATTTTCTTGGATACGCTTATCTTGCAGGTCTTTATGACGAGCAGAACAACCGTGAAGAGGCTTACAACTACTACAAGAAAGTTATCGAGAAAAATCCGAAATATTATTACGCTTACGAGTCGCTTGGAATGTTGGCTTGGGACAAGCAAAACTGGGAAGAGTCGCGCTCGTATTTTATGAAGGCGAGAGAAGCGATGCCTGACAACGTTTCTTACGCGCTCATGGTCATTGCGGGATTTGAGAAAGACAAGAAGTTTCAGGACGCTAAAAAATACGCCGCTACGGTTATGAAGAATATGGACAGAAATTCTCTTGACTATCTTTTTGTGAGAATGTTCTCGGAACTCGGAGGAGACTCTTCTGTGACGATGAAAGTCAACGAGGAGAAAAGCCGGAACAAAAAAGGAAAATACACTTTCTACCTTGGCTTGTACTGGGAGATAAAAGGAAACGACAGCCTTGCGATGAAATATTACAACACAGTCGCGGAAATGCAGGGCGCTATGTTCTTTGAGTCAAGATTGGCTCAATGGAAAACTTTGAAATAGAATTTTTTGGATTGAAGAATAAAAATCATTTTGAAATTTTTTCGGAATTTTGGAAAAATCGCGGTCTTGAAAAATTCTCGTGATTTTATCCGATTTATCCAATTTGTCTGAAAATCGCGTTTTTGTTTCATTTTAAAAAACGAAATGCAAAAAAAGGAAAAAATATGGCGCAAATAAATCTTACTTTAAATGATAAAAATATTGTCTTGCTTGGAACGGCGCACGTTTCCCGTGAAAGCTGCGAGGAAGTGAAGACGGTAATCAGCGGGAAAAAGCCTGACTGCGTTGCGATTGAGCTTGATGAGCAGCGTTACGCTTCGTTGAACGACCGCGACGGCTGGAAAAATCTTGACATAATAAAAGTCCTGAAAGAGAAAAAGGGGTTTTTGCTCCTTGCGAATCTTGTTATGGCGAATTTCCAGCGGAAAATGGGCGCAAATGTCGGAGTCAAGCCGGGAGACGAGATGAGGGCTGGAATTGAGACCGCGAAATCTCTTGGAATTCCGTGCGAGATGGTTGACCGCCCGATTCAGACGACGCTCCGCCGCGCCTGGGGAATGAATTCTGGAATCGGAAAGATAAAACTTTTGAGCGCGCTTATTGCGAGCGCGTTTGACAAGGAAGAAGTCGGCGAGAAAGAGATTGAAAATCTAAAAGAAAAAAGCGAGATGGACGGAATGATGTCAGAGCTTTCCGACTATATGCCTGCCGTCAAAAAAGTTCTTATTGACGAGCGCGATTTTTATCTTGCGGCGCACATCTGGAAAGCCGTTCAGAAAGGCCCGAGAAAAAGCGTTGTGGCGGTTCTTGGTGCTGGTCATCTTCCGGGCGTTCAGAAAAATCTTGAGGAAATTTCGGCTGGAAAAAAATCTTGCGACACGGAAGAAATCAGCCGTCTTCCTGAAAAAAAAGCCGGCTCGAAAATTGCAGGATGGTCGATTCCAGTTTTGATTCTCGCTTTGATTGCGGCGGGCTTTGTCTACGGTGGAATGACGAAGGGCTTGAATCTCGTCGGCTCGTGGGTTTTCTGGAATGCAGGGCTTGCCGCAGCTGGCGCGCTTTTAGCTGGAGGCCATCTGCTTACAATTTTGGTTTCCGCAGTTGGCGCGCCGTTCACGAGCCTTTGTCCGTTTGTCGGAGTCGGAATGTTCGCCGGAATTGTTCAGGCGGTTGTCTGCAAGCCGAAAGTCAAGGATTTGGAGAATGTTCAGAACGACATCAGTGTGAAAGGATTCTACAGAAACCGGCTCTTGCGCGTTCTTCTCGTGTTTTTCTTAAGCTCGCTTGGCTCGAGCGTCGGAACTTTTATCGGCGGAAGCACAATCGTTGTGAGCGTCGCGTCTTTCTTCAAAAATCTTTTTGCGAAGTAAACGATAAAATAAAAGCGGATTAAGATTTTTTTTGCAAGAATCTAGAATGTAATTGCGATTTTCAGATTTGGGAATCGCGCCGTTCCCGCTTTTCAAGAAGATTCTGTTTTTTGCCAGAGCGTCCCGTTTGCGTTTCGAGCTTCATGCGTTCATTTTGACAGAAATCTTCTTGATTTTTATTTTCCGAAAGTCGTTTTTACAAGCTCTTTTATTGAAGAGATTTTTTTTGCTCCTGTCTCGCTTTCCGGGGCGAAAATGTTGCTGAATCCGAGCTCCTTTGCGGTTTTTACCCGCTGCTTTAGCCTTGCGACCGGACGGATTTCGCCTGCGAGACTTAATTCTCCGATTATGACTGTCTCGTCTGTAACCGCGATGTCTGTCCTTGCCGAGTAAAGAGCCGCCGCCAGAGCCGCGTCAATCGCGCTTTCAGACAAGCGGACTCCGCCGGCCACGTTCACGTAAATGTCCTGGTCGCTGAATTTCATTCTAGTTCGTTTTTCAAGAACCGCTGCCACCCGCGCGACTCGGCCCGCATCGATTTTTTCCGAGTAAACCCGGCTTATGCTCGATTTTGCCGGAACTGTGAGCGCCTGAATTTCCACCAGAAACGCCCTGCTTCCCTCAAAAACGCAGGAATTTGCGATTCCGGCAGGAGTTGCGCCGTTCCGCTTTGTGATGAACATGGAGCTTGGGTCTCCGACGCCTTCAAGTCCTTTTTCTGTCATCGCGAAAATTCCAAGCTCGTCAACCGAGCCGAAACGGTTTTTTATCGCGCGCAAGAATCGGACTTCGTCATCGTTCCTTTCAAAAGAGACAACTGTGTCAACCATATGTTCAAGGCTTTTCGGGCCTGCAATCGAGCCTTCTTTTGTGACGTGCGCCGACATCACGAGAACTGCGTCACGGCTTTTTGCCCAGCCAATCAGCTCGTTCGCGCAGAATTTCAGCTGGTTCATCGTTCCCGGAACAATTCCCGCCTCAACCGAGTAAACTGTCTGAATCGAGTCAATCACGACAAACACTGGATTCAGCGCGGAAAGCGCGTCTTTTATGTCTTCAAGCCGCATTGTGCATAGGATTTCGATTCCGTCTGTGTCAAGATTTAGCCGGTCAGCGCGGTTTTTAATTTGGGCTGCGCTTTCTTCTCCTGAAACGTAAAGAATTTTCTGTTTAAAATTCTTGTGAATCGCGCTTGAAACTTGAATCATCAGCGTCGATTTTCCGATTCCAGGCTCTCCGCCAATCAGAATCGCCGAGCGAATCATTGCTCCGCCGCCTAAAACCCTGTCAAATTCTTCTATTCCCGTTGTGATTCTTGTGTTTTCCTGCGCGCTCACCTTTGCAAGCGGAACAGGCTTTATTTTTTCCGTCGCAGCGTTTCCGAAAGCCGCCGCGTTTGAGTTCGGGTCGAGAATTGCTTCCTCGAGCGTGTTCCACGCTCCGCATGAAGGGCAGCGGCCAAGCCATTTCGGCTGTGAATATCCACATTCTGTGCATTTGTAGACAATCGAATTCTTTGATTTCGCCATAAAATCTCCTTGTGAATAAAAGTTTTGACGCGTTTTTAGGCAAAAAATCACATTTTTTTTAGATGGAAAATCTTCGCGCCGCGCCCCTTTTAGAATTTATTTTTCAACTCTTATGAAGACTTCGTTCGGCATGCAGGCTGCCCAGTCGTTATTTTCCCTGACTGGAGCCATTTCCACGCAAAGTTTGTTCGGGCAGGGCGAGTCCTCAAAAAAGGCTTTTCCGTCCTCGATTTTGATTACAGAAATTCCGATGTCGCCTTCAATATTAAGCTCCAGATTTTCGCTCAGAGGATAAACGAATTCTTTTCCTCCGCCGTCGATTATCAGACGCGCTTCCTTTTCAGAATTTTTGTTCCGCAAAGTCAAAAATGAAAAGACGACCGCCGAAAGCGAGGCTAAAATAAACAGAAAGTCAAATGGCTTAAAAATATTCTTCATAATCTGCAAACTTCCCAAAGATTGCCGCAAATTTCATCCGATTTTAGATTTTAATTGAAAAAAATCAGAAAAATCCGCGGAAAATTCTTCATCAGATATATTCTAAAAAAATGGCAAATTCGGCAAGATTTCATCGATTGGAGAATTTAGAGATTTCTTATAGGAAAGATTATTGACAAAACATTATCTCATAAGCTATCTTATTAACCAGCTTGTAATAAGCTGATAAACTCTCTCCGATGTCCAGCTTGCTGGACGGCAGCGTTTCTTGGAAGTGTTACTTACTCGAAACGCTGTTTTTTTTGTCTAATTCTTTTTTCCGTTTGAAACTGATTCTGTTATCCAGCTGTTTCCGCCGATTACCGAGCCTTTTCCGATTACGGTTTCTCCGCCGAGAATTGTCGCATTCGCGTAGATTGTAACGTTGTCTTCGATTGTCGGGTGGCGTTTTTTGTTCTGGAGGGACTTTTTCACGCTCAACGCTCCGAGCGTCACTCCCTGATAAATTTTCACGTTGTCGCCGATTATTGTTGTCTCGCCGACTACAACGCCTGTTCCGTGGTCAATAAAGAAGCTTTCGCCGATTGTCGCGCCCGGATGAATGTCGATTCCGGTTTTTCCGTGGACGTACTCGCTCATTATTCTTGGAATTACAGGCACGTTCTTTAAATGAAGAAAATGCGCGATTCTGTAGACGATTATAGCTTCAAGTCCCGGATAAGAGACGATAACTTCGTCTCCGCTTTTTGCCGCCGGATCTCCATTGTAGGCCGCGATTGTGTCCAGCCGCACGAGCCGCCTGATTTCAGGAATTTCTTCAATCAAAGCGAGCGAAATTCCTTCCGCTTCCTCAAAACAGTGTCCGCAGCTGAAATTTGATTCCGGATTGTTTCGGCTTGTCTCGTAGACAATCGCTTTTTGAATTTCCTTTGTGAGAACGCAGATTATTTTGTTCACGCGCTGGCCGGTCGTGTAGCGAAGGTTGTCGTCATCGACTTCCTCGTTTGTCTTGTAGCCCGGAAAAATCAGACACTGAATTTCATGGAGAACCGCGACCACGTTTTCCCTGTTCGGAAAGTTCTCCGCGCCGGCTCTGTTGATTCCGCCGTCTGTCTCGTAAGATTTTAAGATGTTGTCCACAAGTCCGTCTATGTTCATTGTTTTCCTCGAAATAAAAAAATCAAAAAAAGTTTAAAAATCTTTTGTAAAAAACTAGCATAAAAACGTGGAAAATACTAGAATAAGACATCTTTTTGATTGTGTCTCCCTTGACACAAAATCTGCCAGTCTGTATATTGTTAGGACACGTCAGAACTGACTTGCTCTTGTAGCTCAGTTGGTAGAGCACAGCATTGGTAGTGCTGAGGTCAACGGTTCAATTCCGTTCGGGAGCTGCTAGAAATTTAAAATTATTTTAGGAGAATATAAAAATGGGTAGCAAGAAGAAGACATCAATCGATATTATTGCTCTTCAGTGCACAGAGTGTAAGAGAAAGAATTACACAACAACAAAAAACCGCAAAAATATTCAGGGAAAACTTGAAAAAAACAAGTATTGTCCATTCTGTCGCAAGGAAATTTTGCATAAAGAAACAAAAGCAAAATAAGCTGGTTAGGCTGCCGCTTGAATGTGGCAGCTTGATATAGATTTTTAGGCCTGTAGTTCAGTTGGTAGAGCATCGGTCTCCAAAACCGAGTGTCGCGAGTTCGAGTCTTGCCGGGCCTGTACTTAGAGCGAAACAGAGAAATCTGTTTCAATTTTTTTATAGAGGATTTGCTGCTATGGGAAAGATTTTTGGATTTTTTAAAGAGTGCGGGGCGGAACTTAAAAAAGTTGTCTGGCCTACACGCGATGATGTTGTCTCATCGGTAAAAGTTGTAATTGTTTCTACAATCATTATTGCAGCAGTTCTCGGTCTCTTGGATATTCTTTTCAGCTACGGCATGAGCTTGGCTTTCTAGTTTTTTTTTAATAAGGGTAAGCAGATGGCAAAAAGCTGGTATATTGTTCAGAGCTACGTAGGATACGAGAAGAAGATTGAAAGAATTCTTCATCAGAAACTTGATGAAGGTGTTCTTGACTCAAATATTGTTTCAGATGTAAAAGTTCCTGTCGAAGAAGTTGTTGAGATTAAAGACGGAAAGAAAAAATCAAGAAAAAATCTTATTCTTCCGGGATATATAATGCTTGAAATGGACCTTCCTGAAATCGGCTGGAAGGATGTCTGTTCGGAGATTCGTTCTACACAGGGGGTCGGCGGTTTTGTTGGAACAAAACCGAATGAGCGTCCTCGTCCGATTCCAAATGATCAGGTTAAAAATATTCTTCAGCGTTCTGGAGACATCAAAGGCGATAAGGCTGTTCGCGTCAAGCAGATTTATTCTGTCGGTGATCAGGTTAAAATCAACGAAGGACCTTTCGCTTCGTTCAGCGGAGCGGTTGATGAAGTTTATGCGGACAAGGCTAAGCTTCGCGTGACGGTTCAGATTTTTGGCCGGGCAACACCGGTTGAAGTTGATCTTACACAAGTTGAGAAGCTTGTCCAGTAAAATTAGTTTTAGAAAAAATTGAAGCGGTTTTTATAATTTATAGAAATCGCTTGTTTTTTTGGGAGGAGCGTAAGTCCGTCGGACATAGGCGTTCCGCTAGAGATTTCGTTTTGGAGTCTCATACCAATATAAGGAGCTATTAAAATGGCTGCAAAAAAAGTTGTTGAAGTGTTCAAGATTCAGGCACCAGCTGGAGCTGCTACTCCTGCCCCGCCAATCGGACCTGCTTTGGGACCAAAAGGTGTTTCTGCGCCTCAGTTCTGCCAGCAGTTCAATGAACGCACAAAGAGCATGGAGAAAGGGCTTGTTGTTCCTGCTGTAATCACAGTTTATTCAGACAAGTCATTCACTTTCATCCTCAAAACTCCGCCAGCTGCAGTGCTTATCAAGAAAGCGCTCAAGCTTGACAAAGGTTCAGGAAATCCTCTTCTTAACAAAGTTGGAAAGCTTACAAAAGCACAGCTTGAGGAAATCGCAAAGACAAAGCTTCCTGATGTAAACGCGAACGATTTGGAAGCTGCAAAGAAAATCGTTGCTGGAACAGCCCGCAGTATGGGTGTAGAGGTGGAGGCATAAAATGAAACACGGAAAGAAATATACTGATGCTCTCAAAAAATATGATCCGCTTCAGAGCTACCCAGTTGACAAGGCTTGCGCAATCGTAAAAGACGTGCACTTTGTAAAATTCGACGAGACTGTAGAGCTGCACGTTGCTCTTAACCTCGGAAAAAGCCAGACAGTTCGTGACACATTGGTTTTCCCAAACCAGTTCACAGCTGAGAAGAAAGTTCTCGTGTTCTGTTCTGACGAGAGAGCAAAAGAAGCTCTTGACGCAGGCGCGGCTTACGCTGGCTCAAAAGAGTATATCGACAAAGTAAAGGCTGGCTGGCTTGACTTTGATGTTGCTGTTGCAACTCCAGACATGATGAAAGATGTTGGTCGTCTTGGTATGGTTTTGGGACGCAAAGGTCTTATGCCAAACCCAAAGACAGGAACTGTAACAAATGACATCGTTTCTGCAATCAGCGAGCTTAAAAAGGGACGTACAGAATTCCGCGCAGACAAGACTGGAATTATCCATATTGCTGTAGGAAAAGTTTCTATGGATTCTGCTAAAGTTGCTGAGAACGTAAACACTCTCCTTGCTGAGCTTGACCGCAAAAAGCCGGTTGACGCTAAGGCAGACTTTATCCGCTCTGTTTCAGTAAGCTCGTCTATGGGACCTGGTGTTTGGATTTCAGTTAAGGAGGAGGCATAACCTATGGCAATTAGAGCAAAAGCACTCCAGCCTGCTAAGACAGCGGCTATCGAAGCGACTAAAAAAACGCTTTCTGATTACAATGACTTCATCTTTACTGAATTCCGCGGCTTGACTGTAGAGCAGATTACAAGCTTGCGCAGAAAGCTTCGTGAGCATGAAGCTCCAATGAAGGTTTTGAAGAACAACTTTGCGCGTGTCGCATTTGAAGAGATGAAAATCGACAACGTTGCTGACTATCTCAAAGGCCCTACAGCGGTTGTAATGGCTAAAGAAGACAGCAACGAGGCAGCAAAAGTTCTTTTTGACTTCGCAAAAGACAACAACGCTCTTAAAATCAAGGGCGGATATATCCAGAACGAGATTTACGATGCTGAGAAAATGGAAGCTTATTCAAAAGTTCCTGGCAAAAAACAGCTTATCGCAATGCTCATGTCTGCTATCAACGGTCCAGTTCAGAAACTCGCCGCTACATTGCAGGCTTATGTGGATAAAAAATCACAGGAAGGCGGAGCAGAAGCTCCAGCTGAAGAAGCAAAAGCTGAGTAATCAGTTTGCCGTGCTTGTGAAGCAAGGTCAGGCTTCATAGCTGTCGACTGTCCTTGCAAAAATATAAACTGCGGAACAGCGGTTCAGTTTGTTCCGTCCGCAGAAACTTTTTTGTCTGTTTCGAAATGATTCAGACGTGCCAATTTAGGAGAAGATAATATGGCAGCTCTCACAAATGATCAGATTCTTGATGCAATCGCTTCTATGACAGTTCTCGAAGCTTCAGAACTCGTAAAAGCAATGGAAGAAAAATTCGGAGTAACAGCAGCTGTTGCTGTTGCAGCAGGTCCAGCAGCTGGTGGTGCAGCCGCAGC
This sequence comes from uncultured Treponema sp., assembly GCA_934691925.1. Classification (GTDB taxonomy): domain Bacteria; phylum Spirochaetota; class Spirochaetia; order Treponematales; family Treponemataceae; genus Treponema_D. The sequence continues at coordinate 9,950 of CAKUTI010000028.1, read as the reverse complement.
TGAAGAGCAGTCTGAATTCAATGTTTCTTTGGATTCATTCGATGCAGCTAAAAAAATCCCAGTTATCAAGGCAGTTCGTGAAATCACAGGTCTTGGACTTGGAGAAGCAAAAGCTCTCGTTGAAGGCGCTCCAAAAGTTCTCAAGGAAGCTGTTTCTAAGGCAGATGCTGATGAAATCATCAAGAAAATCGAAGCAGCTGGTGGAAAGGCTTCTAAAAAATAATTATTTCCCAGTGAATAGAAATTTTCTGGAAAATAATCCGAATTCTAAGATAAGTTAGAATCAATTTTCGTTGAGCTTACGTGTAAGGCAGCTTTGTTTTGCACGTAAGCTTTACGTGTCTACAGTAGCAATTTGTTGCTGCCGCGTTTTTGCGGAGCAATCCGATAGTTTTCGCTTTTTTCTAAAAAAAAAGCTTCCCCGCAGTCCGGCTGCTTTGTGCTGTGCTTTTATTTCCGCAAGTTTTGCGGGCAATCCTTGCATGTAGCAAACAGAACGGGCAATGATTCCCCAGGAGGGTGCTGATGTTCGCGAAAAGCAGAACAATCAACCGTCAGTATTACGGTAAGAACATTCAGAATTTCATGGAGATTCCGAATCTTATCGACATTCAGACATCGTCTTACGAAAATTTCCTTCAGAAAGACAAACTAGACAAAGGCGAGCCGCTTGAAAACAAGGGCTTGCAGGAAGCATTCACATCAACTTTCCCTATTGAAAGCGCGGATGGAGAAATGTCTCTTGAGTACGAATTCTACGAGCTTGACGAGAAGAACATCAAATTCTCCGAGCTTGAATGCAAGCAGAAAGGGCAGACTTTCGCAGTTCCGCTCAAGGCAAGAATCAACCTGAATTTCTTGAAGTCAGGCGCGATTTTGCAGAAGGATATTTATCTCGGCGACATCCCGCTTATGACAGACCGCGGAACATTCATCATAAACGGCGCGGAACGCGTTGTTGTCTCGCAGATTCACCGTTCGCCTGGAGTTATTTTCCAGCACGACAAGGGCGTTTATTCTTCAAGAATCATTCCTTACCGTGGCTCTTGGCTTGAATTTGAAATCGACCAGAAAAAAAATCTCATATACGCGAAGATTGACCGCAAAAAGAAAATCCTTGCGACAATTTTCCTTAGAGCGCTCGGCTACAACTCACGCGAGGAAATCATCTCTTGCTTCTATAAAACAGAAAACATCGAAGTTTCAGAAGCTGTGAAAGATTCTCTCGTTGACAAAGTTCTCGCAAAAGCAATCTTTGTGAAAGATGACGACGGAAACGAGAAAATTCTTTTCCGTGCGGGAACAAAGCTTCATCCTCACGACATCGACGACCTTCTCGCACAGAACATCAAAGAAATCAATGTGATTAAATTTGACGCGAGAAACCGCCCGGGCGACAAGGAAGAGCAGAATCCTTCTCTCGACAGCGACATGATTATCAACTGCTTTGAGCGCGAGGACATCAAATACGCTAAGGAAGGCGCGGAAAACGAGGAGCCGACAAAAGAAGACGCTTTGGCTGCCGTTTACGCGATTCTTATGCCTGGCGAGCCAATCACAGTTGAGAACGCAGAAAAAGACCTGAACTCAATGTTCTTCAGCATCCGCCGCTACGATTTGGGACGTGTCGGACGCTATATGCTGAACAAGAAGTTCAACTACGAGAATCCTTACGACGATTTCACTTTGGTAAAGGAAGATATTATCCAGACAATGAAACGCCTTATCAACGTTTACATTGGAAACGAAAAGACAGATGATATTGATCACCTTGGAAACCGCCGAATCCGTTCTGTTGGCGAGCTGATGACAAACGCAATCAAGACTGCTTTCAGCCGCATGGAGCGAATCGCAAAAGAAAGAATGAACCTCAAAGAGACTGAGACTATGAAGCCTCAGGACTTGATTTCTATCAAGCCGATTGTTGCCGCAATCAAGGAATTCTTCGGCTCTTCACAGCTTTCTCAGTTCATGGATCAGGTAAACCCTCTTTCTGAGCTTACTCACAAGCGCCGTCTTAACGCTTTGGGACCTGGCGGACTTTCACGCGACCGCGCTGGATTCGAGGTTCGCGATGTACATTACACTCACTACGGACGGATGTGCCCGATTGAGACTCCTGAAGGACCGAACATCGGTTTGATTGTCTCTCTCGCTATTTACACAAGAGTGAACGACTATGGATTCCTGGAGACTCCGTACCGCAAGGTTGAGAACGGAAAAGCGACAGACCAGATTGACTATCTTTCTGCGATGGACGAGGACAGATACTACGTCGGACAGGTTGCTGAAGGCATGAAGGCTGACGGCTCGTTCCCGACAGAAATGGTTTCTTGCCGCCATCAGGGAGACTACACGACACGTTCTGTAAAGGATATTCAGTACATGGACGTTTCTCCGCGTCAGGTTATCTCCGTTTCCGCATCTCTCGTTCCTTTCCTTGAGCATGATGACGCTAACCGCGCTTTGATGGGCTGCAACATGCAGCGTCAGGGCGTTCCTCTTCTTTTTCCGGAGCCTCCTTTTGTTGGAACCGGAATGGAAAAGAAAGCCGCTTACGATTCTGGCGTTCTTATCAAGGCAAAGCACGACGGCGAAGTTATCTTCGTTGCAAGCGATTTGATTAAGATTAAGCGCGATGATTCTGACGGAATCGATGAATATCCGCTTATGAAATACCAGAGAACAAACCAGGACACTTGCTATCATCAGAGACCGACTGTTCAGGTCGGAGAAAAAGTCAAGAAAGGCGATGTTCTTGGAGACGGTCCTGCGACATTCAACGGAGAGCTTTCTCTCGGACGCAACTTGCTTGTCGGATTCGTTCCGTGGAATGGATACAACTATGAGGACGCTGTTCTTATCAGCCGCCGCGTAGTCAAGGAAGATATGTACACTTCTATCCATATCAAGGAATTCCCGATTGAAATCAGAGAGACAAAGCTCGGACCTGAGAAAATCACACGCGATATTCCGAACACATCAGAGAAGTCTTTGGACAATCTTGACGCAGAGGGAATCGTAAGAGTCGGAGCTAAAGTCCGCTCAGGCGATATTCTTGTCGGAAAAGTCACTCCTAAGTCAGAGACAGAGACAACTCCTGAATTCAAGCTTTTGAACTCAATCTTCGGTGAAAAGGCGAAGGAAGTAAGAGATTCTTCTTTGCGCGTTCCTCATGGAGTTGAAGGCGTTGTAATCGACGTTCAGCGAATGAAGAGAACTGAAGGCGACGACCTTAGCCCTGGAGTTGACGAAGTTGTAAAAGTTCTTATCGCGAACAAAAGAAAGCTCCGCGAAGGCGACAAAATGGCTGGACGACACGGAAACAAAGGTGTTGTCGCTAGAATTCTTCCGGAAGAGGATATGCCGTTCCTTGAAGACGGAACTCCGCTTGATGTCTGCTTGAACCCGCTTGGTGTACCTTCCCGCATGAACATCGGACAGATTATGGAATCGGAGCTTGGAATTGCCGGACGTTACCTTAATCAGTATTTTGAGTGTCCTGCATTCCAGACTCCTTCTCAGGAAATGATTGCGGAAAAACTCAAGGAAGCAGGCCTTAGCCCCGATTCTAAGCAGATTGTACGCGACGGACGCACCGGCGAGCCGTTTGTGAACCCGATTTTCGTCGGCGTTATCTATTATCTTAAGCTGCATCACCTTGTTGATGACAAGATGCACGCACGTTCTACAGGACCTTACTCTCTCGTTACTCAGCAGCCTCTCGGAGGAAAAGCTCAGTTTGGAGGCCAGCGTCTTGGAGAAATGGAAGTTTGGGCTTTGGAAGCATACGGAGCCGCAAACACACTGCAGGAAATGATGACAATCAAGTCTGACGATATGAACGGACGCTCGAAGATTTACGAGTCGATTGTAAAGGGCGACCCGCAGTCTCCGATTGGAGTGCCGGAATCATTCAACGTAATGGTTCAGGAGCTTCGCGGACTTGGACTTGACTTCACAATTTATGATGCAAAAGGAAAACCTGTCGCATTGACAGAACGTGATCAGGAATTGATTGACAAAGCTAGTTCTGATTTCGGAAATGAGGAGAATGAGGATGCAGAATAATCGCGAAGAGAAAGATTTTGATTCTATCAATATAAAGCTTGCTTCTCCGGAAAGAATCCGCGCGCTGTCTTATGGCGAGGTAAAAAAGCCAGAGACAATCAACTACCGCACTCTTCGGCCGGAGAGGGACGGACTTTTCTGCGAGCGCATTTTCGGAACTACAAAGGAATGGGAATGTTACTGCGGAAAATTCAAGTCAATCCGCTACAAGGGCGTGATTTGCGACCGCTGTGGCGTTGAAGTCACACATTTCAAGGTTCGCCGCGAGCGCGCAGGACATATCGAGCTTGCCGCTCCTGTAAGCCACATCTGGTATTACCGTTCCGTTCCAAGCCGAATGGGACTTTTGCTCGACTTGCAGGTTGCGTCTCTCAAGGCTGTCTTGTACTACGAGAAATATATCGTAATCGACCCGGGCGACACAGACCTCAAGAAAATGCAGCTTCTCACAGAAGACGAGTACAACGAGGCACTCGAGCGCGGACAGTCGTTCGTTGCAGGAATGGGAGCCGAGGCAATCAAGACTTTGCTTGAGCAGCTCGACCTTGATGAGCTTGCCGCTGAGCTTCGTGCAAAAATGATTGAGAAAGGCACAAAGTCTGACAAGCGTCTCCTTAAGAGAATTCAGATTGTGGAGGATTTCAGAAATTCTGGAAACAAGGCTTCCTGGATGATTATGGATGTGATTCCGGTAATTCCGCCGGATTTGCGACCTATGGTTCAGCTTGACGGAGGCCGCTTCGCCACATCTGACCTTAACGACTTGTACAGACGCGTCATCAACAGAAACAATCGCTTGAAGAGGCTTATGTCTCTTTCTGCTCCTGACATCATCATCAGAAATGAGAAGAGAATGTTGCAGGAAGCTGTTGACGCTTTGTTTGACAACTCAAACCGCAACCACACAGTAAAAGGCGCTTCAAGCCGCCCGCTCAAGTCAATTTCAGATATGCTCAAAGGAAAGCAGGGACGTTTCCGCCAGAATCTTCTCGGAAAACGTGTTGACTACTCTGGACGTTCTGTAATCGTTGTCGGACCTGAGCTTAAGCTTTGGCAGTGCGGTCTTCCTACAAAGATGGCTCTGGAGCTTTTCAAGCCGTTCATTATGAAGAAGCTTGTTGACAAGGACGTTGTCTTCAATATTAAAAAGGCGAAAATGCTTGTTGAGCAGGAATCTCCTGAAGTTTACGCGATTTTGGACGAAGTTGTGCGCGAGCATCCTGTAATGCTAAACCGCGCTCCTACTTTGCACCGCTTGGGAATTCAGGCTTTCGAGCCGGTTCTCGTTGAGGGAAAGGCTCTTAAGCTTCATCCGCTCGCATGCAAGGCTTTCAACGCCGACTTCGACGGAGACCAGATGGCTATCCACGTTCCTCTTACGCAGGCTGCACAGATGGAATGTTGGACTTTGATGCTTTCTGCAAGAAACTTGCTTGACCCTGCAAACGGAAACCCGATTGTTCTTCCGTCACAGGACATGGTTCTTGGAATCTACTATATGACTGCTGTAAAACCACACGCGAAAGGCGGCCCGAAAATGGAAGACGGTCAGATTCGCTACAAGAGATTCTCTTCTGCGGACGAGGCTTTTACAGCGGCGGAAGACGGATACATCGAATGGCAGGCTGAAATCAAGCTTCCGGCTCCGAAAGATTCTTTCAAGGCCGGCGACTTCAAGAAAGGCGATTTGATTGTCACAACTGCCGGAAGGATCCGCTTCAACGCAGAAATGCCAGAGGAAGTCGGATACGTGAACGAGCAAATGGGCGACAAAAAGCTCAAGTCAATGATTACAAATGTATATCACTTGCAGGGACCGTGGATTACAATCCGTATGCTCGACGCAATCAAGGCTGTCGGCTACCACAACGCTACATTCTTTGGCGCGACTCTTTCTATGGACGATATTCTTATTCCTCCTGAGAAGAAAGAGATGGTTGACGAGGCGAACAAGATTGTTGAAGGCATCGTAGGACAGTATTCAAAGGGAACTATCACTGCCGAGGAAAGATACAACAAGGTAACTGACGTTTGGCAGAGAACAAACGAAAAGCTCACCGACATAATGATGGACCAGTTCCGCGCGGACAAAGACGGATTCAACACAATTTATATGATGGCTGACTCCGGAGCCCGCGGTTCTAAGAAGCAGATTTCACAGCTGGCAGCGATGCGTGGTTTGATGGCTAAGCCTAACGGAGACATCATCGAGCTTCCTGTCCGCTCAAACTTCAAGGAAGGACTTTCGGTTATCGAATACTTCATTTCTTCAAACGGTGCGCGAAAAGGTCTTACCGATACTGCTTTGAAGACTGCTGACGCTGGTTACATGACAAGACGACTTGTCGATGTTGCGCAGGATGTCGTTGTAAATGAGGACGACTGTGGCACAATCAACGGTATCGACTACACAGCAATCAAGAACGGAGACGAGATTATTACTCCGCTTTCTGCAAGAATTGCCGGACACTTCACAATTGAGCGCGTGATTCACCCGGTTACTGGAGAGCTTCTCTGCGATGTGAACGAGTACATCACTGACGAGCTTGCAAAGAAAATCGAGGAAGCTGGCGTTGAGAAAGTCAAGCTCCGCACAGTTCTTACTTGCGAGGCTGAGCACGGCGTTTGCGTAAAATGCTACGGAAAGAACCTTGCCCGCAACAAGCTCGTTGAAATCGGCGAGGCGGTCGGAATCATCGCGGCGCAGTCAATCGGACAGCCTGGTACACAGCTTACAATGCGTACTTTCCACGTCGGCGGTACTGCGTCAAAAGCGACAGAAGACAACCGTATCTTGCTTAAATATCCAATCATCATCGGCTCTATCAATGGAACAAACGTTCCTACAGACGATGGAAACAAGCTCTTCACACGTAAGGGCTATATGATGGTCACAAGAATCATCGATTCTGCTGAAATCGGAAACGGCGACAAGCTTGCGGTTTCTGATGGCGGACGTATTCTCAAAGGCGGCGTTCTTATCGAAAGAAAGGGCGGAGACTTTGTTGCAAAAGAGAACGGACACATTCAGATTAAGGACAACAAGCTTTATCTCTTGGGCAACGAGCAGAAGATTGAAATCGTCAACGGTTCCACAATCACTGCGAAAGAGGGCGATGTCTGCGAGGCTGAGCAGGTTCTCGGAACATTCGATCCGTCAAAAGAGCCTATCATCGCCGAAGTTTCAGGATATGTTCACTTTGAGGACGTTATTCCGGGTGTAACTTTGGAAGAGAAAGTCCTCGACAACGGAAACATCGAGCGCCACATCTCCGACTTGCACTTGGGAGAAAAACAGCCGCGCATCCTGATTACTGATGAGGCTGGAAACAACCTTGGATCTTACTTCTTGCCTGCGGACGCCGTTCTTGACGTTGACGACAAGCAGCAGATTAAGGCCGGCGAGACTCTCGCGCGTCTTCCTGTTGCGGCTGCGAAAACAAACGATATTACTGGTGGTCTTCCTCGGGTATCTGAATTGTTTGAGGCGCGCAAGCCAAAGACTCCGTGCGTTCTCGCCCAGATTTCGGGACTTGTCAAATTCGGCAATGTTTCAAAAGGAAAGCGCACTGTAATTGTTGAGGACGAGTACGGAAAAGAATATGAGCATCTCGTTCCAATGACGAGACGTATGCTTGTCCGCGACGGAGACACAGTTGAGGCAGGCGAGCAGCTTTGCGACGGCTCGCCAAGCGCGCATGACATTCTTGCAATCCTCGGCGAAAACGCTCTTATGGATTATTTGATGAACGAGATTCAGTCGGTATACTCTGCGCAGGGCGTATCTATTGATGACAAGCACATCGGTGTTATCGTTCGCCAGATGCTCCGCAAGGTTGAGGTTGTTTCTGTCGGAGACACAAGATTTATCTTTGGTCAGCAGGTTGACAAGTATCATTTCCATGAGGAAAACGCGCGTGTTGTTGCGGAAGGCGGCCAGCCGGCAGTTGCACGCCCTATGTTCCAGGGAATCACAAAAGCGGCTCTTGCCACAGACTCGTTTATCTCAGCTTCTTCATTCCAGGAGACAACCCGTGTTCTTACAAACGCTGCAATTCAAGGCTCAACAGACCCGCTGCACGGCTTGAAAGAGAACGTAATCATCGGACGTATGATTCCTGCCGGAACTGGTATCAGAGATTACAGAGATGTAAAACTTTTCGATACTTCTGATGAAGACCTTGACGAGCAGATGGAAGAAATCTTGCGCAAGCGTCAGGAGGAAAAAGCTCTTGAGTCTGTAATGGATGATTCTGCTTTTGACTCGATGTCTTCTGACGACAAGACTGAATAAAGACTAATTGACAGAAAATCGCCTTTCAAGTAATCTATTTAGACCTATCTTGAAAGGTGATTTATTGCATTTCATCCGGAGTGCTGGCCGGATTTATATAGGAGAAATAGGCGATGCCTACAATTAACCAACTTGTTAGAAAGGGTAGAAAGTCAGTGGCTAATGCGACAAAAGCTCCCGCGCTTGAGTCTTGCCCGCAGAAACGTGGCGTTTGCACACGTGTAATGACTGTAACACCTAAAAAACCAAACTCAGCTCTCCGAAAGGTGGCTCGTGTTCGCTTGTCAAATGGAATTGAAGTAACTGCATACATTCCAGGAATTGGCCACAACTTGCAGGAACACTCAGTTGTTCTTATCCGTGGTGGTCGTGTAAAGGATCTTCCTGGTGTACGCTATCACATTATTCGTGGTACAAAAGATACTCTCGGCGTTGATGGCCGCAAACGTGGTCGTTCAAAGTATGGTGCTAAGAGACCAAAGGCTTAATGGTATAAAGGAGAATTACTATGGGAAGACATAAGAAATCCGTAAATCGTCCTATTGTACCTGATACAAAATACAATAGCCCGGTTGTTACAAAATTCGTTGCGCGCATGATGCTCGACGGAAAAAAAGATACATGTACAAAAATCGTTTACAAGGCAATGGAACAACTCAAGACAAAGACTGACAAAGATCCTCTTGAAGTATTCCTTAAAGCTCTTGAAAACGTAAAGCCTGCTGTAGAAGTTAAGTCTCGCCGCGTCGGTGGTGCGACTTATCAGGTTCCTGTAGAAATCAGAGATGTCCGCAAAGAAGCTCTTGCTATGCGCTGGATTATTGCGGCTGCTCGTTCTCGCTCTGGACATGGCATGGCTGACACTCTTGCTGCTGAGTTGCTTGACGCATTCAACAACACTGGCTCTGCTTACAAGAAGAAGGAAGACACACATAAGATGGCTGAAGCTAACAAGGCTTTTGCTCACTATCGCTGGTAGTTTTCTTTTTAATGACGAGGACTTTGGTTTTTATGCCAAAGTCCTTTTTTTTATTGCATTTTTAGATTTTTTGCTATTGCAATTTGTTTTTAAATATTGTATAAATATTGAACTGATTATTGACCGTAGTTTGGTTAAGTATGTTCTTTGAGATATTGGGCGGACTTCAATTTTATTAAGTCTGGCGACGCCGTAAAGTTAATGCTTGTCATTTTCAGGTTGCCGCATCTCAAAACCTTAAAGACGAGGCTTGAGACTCCCGATTTTTCTGGATTTCAAACCGTTAAACTTGATTATTTGTGCTTTTGCGGTGGTTCCGGAAAAGTGTTTTGAATTTGATAAAACGCTTTTATGACGAGTTGAATAAGCTCTCATTTCCTATCTGTCGCTTAAAATCAAATAATATATAAAACAGTGTGTCTGCGAATATGAGTTTTTCAGTTGAAAGGCAAGTATTCTGGCTTAAAGTGCAACACATAAACAATTTTTTTCGCCGGACAAGAGTTCGGCAAAGGAGAAACACATGGCTAAGGAGAAGTTCGTTAGAACTAAACCTCACATGAACGTTGGTACTATTGGTCACGTAGACCATGGTAAGACAACACT
>CAKUTI010000027.1 GCA_934691925.1 uncultured Treponema sp. | reverse complement strand
CAGGAAAATGACGTTTTCGCTTGTAAACTCCAGAAACTGAGTCCTGATTCCTGTGTCCTGTCTTCTGCTGAAATCCAGCGGATTGAAGCGACCGCCCAGAAAATTCTCGACGCGCGCGCAAAATATCCGGACTGCTCCCTTGCCGACCTTTACGATGAAACGTTCATGCCTGCCGACCTCCGCAAAGCCCACAGGGAAAACGACCGCGCCGTTATGCAGGCGTACGGATTTCCGATGGACTTGAGCGAAAGTGAAATTGTATCGCGCCTGTTTGAGATATATGAAAAAATGACGCAAAAGCGGTAAATCTGTGCTATATTTACAGCAAGGAGGAATCAAAAATGCCTGTAATCTCAATGTTTTATGGAATTATAATCAGAATGCAAAGCGAACATGGTGGAAAGCATCATGTTCCGCACATTCACGTTATTTGCGGAGATGACGAATCCGTGTTTTCTTTAGAAGGTGAACAGCTCGAAGGCAAAATTCCGACTTCAAAGAAAAAACTTGTTGAGGCATGGATTGAGATTCATAAGGAAGACTTGCAGGCGAACTGGAAGCTTCTTGGTGAAGGCGAGCAATTCTTCAAAATCGATCCGTTGAAATAACGAGGATGAATATGCTAAGACCGACTGTTATAAACGTAACTCCTGAAAATGACTACAAGCTAAATTTAAAATTTGACAACGGTGAAACAAAGCTTTTCGATGTAAAACCATACATAAAAGGCTCGTGGTTTGGAGAATTAAAAAATCCTTCTTACTTTAAGACAGTGCGTCCAAATGGATTCAACATTGAATGGGCAAACGGACAGGACATATGTCCTGATGATTTATATTTCAATTCCACAAAGATAGCTATGAATTAAAAGCAATTTTAGCAAGGGTGAAATTATCACCCGGCGGTTTGACGAAACAAAGAAAGCGTGCTAGATTAAAGATAAAGGAAATGCCCGAACATCGGGTTATCTCCACAAGCAGTGAATAGCCGCTCCCTGTGTGTCAAACTTGGGCGGCTATATTTTTATCTCTTCTTATTTTTACTGTAAGAGAGAATGTCTATAACTAACCGAATAAGTTTATCAAGCAAATCAACAAATGTCTTTGCCATCAAAATAATTTCGTCTAAAGTCATAAACGTGTCTCCCATTTTTCAGATTCTGGCATAAGCCAGTCGAGTTTGGGAGATAGCACGCCAGTTCAGGCATTTCCAATGAATTTATAGTAGCAGAAGATTTTTATAATGTATACACAAGTAAAGGCAATTTCAGCAAAGGCGAAATTATCACCCGCAGTTTGACGAAACAAAGAAAGCGTGCTAGATTAAAGAAAAGGAAATGCCCGATTAAGTCGGTCGTCTCCACATTTGGACTATAAAGCCGTCAAAGTGGTGTCAGGACTTGGCGGCTTTACTTTTTTACTCTACTTATTTTTAAGGTAAGTGAGAGCCGAAAGAATCAGAGCAGTTAAGTTAATAGCCAACGAAAGAACTTCGTAAGTCGTCATCTTTGCAAGCCTCCCTCTTTCAAATTTCCGGCAGAGCCGGTTGAGTTCGGGAGACGCCGCCTTTCTAATCAGGCATTTCCAATAATTTAGTTTAACATAAAAATATTTATACTGTACAAGTTTTGATAAAAAACGATTCGCTTTCATAAAAAAAGCCCGGTGTATATTCCGTTTTACACCGGGCTTTGATTTTTATCAGTCAAAACAACTCTTTATTTTTCTGCCGTTTCATTTTCAACAGGCGAATTTTCAGCTGATTCAGTCTGCTTTTCTTCCGCTTTTTTCACAATTTCATCTTTTTTAATACTGAAAGTGCTTTTTAGCGCGCCAGAAGCAAGGTAAATTCCTTTTGAGCCGCTGATTTTCACATAATTTTGCTGTCCGCCTGCCGCGTCTTTTCCGATTTCAAGCGCAACAACGTCTTTTTCAGCCGTGCTTGCCTTTACAGAGATTTTTTGAGAATCTGAAAAGCCGTAGCGTTCTGAAACATTTTCATCGTCGGATTTTGAGACAACGCCGAGCGTTTTGACTTGCTTCAACGCGGAAACAAATCTTTCAGCCCTGATTTCTTCAACTTCTTCATCGCCGATTTTCCAGATATTTCCGTCGCGTTTTAATTCAAGCGAGCCGTTTTCTTCTGAAGAAATTGAAATCGCGTCAAAATCGCTGTCGAATTTAAAGACTTTTTCAGACGAGCGCGAAGAGACAGCCGTCTGAACTGCAAAAATAAGCGCGAGAACAACAACTGCGCCAAAAAGAATGATTTTCCGAAAATAAATTTTATTCATAATTTTCTCCAATAATTTATTTTTCGATTACGCGCTCATCGTTCGGATTGTATTTTGCCCGGATTGCGCGCTTTCTCGCACGGATTTTCACAAGAACCAGAAGTCCGGCAACCGCAACCAAGAGCGCAAGACCAATCTCGTTGAAATATTTTGCCGCCGTTGCCGCCTGCGGACTTTTCACGCTCAGAACGTTAAGCGAAAGTCCTTTTGTGCGCATTTCGCAAAGGTCGCTTTCGCCGTTCAGATAGTCAACCGCGTTCCGGACAAAAAGCGAGACTGGCTCGCTTCCGTTTTCGTCGAGAAGCTGCGAAGTTGTGAGCTTGGAGCTTGAAACCACGAGAAGTTTTCCGTTCTGAACCGATTTTGAAAGATGCGTTTTTGACGAAAGATTTTCGTTTCCACTTCCGGCATTTTCGACGTTTTTATTTTCGCTTGCGGAATCGTTATTTGGCGCAGAATCGAACGCGGAATTGAATTTTCCCTCAACAAGAACCGCGAGATTTTCGCTTTTGAATTTTGAGGAATCAGCCGGAACAGAAATCGCAAGCGGATTTGTCGAGATGTCTTTTTCAACCGTCCAGGATTCAGGCGAAGATTTTGCGAGAACCGTAAAGTTCAAGTCAGGATTTTTCTGGGATTTTTCATCGCTCAAAATATCAACCGAGCTGTTTTGAATCATTATCACGTAGCCGAGATTTTTCGTGATTGGATTTTTCTGGCTCAAGCCGTCTTTTTGAAGCAGCGGAGCAAAGTAAAAATTGACTTTTCCGTAGTTCTGAGCGTTCCGGCTAAAGCAGCTTTTATCCATTACGTAATTTTTTCCGAGTGAAATTCCGTACTTCTCAAGATTTTTCTCAAGATTCGCTGAAACAGGCGTGTAAGTCGGCTGCATATAGTAAGCCATTTCGCCTTCTGGAATTTTTTCGTCGAAAGCGTCCGCAAAAAGCAGAATATTTCCGCCGCGAAGCAGATATTGGTCAATTTTGTAAAGCTCCTCGTCTGTAAAAGAAGATTTCGGGCCGTCAATCACAATGCTTGCAAGGCTCGAAGGGATTTCCTCGTTTTTAAGGTCAATTTCCTTGAATGTGTATCTGTCGGAAACGAGCTTTTCAAACATTCCGGCTCCGTTTTTTGAATCGCTGATGTCAAGCTCGCCGTGTCCTGTGATGTAGCCGATTTCCTCAGATTTTGAGACAAGCGATTTTAGAGAATCTTCCAAATCGCTTTCCAGCTCGTCATCGCCCACAATCATATTTCTGCCGAACAAATCGCGTCCCATTTTAATAGAAAGAAGATTGAATTTTTCGCCGTATTCAAGAACGAGGCCTATAACGCCAGAATGTTCAGAGCCGTTTTCGTCTTTCCAGTTCAAAACCTGAATTCCGTATTTTTCAGAAAGAGAAGGAATTTCCGCTTCGCTCGGGTCGATTCTTGCAAATTCAAGGCGGTTAAGATTCTTCTTGTTCACTTCGCTGAAAATTTTCTGGATTTCAGAAGACAAATCCGAAAAGCCGATGATTTTGAATTTCGCAAGAGAATCCGACAGATAAAGCGTGAGCTTCGCGTTGCCTGAAAGCCCCGCAAGCGCGGAAGTTGTCGAAACCATCTCCTCGATTTTTGCCGTGATTTTGTATTCAAGACCGTCGGAAGAAGTCAGCTGGTTCAAGGCTTCAATTCTGTCTGCGTAAATAATCGCAAGCCCCATCCACGCCTGCTTGAATCCGACTTCGTTGTTTTTAAGCTCCTGAATCTGAACCTGTGAAATTCCGTATGAGCGCGCAAGATTTTCGTTTTCTGCTCTTTTCATATCCGCAAATTCATAGCTGAAATTCTTGTTCGCGTTGCCTTTGTACTCAACCAAAATATCTTTTATGTACTGGTAAACAGTCGAGTAAGGCGCCGGAAGATTTTCCGTGAAAAAAACTTTCACAGAAAGAGGCTCTTCCAAAGTCTTTACAACCTGCTTTGACTTTTGAGAAAGCGAGTAGGATTTTGGAGATGTCAAATCAAGGCGGGCAAAACTTTTTGTCGAGACAAGATTTGCGAACAGAACAAGCAAAAAGAACAAAATCAAGTCGCTTTTCGGACTTTTTATAAAATCAATAATTTTCTTCATATTTTTACCTTTGCAACATCAAAATTATCTTGTTTCCCGTGTCGATTTTAATCCGCGCACAGTCAGCACAAGAAAAACAGCCGTAAGCGACACAAAATAAACCAAGTCGCGAGTGTCGATAATTCCGCGTGAAATCGAGTTAAAATGACTGAAAGCCGAAAAATAGTCAAAAAACGCGACAAGCGCGCCCGGCATAAAAATCAGAAAATTCGAGATAAAAGTAAGCACGAGACAAAGCGCGAGCGCGATAAAAAACGCGATAATCTGATTTTTTGTTACGCTCGTTGCAAAAAGCCCCACCGCGCAAAATGACGCAATCAGAAAAAGCGCGCCCAAATATCCGCCGACAATCGGCCCCGCGTCCGGCTTTCCAAAAACAAAGCAGGTCAGAACGTAGAAAAGAGTTGGAACTAGAAGAGCCGCTCCAGAAACAAACGACGCGATAAATTTGCCGATTACAATCTGAGTTTCCGTAACCGGCAAAGTGAGCAAAGTCTCATACGAGCCGCTACGCTTTTCCTCGGCAAGAAGCCGCATTGTCAATGCAGGAATAAAAAACGAGAAGAGAACCGGCAAGATTCCAAAGAAATTGCGAAGCTCCGCACGTCCGTACAAAAAGAACGTGTTGAAAAACAAAAATCCCGAAGCCAAAAGAAAAAGCCCCGTAACGATGTATGCAATCGGACTCGTAAAGTAAGCGCGAATTTCACGTCCGGCGATAACAAAAGCCGGATTACAATTTTTTTTCATTTTTTTCTCCTAGAAAGCAAAATGATTTTTTATTTCAATTAAAACGAAAGTCAAAATCCGCGCATAAAAATTGAACACGGATTTTCACAGATAAAACAGATTCATCATGGCAACATTTTTTGAAGCAGCCACGAATCAGCGCGGCTTTTATTTTTCTTCCGTAAGGCCGTGGAAAATGTCTTCCAGACTGTTTTTTCTGACGGAAAGCTCATAAATCGTCCAGTTCTTATCCGCGCAAAGCCTGAATATTTCCGGCCGGATTTCAGCCTCGCCTTTCGCGCTCACAAGGAACGAAACCGCATTTTCCGCGCTTTCAATTCTGTCTCCGTCTGTAAGGCTCACATCGTCAACTTCTGGGAGCGAAGCAAAAGCCGATTTTGCCTCTTCCGCGCCAGCTCCGTCAATCTGAACAAAAACGCTTTCCGAATGTCCGTAGCGCGTTCTAAGCTCGGCGGTCGGGCTGTCGGCAACGAGTTTTCCTTTTGAAATTATGATTACACGTCCGCAAAGCATTTCAACCTCGCTCAAAATGTGGGTCGAGATGATTACGGTGCGCGTTTTTCCAATCTCACGTATTAAGGCGCGGACATCTTCAATCTGGTTCGGGTCAAGTCCTGAAGTCGGCTCGTCAAGAATTAAGATTTCCGGGTCGTTCATAAGAGCGTGCGCAAGCCCGACACGCTGCTTGTATCCGCGCGAAAGCTCGCTTATATTTTTGTGCATGACCTCCTTTAAGCCGCACATCTCGCAAAGTTTCGGAACTTTTTCGTCAGGATTCTGGTTCTGCATCTCCGCAACGTAGCAAAGATAATCGTCAACAATCATATCAGAATAAAGAGGCGCGCTTTCAGGCATATAGCCGATTTTCCGCTTTGCCGCAACAGGATTTTCATTCATATCGATTCCGTCGATTTTAACAGTTCCCGAAGTCGGCTTGAAAAAGCCTGTAATCATGCGCATTGTCGTCGATTTTCCGGCTCCGTTCGGCCCCAAAAGCCCGACAATCTGGCCGGTGGGAATTGCAAAGCTAACGTTGTCAACAGCCTTGAATTCGCCAAAACGTTTTGAAAGATGAGAAACTTCTATCATTT
Source organism: uncultured Treponema sp. (assembly GCA_934691925.1). Taxonomy (GTDB): domain Bacteria; phylum Spirochaetota; class Spirochaetia; order Treponematales; family Treponemataceae; genus Treponema_D. The sequence goes on along the minus strand of CAKUTI010000027.1, from coordinate 20,975 downwards.
TTGTCCTTCCATAAAATCGCCCAGCGGCGAGATAAAAAAGCACAAAGTGCTGGTAATTGTTATTTAAAACAAATTGCAGCGAAATAGGTTATACTAAATCCTGATTTTATGAAACTTTTTAACTTGGATTTTGACTGCGCAATTTTTGACATGGACGGAACTCTTCTTGACTCAATGGAGATGTGGCATACAGCTTCTGACAAATATCTTGTCTCAAAGGGGAAAATTCCTGAAAAAAATCTCTGGGACAAAGTAAAATGGCTGAACATGACAGAGACTGTCGATTATCTGATTTCAAAATACGGACTTTCAGGAAATGCGGAAGAAATTCAAAAAGAGATTTTGAGGCAGATTCAAGATGAATATGAAAACAATTTGCTTCTTAAAGACGGCGCAAAAGAGCTTCTAAAAACGCTGAACAAAAACGGAATTCCGTGCATTCTTGCCACCGCGACCGACCGAAGCTGCGTGATTCCGTGCATAAAGCGGCTTGGAATTGAAAAATATTTTACAGCGATTATAACATGCCTTGACCTTAACACTTCAAAGTCAAAGCCGCTGATTTTTGAAAAAGCCGCCGAGCTTGGAAATTCAACGCCAGAAAAGTCGCTTGTGTTTGAAGACGCGCTTCACGCGCTCAGAACCGCGCATAACGCAGGATTCAAGACTTGCGCAGTCTACGACAAAAGCGACGAGGAAAAGACAGAGCCGCCTGAAACAGACTGGCAAAGAATCTTAAAAATCGCTGACATAAAAGTAAAATCGCTAAAGGAAGCAGCCGCAACAACGTTCGAGTTCAGCATGACAAAAGCCAAATTTTAAAGGAAGCATACCTTCGCCCTGAAGTAAGGCTTCCTAAGACCCTAAGGAAGTATTCCTTCAGTCCTTAGGAAGTATACCTTTAGTCTTTAGGAAGTATACCTTCAGTCTTTAGGAAGTATACCTTCAGTCTTTAGGAAGTATACCTTTAGTCTGAAATAGGTGTGCCTCTAAAAAGGCTCAAAAACAAGATTTTTTAGCTCCAACAAAAAAATCACCGCGCCTTGTCGTCCTCGTCCATTTCGCTTTCAGGAATTTTTTCGTCGATTCCGGCGCGGTTTCTGTTGTACTGATAAAGCGAATATCCAAGCTCGTTGCATTTTTTCACTTTGTCCAATTCTCTTGTTCCAAGATTCAAGTCGTAGGCTTTTTGAAGATATTCATCTGCCTTTTTAAAATCTTTCATCTCAAAATAAAGCTGCGAGGTAAATTCATATGCAAGATAAAGCTCGCCTTCCGTTTTCGCCTGCTCCACAGATTTTTCATAGCTTGCCATCGCTTTTTTCTTGCTTCCGAAAGGCGCGGGCGCGTAAAAAAGCCAGTTTCCAAGACTAAGCGAGCCGCCCGAAACTCCGCCCAAAGATTCAGCCGCCTTGACGTACCAGTCTTTCACGCGCAGCCCGTACAAAAGCGTTGCAGGAACGGAACGCGTCATATAATAGGAAGTAACATCGCCGGTAACAAGATAAAGCCACGGGCTTATCTCGCTTTCCTTGCGCGCGTCAAGGCAAGCGACATTTTCTTTCATATGGTTTTTCATGATTTTTCTAAGCCCGGCGCGTTTTTCAGGCGTAATCAAATGCTCGTAGCTTTCCATAAAATAAATGCTTTCAAGAATCCGCTTTTCCTGCTCAAAGTCAACCGCATATTCGGCAAGATTTGAAATCGCATTTTCACGGAGACTTTCAATTTTCTTAACAGCCTCGTCGTCATCTTCGCTTTTCAGCTGAATTTTCAGCGTGCAGAATTCGTTGATTTTGTTCTGCGTAAAGTCAGAAATAATCTGTCCTGCAAAAATTTCTGAAACACAAGAAAGCAAAGCCAGCAGAAATATTCTTTTTTTAACGTTTTGCGACATTTTCATAATTTATTTTTCTTTTTAGGATTAAACAAAAAAATTTCACTTCAAAATCTCAATCCATGAGCGGGAATCGTTTTTTTGAATATCGAGCGCGAGATTTTCCACAACTTTTTCAAGTTCCGAAAAAACATCGTTGTTCTGATAATTTCCGCTTTCCGTACATTCAATTTCGATGTACAAAAGCCCGTTCACTTTTTCAAGCTCCAGATGGAATTTCAGATTTCTTCCATTTTTAAGCCTGCAAAAAACAGATTCCGAATCTTTAGTTTTCTCAAACCACTTTATGAATCCAGATTCAACCAAAAAGTTTCTTATAACTTCTGCATTTTCAACAAAAGTTTCCTTTTCATCGTTCACTTCAAAGCCGTTTTCAAGAGATTTTCGCTTTGTCGTGAAAAAACTTTTTTCCTCGCCGCCGATTTTTTCCGTCCTGATTCTTATGACTTCAAATTCTCCGGCGTTTTTTCGTTCAGAACGCGTTTCGTATCGCGAAAAATACTCGTCGCTTTTAAATATTTTCTTGAAATCAGAAAAAACAAGATTTTCACAAGAAGAATTTTGCCCGTTTCGGCTTATAAGATTTTCGATTCTTTCAAATTCCTCGTTTTTAAGCGGAATCTTGATTTCAATCTCGTTTGACATAAAAATATTTTTCCGATTTCGTGATTAAAAATCAACCAAGACCGAAATTCCAAGCAGAATAAAAACCGCAGGAACCAAGATTTTGCCGGCTTTCCGAATAATTTTCTCGACAAGCGGAAGCGAAGCCGATTTCGCCTGAAAAAGCGTCCACAGAAAATTCAAAAATGCGATTTCAAGAATCACAAGAATCTTTTCAGAAAAATCAAAATTCAAAAAGAACGGAATGTAAATTCCGGCATTGTCGCCAGAAGAAGCGAGCGTGAGCAAAAACGCGCTGAAAAAAAGCGAAAGCGCAGCATAAAAATCTCTCTTAGAAGAATTCTCACGATTTTTGCAAAAATCTTTATCGTCGTCATCTTTCTTGAAAATGCTGTAAACGCCGATAAAAAGCGGAACAAGCCCGAAAAAGCGAAGATAAAAATGCGGAATTTTAGAAAGAAGCGACGAGGCGAACGCAGACAAAACCGCCGTCAGAACAACCGCGAAAAACCGCCCCGAAAAAATAAGCGCGCGGCTTCTTAGATTTTTTTGAGAAGCGAAAAGCACGACAAAAACCAGAAAATCATCGATTTCTGTCGAAATAAAGACGAAAAGTGTTTCAAGAAATAGCCGCACTTGCCGCTCCAAAACCAAGCAAGCTCAAAACAAGCATAATCACGCCAGCTAGCAGAACGCCGCTCATCACGGCTAGTGAAGTTTTTTTGCCGTCCAAGTCAAGCAGGCTCGCAGCCAAAGTTCCCGTCCATGCGCCGGTTCCAGGAAGCGGAATTCCCACAAAAAGAAAAAGCGCGAAATAAAGTCCGCGGCCGGCTTTCTCACGCAGCTTCTCGCCGCCTTTGTGTCCTTTCACAAGAAAAAATTCGCACAAACGCCCGATAACTTTTTTATCTTTTCCCCACTCCAGAAATTTTCTCGCAAAAAGAAAAACAAAAGGAACTGGAAGCATATTTCCCAGAATGCAGGCTGCGTAAAGCGCGACAACAGACGAAAAAGAGACATTGCAAAGATAAAGCTGCAAAAATCCGATTCCAACAGGAAGCGCGCCGCGAAGCTCCACAAGAGGAACCATCGAAATCAAAAAAGAAATTAGAAGTGCCTTGAACATATTTTGAGATTCTATCAAAAAAAATTCTCTTTAGGAATTAGAACATCAAGATGAAGACAAGTCCGCAGCGCATAAAACAAAAAATCAACGCATTTTCAATTTTTGATTTTTCATTTAGAATCAAAGAATGGGTGGAATTAAAAAAGAGGAAACTGCGGAAAAAACCGCCGCAAAATCATCTAAAACAAAAAAAGCAGTCGCAGGAATTGACGAGAACGGAACTTTCCGCGCCTGGGACAACGCAAAAACAGAATCAAAAAAAACAGAAAAGGAAGCTCCGGCTGTTAAGCCGTCTTTCAAGCCGTCAACAACAACGGCTCAGTCAGACAAAAAACTTGCAGAGGCAAAATCCAAAGACCCGAACGCTAACTTAAAATCAAAAAAAGCCGCAGACTACGGCGACGACAAAGTGCGTCACCTTGACGCGCTGGAGCATATCCGGCTTCGCTCAGGAATGTACATCGGGCGGCTCGGCGACGGCACAAACCAGAACGACGGAATTTATGTTCTATTAAAAGAAGTCATAGACAACTCAATCGACGAATTCATAATGGGATTCGGAAACAGAATCGACGTTGAAATCAAAGAGAACCGCGTAAAAGTGCGCGACTACGGACGCGGAATTCCGCTCGGAAAAGTTGTTGAGTGCGTAAGCGAAATCAACACCGGCGCAAAATACGACAGCGACGTTTTCCAGTTTTCCGTGGGAATGAACGGAGTCGGAACAAAAGCCGTGAACGCGCTTTCTTCATATTTTAGAGTTGTTTCCGTGCGCGACGGAAAATGCGTTGAGGCGGTTTTTGAAAAGGGAAAGCTTCAGTCAAAACGCTCGGGAACTGTAAAAGCCGGAACAAAAAACGGAACTTACTTTGAATTTGAGCCGGACGAGGCGATTTTCGGAAAATATTCGTTCAATATGGAATTCGTTGAGAAAAGAATGTGGAATTACGTCTATCTTAATTCCGGGCTTACAATCAAATTCAACGGACAGGAATTCGAGTCTAAAAACGGACTTTTGGACTTGCTTCAAAAAGAGCTTGAGGCGGAGACAATTTATCCAATCGGGCATTACGTGGGCGAGCATTTGCAGTTCGCGTTCACGCACACAAACGCTTACGGCGAAAACTACTTCTCTTTTGTGAACGGTCAATGCACAAGCGACGGCGGAACTCATCTTACGGCGTTCAAGGAAGGCTTCATAAAAGGCGTGAACGATTTTTTCCAGTCGAATTATAAATCTGAAGACATCCGCGAGGGAATCACGGCGGCGATTCTCGTAAAGGTCAAGAATCCGATTTTTGAAAGCCAGACAAAGAACAAGCTCGGAAACACTGACATCAGAACTTGGGTTGTGAGCGAAGTTCAGTCCGGGCTGGACAATTTTCTTCACAAGAATCCGGCGACGGCAGAAAAACTGAAAGAAAAAATCGAGGCGAACGAAAAGCTCAGGACGGACTTGTCCGCAGTCAGAAAGCAGGCAAAGGAAAACGCGAAAAAAGTGAGCATAAGAATTCCGAAGCTCGACGACTGCCGCTATCATCTTGAGGACGGCGAAAAAGGCAAAGACTCGATGATTTTCATAACGGAAGGACAGTCGGCTTCAGGCGTAATGACGCACTCGCGAGATGCAAACCGGCAGGCGATTTTTTCACTTCGCGGAAAGCCTGAAAATATGTACGGCAAGAAGAAAAGCGAAATCTACAAGAACGACGAGCTTTACCAGCTTATGATGGCGCTCGGAATCGAAAATTCGGTTGAAAACCTTAAATACTCAAAAATCGTGATTGCAACCGATGCCGATAACGACGGCTTCCACATCAGAAATCTTGTCCTTACTTTCTTTCTCGGATATTTCGAGGAGCTTATCACGAGCGGGCGCGTCTGGATTCTTGAAACTCCGCTTTTTCGCGTGCGGAACAAAAAAGAAAACATCTATTGCTATTCCGAGGACGAGCGCGACAAGGCGCAGGCGAAACTTGGAAAAACAAGCGAGACTTCACGCTTTAAAGGACTTGGAGAAATCAACCCGAGCGAATTCAAGCAGTTCATAGCCCCGGAGACAATTCATTTAACGCCGGTTGAAATCAGCCAGCTGAAAATAATCCCGAACCTTCTCGCATTCTACATGGGCAAAAACACCCCCGAACGAAGGAAATTTATAGAAGAAAACCTACTAGGGAACGCAGATATAGATGCGTAAATAAAATGTCCGCAGGATGCGGAAACCGCCGAAAAGAGAAAATTCTGTTTGCCTTCAGGTGTGTAAACTAAATACTGAATCCGCAAACAATTTTCTTGATTTTCAGAAAATATTGCGTTAGACTTTATCTATAATTAAATAAGAAAAATTAAAGTTTTCATGCTTTTATTTTTCGAAAAAACAATTGGAGGCTCTTATGTTTAAGGGAAAATTGGCTGCTGCGGTAGCTGTTGTATCATTGGCTTTGGCTTCAAGCGCATTTGCTACAAAAGTAGGACCTGGACTTGGTTACGTTCTTCTTGGAGATCAGGAAGGACCTGTATTCGACTTGCTTGCTGCAACAACAAACGGCACATTCTACTCACAGGGATTCGCTATCACATTCGGAACATCTGGATACAACGGCGGACTTATCGGAATGGAAGAGACAGACAGATTCATCGCTGAAAACCTGGATGCTCTTGCAACAGACATCGCTATGGGCGAAGGCGAATACGTTGACACTCTTTCAACAATGCTCAACGTTTCTGACAGTGTAGCTTTCAAGGCTGCTCTTCAGGCAAACTTTGACAACATCTTCTCTTCTTCAGACGTATCTGCAGCTGAAGTAAGCGGAAAAATCTACTCTCTCGTAGGCTAAGTTGGACATTTTGTCTAAAAGAACAGGGTACGGCAACAAAGTCGTACCCTGTTTGTTTTTAATCCTAGCTTCATTTTTCCTGCCGATTTTTGCAGATGAAGACAGCGCCGCTAAAGGAACTGCGGACGCTGTTAATTTTTCAGGAAAACTCGAAGCGATTTCAAAGCTTGCTCCAACCGAGCCGGCTCCCGGATACGAAGAAAAAGCTCAAAATGCCGTGGACAAGGCTTTTTCGCTTGAGCTTTACAAATCGCCATACTGGAAAACTCTTCTTCATTATAAGCCTTCTCTTTTTCACAAAAATAAAAGTCTCGTTGACGACCCGATGTTTTTCTGCGCGAAAAAAGGCAAGACAAATCCAAAGGCAGAGCTTGAAGCCACAATAAAAGCGTTTTTCTCGCCTGCCCCGGGCAAAGACGAGCGGCATGCAATCGAGCGCTTTCCAGGCAGATTCAAATGGATTTGCGATGAGCTGAATCTTTCAAAAGAAGATTTTCCTTACGACGGCGACGCTTTTTATCAGTCAATCGTAAAGAAAGTGAATCCGGGTGATGTTTATCTCGTTTTTCCTGCAGGATTCCTAAAAAATCCGGCTTCTGTTTTCGGACACACATTCTTGCTGGTTGAAACAAAAGGCAAGAGCAGAATTATCGCGAATTCAATAAATTACGGAGCCGTAACAAACATCACAAACGGAGTGATTTACGCGCTTTTAGGTCTTTGCGGCGGATTTCGAGGATATTTCGGATTCGTTCCTTATTACGAAAAAATCAAGCAGTACGCCGACATGGATATGCGCGACATTTGGGAATACCGGCTGATTTTTTCCGATGAGGAAAAAGACAGGATGCTGCGCCACGTTTTTGACCTTTCGGGAATTTATTCAAGATATTTTTTCATAAGCGAAAACTGTTCCTACAACTTGCTGTTTCTTGTTGAGGCGGCAAAACCAGAAACGAATATCACTAGCGTTCTAAGCGGAGTCGTTGAGCCGATTGAGACTATAAAGACAATCTACAAAATGGGGCTTACAGACCAAGCGGAATATCGTCCTTCAGTTTATTCAAGGCTGGAAAACGAAAAAGCTCAGCTTACAAGAGCGCAAAATAAATATGTAAAAGACGTTTGCCTAGGAAAAAAGACAACGCAGGATTTTCCATTCCGCGACTTGTCAAAGGAAAAGCAGGCGGAAATTTGGGAGCAGGCATCCGATTATCTTACTTCACTTTTAAATAGCGGAAAAATCACCTCGGACGAGTACCGGCCGCGATTTTTGTCAGTTCTCTCAGAACGAAGAAAGCTCGGAAAAGTTGAGACTTCAAGCGTTATAAAAGAGCCGCCGCACCCTGAAAAAGCGCACGGCTCAAAGAAAGTCGCGCTTTCTGGCGGAAAAGACATTGGCGGAGCTTTCGCAGGCGCGGAATTCCGCCTTACAGCCCACGAGCTTCTTGAAAGCCCGGCTGGCTACGCTTCAAATTCGGAGCTTGCGTTCGGAAAAATTGATGTTCGCTTCCGTCCTCAGGAAAAGGAATTCTATCTAAAAAAAGCCTTGCTCGCATCTGTTGTCTCGCTTCCGGTTTCTGATATGTACTTTTTCAACAGCGCAATGAACATTGTGATGGGATTTGACTCGAACCCGAACGAGAAAAAGGAAGAAGACTTGGCGTTCAGGCTCAAATCGATGTTCGGAACGAGCACAAGGCCTGCCTCCTGGATTCAGCCGTATTTTCTTGCAGGATTCGACGCTTATTTTTCCCCGAAATACGAGCAGAAGCATTTTTACGCAGACCCGCTTCTTGGCGCGGAGCTTGGCTTTATAACAACGGCAGGAATCTGGAAAAATAAAGTCGCGGCAAGCGCGTTTCAGTCACCGTTTGACAAAGACCATTTAAGGATTCAGGCAAGCGTGGACGAAGGCTTGAATTTTGCGCAGAATTTCTCGCTGAAGGCCGGATATTCATTCAATATGGACTGGAACGAAAAGTGGCACGAATTTTCAGTTTCATTTAACGCTTACTTCTAAAAGAAACGAAACTGAAAGTTGAGCGGACAGCCCCGAATTCTTCTTAATTTTGAATTTTTCTTCGATTTATTGTAGCATAAAGTGGATTTATGGCTTTTGTAAAAAATATTTTTGATAAAAATTTTATCGAGTACGCTTCGTATGTTATCCGCGACCGCGCGATTCCTGACCTTGAAGACGGACTGAAACCTGTTCAGCGCAGAATTATGCACACGCTTTTTGAAGTGAACGACGGGCTTTTCCAAAAAGTCCAGTTTGTCGTGGGACGAACGATGAAATATCATCCGCACGGAGACGCTTCTATTTACGGCGCGCTTGTGAATCTTGCGAACAAGGAAATTTTCATTGAGAAGCAGGGAAACTTCGGAAACAAATTCACTGGCGACGGAGCTTCGGCTGGACGTTACATCGAGTGTCGCGTTCATCCGCTGGCAAAGGAATTTTTAGTCACAAACAAAGAGATTACGCATTATGTTCCGAATTACGACGGACGCGATTTGGAGCCGGAAGTCTACAAGGCGAAGCTTCCTGTTGTGCTTTTGATCGGCGCGGAAGGAATTGCGGTTGGAATGAGCACGAAAATTCTGCCGTACAATTTCAAGGAAGTTATTGACGCGGAAATAAAATGTCTGAAAGGCGAGGATTTCAAGATTCTGCCTGATGTTTCGACTGGCGGCTTAATCGATGTTTCTTCTTACAACGACGGAAACGGAAAAATCGTCACGAGGGCAAAATTCGACACTTCCGACGAGAAAAAAATCGTAATAACGGAACTTCCAGTCGACTCAAACGCCAAAGATTTGCTTGCTTCAATCGACAGCGCATACAAAGCCGGAAAAATCAAAATCAGCTCAGTCGAAAATTTCACAACCGACCACTGCTGCATTGAAATAAAACTGCCGCGCGGAACTTACGCGAAAGACGTTGTTGACTCGCTTTACGCTTACACGGACTGCGAAAAGACAATCGCCTGCCAAATGCTCGTTATAAAAGACAATATGCCGACTTTGATGACGGCAAGCGAAATCATAAAATATTACGCTGGACGGCTCACTTCAATTATAAAGTCGGAGCTTGAATTCGAAAAAACAAAGCTTATGGACGAGCTTCACCTGCGCACAATCGAGCGGATTTTCGTTGAGGAAAGAATTTACAAGGAAATCGAGACAAAGCGGACTGCCGAAACTGTGAGCAAAGCCGTTAAAGACGGATTCAAGCCGTTCAAGGAAGAGCTTTTGCGTCCTCTTTCTGATGATGACGTTGAGCATCTTCTGCAAATTCCAATCAGAAGAATCTCGCTTTTCGACATCTCAAAAAACCGAGAGCAAGTCAAAGCGATAAAAGACCGCCTAAAAGAGATAAACCGCCGCCTAAAGGATTTGGTCGGCTGCGCGGTTGAATATCTGACAGACGTTTACGGAAAATTCGAGAAAATCTCGCCGGAACTGATGAAACGGCACACAACAATAAAAAAATTCTCGGCGACAGATGTGAAAGCCGTTGCAAAGTCGGATTTAAGCCTGCGCTACGACGACAAAGGCTATCTTGGAACAAATGTCTCAGGCGGAAGCGAAATTATGAAAGTTTCGCCTTACGACCGGATTCTTTACGTGCGCAACAACGGAATGTACACGGTTACAGACGTTCCGGAAAAGCTTTTCATTGACAAGGGAATGTGGTTTTGCCAGCTGGCTGAAAAGGAAAAAATCAATCCGGTTCTGTTCACAATAATTTTCCGTGACCCGGAAAGCCATCTTGTTTCTATTAAAAGATGCAGAATCGCAAGCTGGATTATGAACCGCGACTATTTTTTCGCTCCGGACAAAATGGAAGTTCTTCACATTGACACCCGCGAGAAATTCTCGTTTACTTTGTGCTACGAAAACAAGACGCGCGGAAAGTCAGAGGAGAAATTTCAGGCGGCAAAATTTGAGGAAAAAGGACTGAAAACGCTTGGCGTGAGAATTTCTCCGCGCGCTGTGGAATCAATCAAAGTGGAAAGTCCAAAAACGCAGCAGGAACTTTTTCAAGGAGCTGAAAATTGACGATTAAAAATCTTATGGTAAAAATGAATCAGGCTTGCTCGAAAAATATCGCCCAGGTGATTTACACGCTTTTTTTGCTCACGCTGCTTGAATCGCTTGTTTCGGGAGTTATCGTTTTTCCGGGAATCAAGATTTTTTCTGACGCGGCTGGAACTTCTGCTGAGATTCAGGCGAAGATAATTTTCTTCGCGCTGATTTTTGCCGCGATTACGGTCTGGCTCACGTTTCAGTTCGGATTTGCGATTATGCTTTTGCGAATGGCGCGGAACGAAAAGACAAATCTCGGCTTTCTTTTTATGGGATTTCGGAAATTCAATCCGGCAGGAAAAGTGATTTTGAGTCTTGCGGCGATAATCTCAGCGGCGGCGGTTGTGGCAAGATTTATTGCAAAGGCGATTTTTTCAAAAGTTTTTCCGCTTTTCAAGGATTTTTTTAGCGAGATAGCGTCGGGAATGGCTGGGGCACAAGCTGCTTCTAGCGTTTCCGAGAGCGCAACAAACGCAGTTTCGGGCGGAAATCTTCTGGATTCTGCGGGCGCGGCGGCTTCAATAACTCCGCTTTCGGCGGAAGAAACGCTGGAAATTATTTTTCAGGCGGCGAGTTTCAGTTTAATTTTCTTCTTAATCGCATTCGTTGTCGTAATTCACTTTGCGTTTGTTTTTCATCTTCATTTTGACAATCCGAACTGGAAAATCTCAAAAATTTTCTCTCAGAGCTTCAGGATGATGAAAGGGAAAGTTTTCAAGCTGATTGGATTCGCGCTCCGCGCAGGCGGAAAAAATCTTCTTGTCGCGGTTGTTTTTGCAATTCTTGCAACTTTTCTTCCGGGCGAAAAAGCTGGGCTTTCAATTCTCGTGTTCATCTTTGACTTGGCTTATTTTATAAATCTTTACACGGCTCTCGTGAAATTTTATTTTACGGTTCCAGTTTTGTACGAGGCGATTCTTCACGAGGATTCAAACGGAGAAATCAACCCGACGCTGAAAATTCCGCTGGAAATCAGAAACGACAATGCAGATTCCAATTAAAACTGCTTCAACAGAAGAAATCATCAAGGGCTCGCGCTTTTTGTCTGAATCTTTTTTGATTTCTTCCCAAGATGAAGTCAAAAAAATCATAAAATCTCAAAAGCAAAAGTATTCAGACGCGACTCACGTTTGCCACGCGTTTATTTTCGGAAAAAACGCCGAAATCATGGGAATGAGCGACGACGGAGAACCCGGCGGAACAGCAGGACGGCCGATGCTCGATATTTTAAAAGGAAGAAACTGCACAAACATTCTCGTTACGGTAACGCGCTGGTTTGGCGGAACTTTGCTTGGAACTGGCGGACTTGTCCACGCTTACTCAAACGGCGCAAAAAATGTTCTTTCGGAAACAAAATTTGAAGAACTGATTGAAAAATCGTCTTTTGGGCTAAAATGCGACTATCAAAAATATCAGATTGTAAAAAAAATCTTCGAGGATTTTTCGCTTTACGAACTCAAAGAGGACTTCAAGGAGATGATTTTTATTTCCGGGAAAATCGCGGCGGCGAACGGCGAGAAATTCAAGTCAAAAATCTTTAACGCAACAAACGGAAGCGTTCTTCCGATAATAAATTTATGAAACGAAAACTTGCTTTTTTATCATTCTTGCTGATTTTCTCTTCATTTTTCGCTTTTGCCTCTCCGGGCTACGAAGTCGGATTCGGCTCAGGATACGTTTTTTACGGAAGCAGCGCGACAAAAGACCGGAACAGCGCGCTTGGAAGCTCCAACCAGCTGATTTTGACAACAGACGCGAGAATTCTCTTTCCAATTGAAAAAAATATGTATCTTTCTTTGGGCGGCGACTCGACTTTTGACGGCAGATGGAAAGGCGGCGACCACATTTTTCTCGTTGACTATTCATTTTTGTTCGGATTCAGAATGTATCCGGGACTTGCGGGACTTGTTCTTTCGGTTGACTACGCGCTTGGAAGGCGAACTGATTTTCTTTCTTTCGGCGATTACGATGACGAAGTTAAAAACACAAAATGGGGAAACGGATTCAGATTCGGCGCGGGCTACGATTTTTCAGTCCATACAAGCGGCTACGCTCCGACTTTAGGATTCGCGCTTAAAAGCATGCCGAGAGGCGGCTCACGAGACAATCTCTTGACGGTTTTTCTGAAATTCGGAAAACGGCGGCCTTAGTTTTTCTTATTTTGACGACAACGGCCGATAAAAGCCGGCACAGCTGTTCTTGACATGAAAATCTTTCGCCTGCAAAATTAAAGCACAAGGGGATAATTAAATTGCAGATTGTAACAGAAGGTGCTGTTCCAGAAATTTCTGAGAAAATTCAAGATTCAGTTTCACCGGCGAATTTGGGAATTGCAGTTGACGTTGGAACTACAACGATTGCGGTTTCTGTCTGGACGCTCGGAAAACGCAAGCACATCGCAACAGTCGCAGAAAAAAACGACCAAATAAGATACGGCTACGACATTATCCGAAGAATCGCTTTTTCAACGCGCCCTCCGCTTACAGGTTCGGCAAACATTGTTGAAACAGGACCTTCTGCCCTGCACTACTGCATTATCTGCCAGCTAGAACGAATGTTCGCAAAAGCAGTGAATCTCGCGGCGCAAAAACTTCCGCGCGGATTTCAGCCTGCGGTAAAGCAGATTGTAATCACTGGAAACACAACGATGCTTTCTTTTGTGGCTGGAACGCCAGTTGACAAAATGGCGGCAGCTCCCTTTACTCCGGCAACGCTTTTTGACTTTTCTGCGAGCTGGGAGCAAGTGAGAAACGGAACTTGCTGTCCTCAATGCGCAATCTTGGACTCTCCAACGCCGGAAATGCTTCAACTTTTCTCTTCAAGCGTGATTCCGCCTGAGACTGAAATTTATTTTCCGCCTTGCACTGGAGCTTTTATCGGGGCTGACACGGTCTGTGCGATGATTACGGCAGGATTTCCAATTCCGCTTGCGCAAAAGCAAGATTTGAAAAGTGATGAATCAAAATTGAAATCTCCGATTTTGCTTGCCGACATCGGAACAAACAGCGAGCTTTGCCTTTATCTTCCAGAAAATGAAGAAAAAAGCGGAAAAATCATCTGCACGGCGGCAGCTTCCGGGCCTGCTTTTGAGGCGGCGAACATAAGCTGCGGAATGCCAGCGATTGACGGCGCGATTGACTCAATTTCATACATCAACGGGCAGCTAAAATGCCACGCGATTGGAGACAAAAATCCGAAAGGAATTTGCGGATCGGGACTTATAAGCGCAGCAGCGGTCTTTTTGAAAAACAAATATATCGATTCGGGCGGCGCGATTCTAAGAGACAAGTCAAAGCTCGGAGACGGCACAGACTGCATTGAGCTTACTCCGGCGGTTTATATTTCCCAGCAGGACATCAGAAATTTGCAGCTTGCAAAATCCGCAGTGAAAACAGGATTGCAGTTTTTGCTTGAAAAAACTGACCAGACACCGATTTTCTGCATTGCAGGCGGATTCGGCTCGAAAATGAATCTTGAAGAGGCTCGCGCAATCGGGCTTTTGCCTGAAAATTTAAACAAGGGAACGGTCCAGCTTGGAAACGCGGCTCTTTCAGGCGCGAGCGCGCTTTTGTTCTCGCAGAATTTGCGCGAAAAAGCACGAAAGCTAAAAAAACACGCGGTTCAAGTGAATCTTGCGGCAGTTCCGCAGTTTCAGGAAAAGTTTTTAAGCTCGATTGATTTTTGAATAAGCATAAACAAAAAAAGCGCGTTTCAAAACGGACGAAACAGTTTTGAAACGCGCATGATTCCCTATTACAATCTAAAACTTACTTTCCGTTGTCTTTTTCGCGGATTTCAACGCGGCGGATTTTTCCGCTGATTGTTTTTGGAAGCTCTTTTACAAACTCGATAATTCTCGGATGCTTGTAAACGGCTGTTTTTTGCTTCATAAAGTCGAAAATTTCAAGCTGGAGCTGTCTTGAAGGCTCGAATCCGTCGTTCAAAACGATTGTCGCCTTGATTGCCTGGCCTCGCCTTTCGTCCGGAACGCCTGTAACGGCACATTCAAGAACCGCAGGATGCTGCAAGAGCGTGCTTTCAACTTCAAAAGGGCTTACGCGGTAGCCAGAAGTCTTGATTACGTCGTCGTTGCGCCCGACAAACCAGATGTAGCCGTCCTCGTCAACGCGAGCAACGTCGCCAGTGTTGTAAACGCCGTTTTCAAACGCTTTTTCGGTCAGCTCCTGATTTTTGTAATATCCGGCGAAAAGCCCGAACGGCCGGCCCTTGTCAAGACGGATTATAATTGAGCCGTTCTCGTTCGGCTCGCATTTTGTTCCGTCAGGGCGGACAATTTCAATGTCGTAGCCCGGCGCGCTTTTTCCCATTGAGCCTGGCTTTGGAGTCATTCCAGGAAAGTTTCCAATCATAACGGTCGCTTCTGTCTGACCGAAAGCCTCGAACATACGAAGCCCGGTGAATCTGTAGACTTCCTCAAAAAGCTCCGGGTCGAGAGCCTCGCCTGCCGTGACAATGTATTTCAGCGCGGAAATGTCGTATTTTTTAACGTCGGCTTTCACAAGGAAGCGGTAAGTTGTAGGCGGAGCGCAGAAAGTCGTGACGTGATATTTTGAAATCACGTTCATCATTCTTGAAGGCATAAAAGTGAGCATATCGTAGACCATGACGGCAGAGCCGCAAATCCACTGGCCGTAAAGCTTGCCCCAAACAGATTTTGCCCAGCCGGTTTCTGCGACCGTAAGATGAAGCCCGTCGTCAATGACGTTCTGCCAGTATTTTGCCGTTACAATGTGTCCGAGAGGATAAGCAAAGTTGTGCTCGACCATTTTAGGGTTTCCGCTCGTGCCGGAAGTAAAATAAAGAAGCATAATGTCGTCATTGTGTGTCGCGTTCTCGCCTGCTGGACGCTCAAATTCCTTTGAAAGAGAGTCAAGCTCGTCATAAAAAGTCTGCCAGCCTTTTCTCGTCTTGCCAACCGTAACAAGCTCTTTTACGCTCGGAGACGCAGGCATTGCGGCTTCAATCCGCTCCTGAACAGGCTCATCGTCGTAAGAGACAATCATCTTGATTTGAGCCGCATTTGTTCGATATTCAAGGTCTTTTGTCAAAAGCTGGTTTGTGGCAGGAACCGCAATCGCACCGATTCTGTGAAGAGCAAGAATAAAATACCAGAATTCGTAGCGGCGGCGCAAAATAAGCATTACAGTGTCGCCTTTCTTGATTCCGTGCTTTACAAGATAATTCGCAGTCTGCTTTGACTTTTCGGAAATCTCCTTGAAATTGAAGATTTTCTCCTCGCCCAAGTCGTCGCACCAGACAAGCGCGCGTTTTTCAGGCGCGAGAGCCGCGTAGCGATCAACAATGTCGTAAGCAAAATTAAAATTCTCAGGAACTTTGATTTTAAAGTTTTTCTTCAAATCCTCATAATCTGTGTAAACAGTGCCGTTTTCAACGTAGTCAGAATAAAAATTCAATATTTTCTCCTGACGGACATAAAGATAATAAAATGCTGAAAAACCATATTGCCGCTAAAATGCAGTCGCAAAAACAAACTAAAACGAAATATGATTAACAGCCTGAAAGTCCGTCCAAAAAGATAGACACAAAAGGAAAGAAAAGGTTGCAATTTTTTTTTGGATTATGATTTTGGATTCCGAAACTAAGCGAACACAAATGTTCTCGAGTTCGGAATGACAGGCTTTTTCTTTTTATTGAAATTCGCGTTAATTGTGTATTTTCTCTCATTTTACTATAATTTCTTTCTATGGAAACACGTAACATTTTTGACAATCTTTCTTGCATTGACCACCGCTATTCGCTTTCTGAAAAGGCGGTTTTTGACGGACTTTCACAGTATATTTCTGAAACAGCTTCTATCCGCTCGTGCGCAAAATGCGAGGCGGCGCTTGTAAAGGCGCATTTGAAAGTGCGCGGCCAGCTTACAGAAGAACTTGCAAAAACTCTTGACGATGTGGCAGAAAAAATCGACCCTGAGGAAGTTTACGCGGAAGAGGAAAAGACGAAGCACAATATCCGCGCGCTCGTGAATGTTATGAAGACAAAAGTTGACTCGAAAATCGGGCCTCTAATCCATCTTGGAGCAACTTCTGTTGATATTCTTGACACAGCCTTGTCTTGCAGGATGAGAGATGTTACGAAGAATGTTGTCTTGCCTGAGCTTAAAAAGCTTGAAAATTATCTTTGCGACATTGCTGAACGCGAAAGCGCGACTCCGCAAGTTGGACGCACGCACGGCCAGCACGCAGTTCCAATCACTTTCGGATGGGAAATCGCGGAATTTGTCTCTCGTCTTGGAAAATCGATTCTGAAGATTGAAGAGCTTTCAAACGACTTAGTCGGAAAACTTGCAGGACCGGTCGGCTCTTACAACGGACCTTCGATGATTGTAAAAGACCCGGAAGAGCTTGAAAAAACTTACACAGAATTCTTGGGATTGAAGCCTTCTGAATATTCAAACCAGCTCGTAGAGCCTGAGCACGTTCTTCGCCTTTTGCTCGAGATGAACGTTGCGTTCGGAATCATCGCAAACCTTGCAGACGACTTGCGCAACCTGCAGCGTTCAGAAATCGGCGAGGTTTTCGAGTATTTTGCGGCAACTCAGGTCGGCTCTTCGACAATGCCTCAGAAACGAAATCCGTGGAACAGCGAGCACGTTAAATCGCTTTGGAAAGCGATGTGTCCGCGTGTAATCACATTCTATATGGACCAGATTTCAGAGCACCAGCGCGACCTTACAAACTCGGCAAGCCAGAGATTCATCACAGACTACGTTTCAGGATTTACGATGGCGGTAAGCAGAATGAATTCTGTTGTAAAAGGATTGCAGGCAGACCGCGACAACATGGCAAAAAATCTTGAAAGCGCAGGCGGAAAAGTCAAGGGCGGAGTTCTTGCGGAACCGGCTTACATTCTTCTGGGAGAAGCTGGCTACAACGACGGCCACGAGATTATCAGAAAAATCACGCTTGAAGCTGAAAAAACAGGAAAAACTTTCTTTGAAGTGCTTAAAACTCACGAAAAAGAATACGCTGACATCACAGCTCAGCTTGAAAAGCTCGGAGTTGAAAATCCGGCGAGCTTCTTTGAGCATCCGGCGAACTACTGCGGACTTGCGGCGAAAAAGTCAGCACGTCTTGCACGAAAATACCGCGAACTGATGAAATAAAGATGACAGATAGATAGACAAGAAACGAACGTTGCCTCTGGCTGAAAAAGGGATTTCGGTCAGAGGCATTTTTTTTCATCAAGCAAAAAACAGACGGTTAAAAGCCGCTATCTGTTTTCTTTTGTTTTTATAATGCAGACACAGCCGAAAACCACGGACAAAGCAAAATAAAACAATTTTAGAATAAAAAATGTGAAAATGTCGGTATTCTACAAATACCCCCCCCCATTTTCTACAAATGACATATTATCATTTTCTTATCTAGAAAAAGTTCTTTTTTGGAGGAGAATTATGAAAAAAATGTTAAGACTTGTCGCTGCATTTGCCGCGCTGCTTGCAATGACAAATTTTATTGGCTGCTCTAGCGACGACGATGATGGAGACGTTGATGTTGAAAAAGTAGAAATCACATCGACAGTAAAAGAAGTTACAGCAGGAGAAAAAATAACTCTTACAGCAACTGTTTCACCAGATGATGCAACAGACAAGAGTGTTACATGGACATCAAGCGACGAGGCAGTAGCAACAGTTGATTCAACAGGTAAAGTTACAGGCGTAGCGGCAGGAACTGCCACAATCACAGCAAGCGCTGGCGGAAAAACAGATACAGTTACAGTAACTGTAAATGCGGCTGCAACTGGCGGAAGCGAAACCGGAGGTGAAACTGGTGGAGAGACAGGCGGAAGCGAGACTGGTGGAGAAACCGGTGGCACAGAAACTGGCGGAGAGACAGGAACACCAAAAACTGCAACAATTGCGTATGATGGTTCTTCAGCAGAAAATGCGCCAGCTGCCACAGGAGATGAAGGTGTATTCTCAGACGTGCAGAATGCAATTGCAGCTGCCGGTGTTGCAGAAGGATACTCTCTTGATGAAGGCTACCCAAAATATGGTTCCCAATCTTATACTGGAGATGATGGCGCTACTACTTCAGCAGGTATGTTGATTGTATCAAGCCTTAAAGATGGAAGCACAAAAATTGACTTTGCCGCAGATACTGTTATGGCGTATGCAACATATAACTTTACACTTTCTGCAAAATCTGATGTAGAAGCTGCTGTTAAAGCATTTAATACGCAGAGTTCAACTCTTGCCGGAAAAATTGAAATTTTGGATTCTAATGGAATTTTAAAAGCAAGCAAACAGGCAGATGCTGGCTCAAAATCAGCGAATGATGTGACAGCAGATTCTGTTGAACTTGATGCAGGTGTGTATACACTTAAATTCAGTTGGGTTTTGACAAAGGCTGCACAGCTTAAAAAGGTAAATTGCGGTATCTCTAGCTTCTCAATTAAAGCAACAACAAAATAGATATACCAAAAGAAAGAGTTTTAAACAAAACTTTTTCAAACTACATTAACTTTTAGTTAATTTCTAGCCCAGCGAAAGTAACAAAGTTTTCCTAAATAAAACATTTGTTCATCGTCGGGCTTTTTATTTCTATCTCTTGCACTTATTACGAATTCTATTTTCTAAAAATTCTTGAATCGTACTGAGTACGAAAGCCATTTTTACCAAAATTCAAAAATCGTACTCAGTACGAACATTGCTTTTCAGAAATTTTCAAATCGTACTCAATACGAATCATGTTTTTATCAGAATCCTTGAATCGTATTCAGTACGAATGTCATTTTCTTAAAAACCTAAAATCGTAATGGGTACGGAATCTTTTTTCTTCTTTTTCAATCGTATTCATAAAAAATTCCCACGACAGACCGGTCAGAAGAGAAGAAAATAATATTTTAATTATGCAGAAGCCAGCCACTTTACCGCATAAATCTGAATTATTCCGTTATGGTCAATGTTGTTTGAGTTGTCCAAAGTTATCAGAAGTTTCGGATAATTGTCCTTCATCAGCCTGAACGGGCGCAGTTCACGCTCCAAAGTGCTTTGCTCACGCACAGAAAGCGCAACCTGATAATATTCTGTCAGCCCGTCTTTTTTTGCCACAAAGTCAATTTCAAGGTCGTTGTATTTTCCAACATAGACTTCATAGCCGCGCCGCAAAAGCTCAAGATAAACCACATTTTCTAAGATAAATCCGTCATCGCCGGTTCTGATTCCCAGCATAAAAAAACGCAGTCCCATGTCAACGGCGTAATATTTCTCAAGACTTTTAAGAAATTCCTTGCCTTTTATATCGTAGCGCGTCGCTTTGTAAAAAAGATAACTTTCAGTCAATGCGCTGTAACAGTTTTCCACAGTAGCCGGGGAAGTTTTGCGTCCGCCGCTTGTCAATGTGTCGCTCACTTTCTTTGACGAGACAAGATTTCCCACATTAGAAAGCGTGAACTTGCAGACTTTTTCCAGAACGTCAGAATCAGAAAGTTTTTTGCGCTGGATTATGTCTTTGAGAACAATAGTGGAATAAATTCCGCGGATATAGTCGCGAACCAGATTCTTGTCGGTGCTGATTGACGCGACATAAGGGAAGCCGCCGACCGAAACGTACTCGTTGTACAAAGTTTCATCCGCCGCAACTTCCTTTTTTAAAAAGTCACTCTTGAATTGCGCATATTCGGCAAACGAAAACGGCAGCATTTTTATTTCGACATACCGACCGGAGAGAAGAGTCGCAATCTCGCCTGAAAGCATATAGGCGTTTGAGCCAGTGATGTAAATGTCAACGTTGTCCTTTAGAAAAAGGCTGTTCACGACTTTTTCAAACTGCGGAACAAGCTGAATTTCGTCAAGAAAAACATAGTTCATCTGCCCTGCAGTAATTTTTCCCCTCAAATGCTTATAAAGAACGTGATAATCGCAAAGGAATTCGTTTTCAAGGTCGTCAAAATTGATTGAAATTGTGTTGCATTCTCCAAGTTTTTCGACTTCCGATTTAAACTGGCTAAGCAGTGTTGATTTTCCGCATCGCCGCACACCTGTAACAACTTTTATAACTTTTTTATCTTTCCAATTCCAAAGGATTTTCATAAATTCTTTTCGTACAACCATACAACTGATTATAAGTAAAAAGTTTTTAACGTACAAGTTAAAAACTTTTGGATAGAACGTTTTTTTTAACATATAAAGATATTTTTTTGATAATTTTCCCCTCGTACACACCGCCCCTTATTTCTGCTAAAATATTTTTATGGCTAGAGAAAGATTGAGCAGCAGACTTGGATTTATTCTGCTGAGCGCAGGTTGCGCTATTGGCTGCGGAAACGTGTGGAAATTTCCGTGGATGGTCGGTCAGAACGGAGGCGGCGCGTTCGTTCTTGTTTATCTTGCGTTTCTTGTTGTGCT
>CAKUTI010000026.1 GCA_934691925.1 uncultured Treponema sp. | reverse complement strand
AGGAAGTGTTGACAACAATACAAAGAAAACAAGCGAGTATACTGCGGTTTCTTCTGCTCCATTTACTGTGCCTTATTATTATGAACCAATGACAGCTAAAAATGCAAAAACTTACGTTGCCGCCAACGCCGGTGCTGGTGTCTGGACTGTAAGCAAGTAAGATTTAGAATCTGTATAAAATAAAAATCCCCTTTGTATTCGTTTTTGAATGCAAGGGGAGTTTTTTTGTTCATTTGTGAACAATACACTTGTTATTTCACTGACGATGTTTTTGTTAGTACATGGACAATGGGCTTGTTACTGCGCTGGCAATATGCTTGTCAGTACGCTGGCAATGGGCTTGTCACTGCATTGACAATATGCTTGCTTGTGTGCTGACAGTCCCCTTGTTACTGCACTGACAATGTGCTTGTTAGTGCAGTAACAGCCATCCAATTAGTGCGCTGCCGATGTGTTTGTCATTATGAAATTAAAAATGTAGACCCTGAATCAAAGCGAATGCTTCCGCATTTGAGTTCAGGGTGACAGACGTAGTCCCTGAAATAAATTCTGGGTGACGAAGGTAAACTTTGAATCAAAGAGCGCGCTTCCGTACTGAAAAAATATTTGAGTGTGAGCTTATTCTAAGCAGCGCGAGATAAAGTGTGTTGCTGCCCTCTCCTTTTTTATAGACAAGCAGCAAGTCTGGTTCTATATGACATTCGCTCCATCCTTCGTAATTTCCTCTTAGATAGTGGTCATGATATTTTTGCTCGAGAGGGATGTCTTTTTGAAGCTTTTTAATTACGGTGATAGCTTTTTCAGATTCGCTTTTTGTCAGCTTCTTCATGTCTTTCTTAAAACTTTTAGAAACTCTTAATTCACGCATCTGAATCCACCGCTTTCATAAGCTCGTCAACGCTAGCGTATGTGTCATATTCGCCACGCTCAAATTCTGCGATTGCTTCGTCAAGTCCATTTTTGTTTTGCGTTTTAGAATTTTTATATAGCAGAAAATCTATATAGTCTGAAACTTCTGAGACAAGATTTTCTGGCAGAGACTTTACTTTTTTTTCAAGAACCGTTGTTGTCATATAATTTCTCCTTGCTGATTTTCTTGATTATAATCGAATGTTCCCTTGTCTTCCATTATTTCTTTCTGATTCTTTGTCAGGGGGGCTGACATTTCCTTGTCAGTACCCCTGCCGTGTGCTGGGCAGGCCCCCTGACAAAGCCTTGTCACACTGTCTGACGTGGACACGTTTTTAATTTTAGTATGTCATTCCGAAATTAAAAATACAGACCCTGAAATAAATTCAGGTTGACAGACAGTTCCTTTTTCCCCTTTCCATATCATTTTCTTCTACTTTTTGCTGTTGTTGCGGGGCTGTTTGTTTTTAAGTAAAATTGACGCAAGCTATATAAGAAAAAGTGATGGAGGAAAAATGAACGCTGGTTCAGTTTTTATACAGCAGCTTGTAAACGGACTTTCGCTCGGCAGCATTTACGCTTTGATTGCGCTTGGCTACACGATGGTCTATGGAATTGTAAAGCTGATTAACTTTGCGCACGGCGATGTTATGATGGTCGGCGCGTATGCGGGCTATTTTGTGCTTTGCGCGCTTGGCACTACGCCTGCCGGAATGGTCTGCGCTTTTGTCGCGGCAATGGTTATGTGCGCTCTTTTGATTCTTGTGATTGAGCGCGTGGCTTACCGGCCGCTTAGAAACGCTCCTCGCTTGAATTCGCTTATTACGGCGATTGCGGTTGAGCTTATCCTGCAGAATCTTATGCGCGTTCTTCCGTTTGTTGGGCCTGACCCTCGTGAGTTTCCGACAATGGCGACTGTGAACCTTAAATTCGGTCTCGTTTCAATCTCAAACATTCAGATTATTGTTATTGTTTTGAGCGCGATTTTGATGATTATCCTGAACTACATTGTAAACTACACAAAAATGGGAAAGGCGATGCGCGCGGTCTCTTTTGACTTGGGGGCTGCAAGCCTTATGGGAATCAATGTGAACCGCGTTATCGCCACGACTTTTGTTATTGGCTCGGTTCTTGCTGGCGCGGGCGGCGTTCTTTACGCGACTTATTATCCTCAGATTGACCCTGTTATGGGCTACATTCCAGGTCTTAAGGCGTTCGTTGCGGCGGTTCTCGGCGGAATCGGCTCTATTCCAGGCGCGATGGCCGGCGGAATTATTCTCGGCGTTGCGGAGACAATGGTAAAGGCTTATGTTTCTTCAAGCTATGCTGACGCTGTCTCTTACTGCATTTTGATTGTGATTCTTCTTGTAAAGCCTGCAGGACTTCTCGGAAAGAAAACTCACGTAAAGGTTTAAGGACGGAAGACAATGAAAAATAAATTCAGGCGAAACACTTTTATTCTCGGCGGAATCTCGCTTTTTGCGGTTGTCGTTCCGTTCCTTTTGATAAAAATCGGCGTGATTGACTCTTACACGGCGCAGGTTATAACTCTCGGCGGCGTAAATGCGATTATGGCAATCAGCGTGAACGTTGTCACTGGAATCACAGGCCAGCTTACACTTGGACAGTGCGCTTTTCAGGCCGTGGGAGCGTACACGGTTATGGCTCTCTCTCAGGACGTGGGGCTTCCGCTTCCTCTTGCGATGGCAATCGGGCCTTTTGTGGCGGCGTTCTTCGGATTTCTGATTGGATTTCCGACTTTGAAGCTTGAGGGCGACTATCTTGCGATTGTGACTCTTGCGTTCGGCGAGATTATCCGCGTTGTTCTTGTGAATTTCAGGGGAATTACTGGCGGCCCTAACGGAAAAAGCTTCAAGTATTCATTTTTGCGAGACAGCCTTGACTGGGGGGCGTCTCTTTCTTATCTTGCGGTAATCGGCATGCTTGTCGTTGTGATTATCCTTTTGCAGAACTTCTTGCGCTCAAGCTACGGACGCGCGATAAAGGCTGTGCGCGAGGACGAGATTGCGGCGAACTCAAACGGAATCAACGTTTTCAGGTACAAGATGATTGGCTTTGTTATCGCGGCTTTTATCGGCGGAATAGGCGGAGCTTTGTACGCGCCTTTCTTGGGCTTTATTAAGCCGGAGCTTGCTTCCTTCAACAACTCAATCAACGCGCTTATCTTCGTTGTTCTTGGCGGAATGGGCTCTATTACAGGCTCTGTGATTGCTGCTTTTGTCCTGACGTACTTGCAGGAATTCTTGCGCTTTATGGCGAACTACAGGCTTTTGCTTTATCCTGTCGTCCTGATTCTCGTAATGCTTTTCCGGCCGCAGGGCTTGCTTGGAATGAAGGAGCTTTCTTTCGTGGGCTTCTGGGACAAGATTTTTTCAAAGTTCAAGACAAAAATGAAAAAGAACAAATCGGAGGCTGGCAATGAGTGAAAAACAGCTGGTTCTTCAGGCGACTGACATCTCAATCGTTTTCGGCGGACTTCGCGCTGTGAGCGATTTGAATATGGAAATTTACAAAGGCGAGCTGATTGGCTTAATCGGCCCGAACGGAGCTGGAAAAACGACTTTGTTCAATATGCTTTCTGGAGTCTACACGCCTACAAGCGGACAGATTGCCTTCTGGGACAAAAACGACAAAGTGAACGTTGTGAACAAGAAAACGCCAGCCGAGCTTAACAAAATCGGAATCGCGCGCACTTTCCAGAACATAAGGCTTTTCGGAAATCTTTCTGTGGCTGACAACGTTAAAATTGCAATGCACGGCCAGAGAAAGGCGAATCCGCTCAGCGTCTTGTTCAGAACAAAAAAATTCCTTCAGGAAGAATTTAGAGTCGGACGGCAGGTTTTCCATCTTCTAAAACTTTTCGGGCTCGAAAAAAAGGAAAACGAGCTTGCCTCGAATCTTCCTTATGGCGAGCAGCGGAAACTTGAAATTTGCCGCGCGCTTGCTTCAAAGCCGAGCCTGCTTCTTCTTGACGAGCCTGCTGCCGGAATGAATCCGCAGGAAACGGCCGAGCTTATGGACTTGATTTCGTTCATCAGAAAAGAATTCGGTCTTACGATTCTTCTGATTGAGCACGATATGAAACTTGTAATGGGAATCTGCGAGCGTCTTTACGTTCTTAACTACGGGCGCGTTCTTGCGGAGGGAACTCCAGAGGAGATTCAAAAGAATCCTGAAGTCATAAAGGCTTATCTTGGAACTGAGGCGGAGGCTGTAAATGGCTGAAAACGAAAAAATGCTTTCTGTTGAAAATCTCGTTGTGAGCTACGGCGCAATCAAGGCGTTGAAAGGAATCAGCTTTGACGTTAAAAAAGGCGAGATAATAAGTCTGATTGGCTCGAACGGCGCGGGAAAAACCACAACTCTTCATTCAATCTCGAATCTCATAAAAAAGGCGGAAGGAAAAGTTTTCTTCAAAGGCGAGGACATCACGAGCCTTTCTCCTGACCAGATTGTCCGCCGCGGGCTGATTCAAGTTCCAGAGGGACGGCGAATTTTCGCGAATCTTACCGTAAAGGAAAATCTTGAGATGGGAGCGTACACCAGAAAAGACAAGCAGAACATCAAAAGCGATATGGAGCACGTCTACACGCTTTTTCCGCGTCTGAAAGAACGGTTGAGGCAGGAGGCAGGCACTTTGTCAGGCGGCGAGCAGCAGATGCTTGCGATGGGCCGCGCGCTTATGTCAAAGCCGGAGCTTCTTCTTCTTGACGAGCCTAGCATGGGGCTTGCCCCGATTCTCGTTGACGAGATTTTTGAGATTGTAAAGAAAATCAACAGCGAGGGAACAACGATTCTCTTGGTGGAACAGAACGCGTACAAGGCGATGCAGATTGCAAGCCGTGTCTACATTCTTGAAACAGGCCTGATTTCTGCAAGCGGAAACGCAGCCGACATGATAAAAGACCCTGCTGTTCAAAAAGCATATTTAGGAGGCTAAAAATGATTATATCTGACTACATGAGCAAAAACCCGGTCTGCATTTCACTTGACCGCTCGGTAACCGAAGCCAAAGCGATAATGACAAAAGAAAAAATCAACAAGCTGCCGGTTTTAGACAAGGACAGCAATCTCGTTGGAATCATAACAAAAAACGACTTGGCAAAGGCCGCTCCGTCTGCCGCCACAACTCTCGACATCTACGAGATGGGCTATCTTCTCTCAAAGCTCAAAGTCGAAAAGGTGATGACAAAAAATCCTGTTACAGTTTCGCCTGACGAAGTTATTGAGGAAGCCGCAAGAATAATGGCAGACAAGGACATCGGCTGTTTGCCGGTTGTTCAGGACGGAATCCTTGTCGGAATCATCACTGAAAGCGACATTTTCAAGCAGTTCATCTCAATGTTCGGCGCGCGCCACCATGGAGTGCGCGTGACAATGGAATTCCAAGACAGAGCAGGCGCACTCGCTGACTTTGCAAGAAAAATCGCCGACAAGGGCGGAAACATAATCGCGGTTGTTACGGACGACGGCAGCAATATGACAAGCAAAAAAGTCACCGTGAAAATCTCGAATCTCGACACAAACGGCGTTGAAAGCGTAATCAGCGAAATCGGCGTCAAAAAGCTCGACATCCGGGAACTTTAGTTTTTCAGGGCGGAGTTGTCTGCGGCTCCGCTTCCGCTTTTCCTTAACTCGTCATTCCGAACTCGAGAACGTTTGTTGTTGTGTTCGCTTTGATTTGGAATCTATAAAAAATGTAGTCCCTGAAATAAATTCAGGGTGACGGCATAAGCATTTTTTCCAAATCGTATTCAATACGAAATATGCTTTTTGCATTTTCTTGAATCGTATTGAATACGAATGTTCTTTTTCCAAAAAACACAAATCGTAATGAGTACGAATGTCATTTTTTCTAAAATTTATAAATCGTATTGAGTACGAATCTCATCTTGCGAAAATTTTATGAATCGTAATGAGTACGAAACTCGTTTTTTCAAAATTCCTTGAATCGTACTCAGTACGAAAGACGGTTTTATTTTTCAAATCGTACTGAATACGAAATCCGCCTGTGTCTGACTAAATCGGCAAAATCTGCTGGATTGTCAACTTTGCAAAGTGAAACAAAGTTGACAATCGTTCTCCAATTTGCGATTATCTTTGAATGAATAAAATTGAACTAAAAAACATCACAAAATCCTACGAGACCGCCGAGGGTGAAAAAGTCGCGGTGCGGAATGTCTCGTTTTCGCTTGACGAAGGCTCGCTTTGTGTTATCGGCGGCGAGAACGGAAGCGGAAAAAGCGTTTTGATGAACATAATTTCGGGGCTTGAAAAAGCCGATTCAGGAAGCGTCGCGTCTTACGGAAGGGCAGGGCTTGTTTTTCAGGAAGCCGACACTCAGATTTTGGGCGAGACTCCGCGCGAGGACATCTCGTTCGGTCTTAAAAATCAGAAAAAATCAAAGGAAGAGATTGAAAAAGCCGTGAACGACGCGCTTTTTCAGACCGGGCTCTCGGCAAAGGCCGACTATCCTGCGCGCTTTCTTTCGGGCGGCGAAAAAAGGCGGCTTGCCGTTGCGTGTATGCTCTCAATGAATTTCCCGGTTCTTATTTTGGACGAGCCTTATGCGAATCTTGATTTTGGCGGCGTAAAGCAGGTGAATTCTCTCGTGAAAAAGCTAAATTCCGAGGGAAAGACAATCATAATTTTGACCCATGAGCTTGAAAAATGCCTGGGGCTTGCCGACCGTTTTATCGTTTTGTTCCGCGGCGACAAAGTTTTTGACGGAACTCCTGAAGACGGATTGAAACAGAATCTTGAAAGCTGGAATATCAGAAATCCTCTTGTGTCTTACAGCTCCGTGCGCGATTTAGTCTGGATTTAATTTTATTCAAAGCCGTATTTTAAAAATTATTGATAAATGCTAGAATCTAAAACCGAAAAATCTGCTGCATTGCGGAAATTTGATTTTGCCGGTTTCAAGTCCAGAATGACAAATTTTGCAATGCCGCATTGCGGAAACTTGATTTGCGTGGCGAAGTTGCGTTTCCGCGAAAAAAATGGAGTTCAAAAGATGTTTTATTATGGCGGTTTTGATTTAAGCTATTTGATTTTTGCAGTTCCGGCTTTGCTTTTGGGAATGTGGGCGCAGTCTGCGGTAAAAACACGCTTTGCAAAGTACGACAGAATCCGCACGAAAAAAGGCGTTACAGGCGCGCAGGCGGCGGCGATTTTGCTTCGTGCGAACGGAATCACAGACGTTAAAATTGCGCATATCAAAGGAAATTTGACCGACAATTACAATCCGGCGAACAAGGTTCTAAGTTTAAGCGACGCGACTTATTCAAGCTCTTCGATTGCGGCGGTTGGAGTTGCGGCGCACGAGACAGGACACGCGATTCAGCACAATGTCGGATATTTTCCGCTTGAATTCCGCCGTATGCTTGTTCCGGTCGCTAATCTTGGCTCGACTTTCGGCCCGATTCTTGCGATTGCGGGGCTTGGCTTTGGATATTCTGCCGCTTCTTCAGAATATGTTCCGATTTGCCAGCTTTTGACGAACATCGGGCTTTTGCTTTTTGCAGGCGCGACGCTTTTTTATCTCGTTACTCTTCCTGTTGAATTCAACGCTTCGTGGCGCGCATTGAAAATCCTGAAAGGCGCGGGCGTTTTTGTTGACAAAGATGAAGTTGCAGGCGCGCGGGAAGTTTTGTGGGCGGCGGCGATGACTTATGTTGCAAGCGCGCTCGGCGCAATCGGAAACTTTGCTCGGCTTTTGCTTTTGACTCAGAAACGGCGAAGAAGATAAAAAGATAAATCGGTAAAAATAAAAAAATGAAAGAGATTGATTTTTCAGAAATTGAGGGCGTTCTCGTTGGAAACGCTCAAAATGACGACGCGAAAACAGGCGTTACAGTTTTTGTTTTTCCTTACACGGCGGTCGGAGCGGTTGATATTTCTGGCGGCGGACCTGCAAGCCGGGAAACTCCTGTAATCGATCCGGAGCGCGCCGACACTCCTGTGAATGCGCTTGTCTTGGGCGGCGGCTCGGCTTACGGGCTTGAAGCTTCAAGCGGAGTTATGGACTGCCTTGAAAAGCACGGGATCGGCTATGACACACGCTCTGCTTTAGTTCCGATTGTTGTTCAAAGCGACATTTATGATTTGAGCTTTGGAAGCGCGAAAATCCGTCCTGACCAAAAAATGGGCGAGGAAGCTTGCGAGGCGGCTTTAGACTCATCTTGCGGCATTTCTCGTGCGTCATCTGACTCTCCTTGCGGCATTTCGCAGAATCTTTCTCGTTTTGAAAACAAAGTTTTTTCCGGGGCTAGAAACGGCTCTTTCGGCGCGGGAACTGGCGCGACGGTCGGAAAAATCTGCGGAATGGAGCGAAGCCAAAAGGCTGGAATCGGCTTTGCAGCGGCTCAGGTCGGAAATCTAAAAATCGGGGCGGCGGTCGTTGTGAACGCGCTCGGCGACATTTACGCTTTTGACGGCGAATGTGCAGGCGGAAGAAAAATCGCGGGACTTTTGTCAGAAGACAAAAAATCATTTTGCGACAGCGTGAAAGAGCTTTACAAAATTTACGAGAAATCTTGCGAGTGTGGCGCGTTTTCGGGCAGAGCGAACACGACAATCGGCGCGGTTTTCACGAACGGAGACTTTTCAAAGTCGCAGCTAAAAAAAGTCGCCTCAATGACGCGCGCGGCTTACGACAGATGCATTAGGCCGGTTGGAACGATGGGCGACGGCGACACGATTTACGCGTTCAGCACGGCAAAATCCGAAAACAAAGTAAAGTCAAATCTGAATGTTGCTGGAACTTTGGCCGCCGAAGTCATGGAAAAAGCGATAAAAAACGCGATTCTCTTCAATAAAAATAGCTAGTATGAAAAAACAGAAAGCTCCGCGGAACAGAACTGTCATTTTGAGTGAGGATGAAATTCCTGTTTTAAAAAGCCAAATTCTCACAAAAAGCCAAGTGAATTTTGGAAATTTCGTTAATTCTACGATAAATTCCGACATTTTGGAGGCTCTTCCGCTTCTTCCTGACGAATTTGCGGATTTAATCATAATCGATCCGCCTTACAATCTCACGAAAAATTTCAACGGATTTACGTTTTTACAGCGTTCAATCGAGTCTTATGACGAATATCTGGCTTCGTGGTTTCCTCTTGTCTGCAAAAAACTCAAAAAAAACGGCTCGCTTTACATTTGCGGCGACTGGAAATGCACTTCGTCTTTGCAGCGCGCGGTGGAAAAAGAGCTTTTCGTTCTGAATAGAATCACTTGGCAGAGGGAAAAAGGGCGCGGCTCAAAATCGAACTGGAAAAATTCAATGGAAGATATTTGGTTCGCGGTGAAAAATCCGAAAGATTATTATTTCAACGTTGAAGCCGTGAAAATCAAGAGAAAAGTTGTCGCTCCTTACCGTCAAGAAGGAAAGCCGAAAGACTGGGAGGAAAGCGACGACGGAAAATTCAGAGTAACATATCCCTCGAATTTTTGGGACGATATTTCAGTTCCGTTTTGGTCAATGCCTGAAAACACCGAGCATCCGACCCAAAAGCCTGAAAAACTTTACGCGAAGCTGATTTTGGCAAGCTCCAAGCCGGGCGACTTGGTTTTTGATCCGTTCTTGGGAAGCGGAACTGCAAGCGTTGTGGCGAAAAAGCTTGGCAGAAATTACTGCGGAATCGAGCTGAACGAGGAATATTGCCTTCTCGCGCAAAAAAGGCTGAATCTCGCTGAAAACGACAAGAAAATTCAAGGCTACGAGGACGGCGTTTTTTGGGAGCGAAATTCTGGAAAATAAGAAGATGAAAAATCTTTTGTGTTTTGAAATCTGAAATCTTACGGAAACCAAAAGAACTTGTGTGATTTCGCTTTGTCTGAAAAATCTAAAATCTTCCGAAATCCAAAAATCTTGTTTTGCTTCATCTGTTCCCAAAAATCGAAATCTTCCGAACTCTAACTTTCCAGAACTGCTCCTTTCTGCGGAACGTGTTTAAACTTTCCGAAAATAATAATAAAATAGAAAAATCCATTTGACTTGGAAGGAAAAAAATGAAGAAAATCATAAAAGCTGTTTCTTTGATTTTGGCTGCGGGCTTTGTTTTTACAGCCTGCGAAAGAATCGATATGGAAGGAATTTCCGAGCTTAACGAAATTGAAATTTGGTACAGCCCTTACACAAGCGACGCTGCTCCTCTTCCAAAAGAGTGCGATTTGCTTGACAGAATTGAAGGCGACTTGGGAATTAACTTGAAGGCGGTCGCGCTTCCGACAGACAAGGACGAGCTTAGCAATGCGATTTTGTCGGCGGCAAAGACAAATTCGCTTCCAGACTTGTTTTATGTGAACCGTGATACTTTGATTAAGCTGCTCTCAGAGGACAAGATTGCGCGCGTTGACTCTATGTATCCGCTGATGCCGGAGCGCACAAAGCAGATGTACAATGGTGCTTCACGCCGCTCTTCAACTTTTGACGGACTTTCTTTCGGGCTTTCACATTCCGGCTCTATCGACCGCAACGAGGGTGTTCTTATCAGAAAGGACTGGCTCGACAAGTTGGGGCTTTCAGTTCCTACAAC
Organism: uncultured Treponema sp.; assembly: GCA_934691925.1. GTDB lineage: Bacteria > Spirochaetota > Spirochaetia > Treponematales > Treponemataceae > Treponema_D. The sequence continues at coordinate 17,508 of CAKUTI010000026.1, read as the reverse complement.
AACAGAAGAATTCCTTAACGTTATGCGCGAATTCACTTTTAATGACCCTGACGGAAACGGCAAGGACGACACTTATGGTTACGGCGCGTACATTGAAATTGCCAATTATGAGGATGGACTTGGAAAGCGTTTTTCTCCGTTTTTCGGCGCGTTCGGTGTTGAGGGAACTTACAATGCAACAAAGAAAAATGCCGGCTTGAACGTTCGTAAGCCTGCGTATTATGACGCTCTCGATTTTGTCAGAACAATGTGCGCTGACCGCGTAATCGACCCGAACTGGACAACATACAACAAAAACGAATTCCGTGCGGCGTGGAAAGCTGGAAAATTCGGAATGATGCGCGAGCAGAATGCGGCTCTCGCGCTTGAATCGAACTACCGTTCTTTTGATGAGAAATTCCCGGACGGCGAATGGCTTCTTATTGCGCCTCCAAAGGGACCGCGCGGAGAATCTTCCGTTGGAGCTTACACAACCGGCTACAGAACTTACGCAGTTTCAAAAAGAACTCAGGAACTTGGGAAACTGCCTGTTCTTGCAAAACTTCTTGAGTGGATGTCTACCGACGGCTACAATTACGTCGTTTACGGCGAGGAAGGCGTGAACTTTCTTCTTGATGACAACGGAGAAGTCACAACTGAAGGACTTCCAAATCCGGAGCTTGCGTATACAAAAAAATCTGTGGCTTCGCTTTTGCAGCTTAGAAACCTTGTTTTCCACAACTCGAACGAAGAGCTTGCCGGCCGTTATCCAACTTGGATTTCTCGCAACGGAAAAACAATGTCGGCCTTGACTTTGCTCCGTTCAATGCAGAACCAGCCGTGGACTATGGCTGTCGGAATTCCAGGCTGCTCAAAAGAGCTTAAAGAATATTACGAGAAAGGCGTTCTTGATTTTGTTACTGGCGCGGTTCGTCTGACTCCTGAAAGCTGGAAAAACTGGCTCAATGAATTTGACAATATGGGCGGTCTTGACTGGGAAAACCGCTGCAAGATTCAGGTTGAGTCTAGCAATCTCCTTATGGATGACAATAAAGTCAACGATTAAAAAATAGAAAAAATGCGAAAAACGGAACGTTTGCAACGTTTCTTTAGATAATGTGTCTAAAAATAAAAAGAATTTTTGTTTTTGAGGATTTTTTATGAGCAAAAGAAGAGTTGTGATTACTGGAATGGGCGTTATTTCTCCTGTTGGTAACACAGTGGACGAAGCGTGGAATTCTGTAAAAAATGGAAAATCAGGAATCGGAAAAGTAACTTTATTTGATCCGTCACGCTTGAGCGTGAAAATCGATGCGGAAGTCAAGGATTTTGATGTTGAAAAATACGGAATCGAGTCAAAAGCAGTGCGAAAAATGGCACGCTTTTCAAAATTCTGTCTTGCGGCATCAACTCAGGCGATAACTGATTCTGGATACACAAAAGAGACTTTGTCGGCTGAAAAAGTCGGCGTTATGGTCGGCTGCTGCATTGGCGGAATGGACGCAATCAGCGAGGGCTTTTCAAAGCTCGACAATCCAGAGGCTGGACCTTCGCGCTTGCCCCCGCTCACAACTCCGCTTATGATTTCAAACGAGGCTGCGGCGAACGTTTCTATTTATTACGGTTTGAAAGGACCTTCTTGGGCTTTGAACACTGCCTGCGCTTCTGGAACTGACGCTCTTGGACTTGCAATCGATATGATTCGAAGCGGAAGAGTTGATGTCTGTCTTTCCGGCGGAACAGAGGCTGCAATCACAGAATTTTCAATTGCTTCATTCATAAAATTGATGGCTTTGGCTTCAAAATTCAATGACTGCCCTGAAAAGGCAAGCCGCCCGTTTGACCGCGACCGCGACGGATTCGTTCTTGCGGAAGGCTCTGCAATGTTTATGCTTGAAGAGCTTGAGCATGCGAAAAAGCGCGGCGCGAAAATCTACGCGGAGCTTGCCGGATTTGGCTCTAGCTGCGACGCTTACCACATCACAGCGCCGTTGAAAGACGGAAGCGGAGCTGCTCTCGCTGTAAAAGAGGCGATTGCAGATGCCGGATTAAAGCCGGAGGACATCCAGTATTACAATGCGCACGGAACTTCAACTCATGCGAATGACGTTGGCGAAACTCATATGCTTAAGCTCGCATTCGGCGAGGAGCAGGCGAGAAAGCTCCACATTTCTTCAACAAAATCGATGACAGGACACTTGGTTGGAGCTGCCGGCGCAATCGAGGCTCTTTTTTGCGTAAAAGCGATTAACGACAGCTTTGTTCCGCCTACAATCAATCTTGAAAATCAGGACATCGAGGGCGGTTGCGACTTGGACTACACTCCAAACAAAGGCGTTTCCTGCAACATTGACGCTGCCGCAAGCGCTAGCTTGGGATTTGGCGGACACAATGGCTGCGTTGTCATAAAGAAATTTGTCGAGTAGTTTTTTATCGAAATATTGAAAATAGAAAAATGAAAAATCCGCGGATTGCTTTTTTGCGATTTCCGCGGTTTTTTTTTTGTTTTCTCGAATTAAGTCGTTTTCTTTTTTTATTGTTGTCATCTTGAATCAAAAAAAAACTTCGTCTCGCTTTTTTCGCTTCTTTTTTACATATTTTTGATTTTTTCGATTAAGTCTTTTGAGTCTGCGGCGTATTTCTCGTAAATTTTTTCTGTTTTATTCTTGAATTTTTGAATTTCTTCCTCAGGAAGCTCGATTACCGTTGTTCCCGACTGTATTGTTTTTTCTTTTGCCGAGTTTTGCTTTTCGATGTTTTTTTCAATCTCGTATTTTTGGACATCTTTTGCGCAGGATTTTATAAGCTCCACATCTTTTTCTGAAAGTTTTGACAAAGCCGTTTTTGACGCGAGCAAAATTTCTGGAATCCAAGCGTGCTGGTCGAGCGTGTAATAAGGCGCGACGAGAAAATCTCCCATGCCTTCGTAAGTTGACCAGTTGTTTTCGGCCCCGTCAACAAATCCGTTTTGAATCGCCGCGTAAACTTCCGTGGGCGGAATGTTCACAACTCCGACTCCGCCGAGCGCGCTTACAATGTCTTTCATCAGCGGGCTGTTCATAACCCGAATTCTCTTTCCTTTCATATCTTCGAGAGTTCTGATTGGCTCTGCACTGTAAAAAGAGCGGCAGTCAGAATCGTAATAGCAAAGCCCTACGAGACCCAAATTCGATTTTTCAATCTCGTCCAAAATTTTGCTTCCCACATCGCTGTTCAAAACTCGCCACATATGTTCTCTGTCGCGGAAAAGATAAGGCAGGTTCACGAGATTTATTTTTGGAACAAACGCTGAAACCGGCGCGCTTGAAACTCTTGCAAAATCGATTTCTCCGTTTATCAGCGCTTTTATCGAATCTGTCTCGTCCTGATAAAGAATTCCGCCCGAGTAAACTTCAATATGAATTCTTCCGTTCGTTCTTTTTCCCACGAGATTCGCAAATTCTTTGTCCGTGAGCGAAATAGGGTAGCCGTCAAGATGAATTTCGGCAAGTTTCAAGTTTATTTTTTTATTCTGACAGGATAAAAATGAAAATATTGCGGAACAAACTGCCGACGCCGCAAAAATTTTTGTGAATATTTTGTTCATAAATGCTTATAGAGTCCTAACTTAAAATTATCTTATATAAATTGAAAAACTGCAATCTTTTTACTATTATTTATGCCTATGAAAAAAATTACAAAAATGGCTGCTGTTTGCTTGCTCGCCGCGTTTTTAGGCGGAAATGTTTATTCGCAGTCGCAGACAAATGCTGAATTGGCAAAACAGATGACGGGTGGGGCGGAAAACGCTCTTTCTGATTCAGAAAATGACGGAAAAAAACACTGGTTTTCTGCGTTCGGCGGAATGTTGATTTTTAACTTGGGGCTTGCGACTTGGAACCGCTACGTGATTGGCTCTGGCTGGGCGCAGACAGGTCCTGATGAATGGAACCGCTTCTGGGAGCGCGACTTGGCTTGGGACGATGACTGGTACTGGACGAATTTCGTTCTTCATCCTTATCAGGGAAGCCTTTATTATATGTCGGCGCGCGGCTCTAATCTCAATGTTTTTGAATCTTTGCTTGTTACAACTGTCGGCTCGGCTTTTTGGGAATATCTTTGCGAGACAAACGCTCCTTCAAAAAACGATATGATTTACACGACTTTGGGCGCGTTTTCTGTCGGTGAAATGATGTACCGCCTTTCGCTTGCCGCAGACAGCAAATCTCGTCTTGCGGGCTTTGCTTTGAATCCAATGCGTCTTTGGACTGAATTTGCGACAGGTCAAAAGCCGCAGAATCCTCATGGAACAATCAATGAGCTTACTTTTAAAGTTGAGGCTGGAACTGCGTCTTCTTACACGAACATTCTTGGCTCGGATTCAAAAGTCGATATGACGAATTTTGACAGAAACGAGAATTATCCGGTTTATGGCGGATTTGAAGTTTTGGCGGTTTACAACGACCCTTACACAAACGACTCGAACGTTCCTTACAGCCATTTTGAGCTGAAAATCCATGCTGATGCCGGAAAAGGCTCTGGAACTGGCTCTGACTGCAATTTTAAGGAATTCGATGAGCAGGTTATGTACAACATTGAAATTGAAAGCAACGGAATGTTGTGGTCTCGCTCGCCGGTTTTTGCAGACAACATCGACACGACTTTGGGATTTGTGATGGAATACGATTTTGACTGGCATTCGTTCTATCTGATCTCATCTCTTGCGCCTGGACTTGCAATCAAGCAGCGCGTAAATTTTGACACAAGCCGCTTTGAATGGCAGCTTCACGGAGCTTGGATTGCTTTGGGAACTGCGGACAATTATTATTTGAGAAGAAGTTTGCTGACCGATTATCCAGACGGAACTGTGCGGTTCTACAGCTACACGACTGGAGCCGAGTCTGTCTTGAAATTGAAATACGCGACAGACAAAGGCTCGAACGTCGCTTTTGATTTCCACGGTTACGCGATGTATGATTTTTACAATCAGCTGAAAGACGGAGCTTCTGTTGGCTGGGAATTGATTGGAAAAGGAACTCTCAGCGCGGAAGTTGCGGTTTCAAAATCCGTTCTTCTTGGAATTTCCGACCGTCTTTATGCAAAGCGGACTTTCTACAAGACAGAGCCTGATGTTTTCCAGATTTTGAATTCTGCGAGCATTTACGCAAAATGGAAGTTCCGTTAAAATATCTAGCGATATATGAAATTTGTTAGCACTAGAGATTCTTCGAATTCTGTAAATTTTGAAAAAGCCGTGCTTGACTGTATGCCAAAGGACGGCGGTCTTTATGTTCCAAAAGATTTTGTTGACTTGCGCCGTTTTCTTTTGTATATGGACAGCCGCACTTCTTTTGCGAACATTGCCGGAACGTTGACCTCGGCGTGCATAAACGACGAATTTTCACCGATTATTTGCGAGACAATCGCGACAAAGGCCTTCCCTTTTGCCCCGAGTTTAAAGCGTCTTGACGAAAGGCTCTTTGCGCTGGAGCTTTTTCACACGCCGACTGGAAGCCACAAGGATTTTGGAATTTCCTATCTCGTGAACTGCCTCGAAACAATTCTTACTATGAACGGCGGAAATGCGGTTTTTCTTGATTCCACTGTCGGAGAACTCGGTGCGAGCCTTGCGCGCGCAATTCGTGGAAAAAAGAACCTGAAAGCTGTCTTGCTTTATCCTCGCGGATTTATGCGAGGGCTTTGCGACGAGGATTTTATCTGGAACGGCGGAAATGTCATTCCAATTGAAATTGACGGAACTGAGCACGATTGCCATTCCCTTGCAAGAAAATTTTTCGCGGATAGAAATCTCGTTGAAAGATATAATCTTACTGTTGCAAACACGGCGAATATCGGCCGCCTTATGCCACAGATGTTTTTTTATCCTTACGCGTTCAGCCGCTTGAAAGAACAGGTCAATGCGGATATTTTCTACGCGATGCCTTGTGGAAATTATTCAAATCTCGTTGCAGGCCTTTACAGCTGGCGGCTTTCTCTTCCTGTAAACGGATTTATTTGTCCGACAACTGACGAAATCAAAACTGACTTGGCTGGAAACTGCCAAATTATGGACAGCATTGTCTCTCTAAAAGACCGTGAAAATGCCGACCCCGCAAGCCCTTCAAACCTTGAGCGTCTTGAAGAAGTTTTTGCGTCTTATTCGCTTATGCTGAAGCATTTTATTTATCCAAGCGATGTTTCTGACGAAGAGGCGGAAAAATGCAGCCGGAAACTTTTCCTTGACTACAATGTTTACGCAGACAAATGCACGAGCCGGGCTTTTTCCGCTGCCGTAGCGCGAAAAGGAATGACAGACGAGGATGAAGCCTGTACTGTTCTTGTTATGCGTGACCATCCGGCTCTTTCTTCATCGTGGATTCGTCACGCGATTGGCGAAGCTCCTGAAATGCCGGAATGTGTGAAAAGCGCGCTCGTTCAAAATCATCTTGAAAATCCGCTTGTAAAGACTTCGGATGAAGTTTTGGCTATTATGAAAAAATATCTCGGAAAATAGAAATTGAACTAAGCGTTTTGAAATCCAGTTGCATTTTTTAGATTTTTGAAAAATTATAAAAAAGGCGGAGTTGCATTTTTTTGCAAATCCGCCTTTTATTTTTATTTCTTTTCTTTTTGATTTTTCGGAATCTTCTTGCTGCTTATTTTTATTTCAGCTTTCGGGGATTTTTCTTTTCCCGTTTCTGATTTTTCAGATTCCAAAAATTCTTTTAGAAGATTTTCGCACTTGTATTCCGCATTTTTTTGCGCTTTGTCAATTTTTTTGATCATTTTTGAAACCAAATCCGCTTTTTTCGCGCTTTTTGCAAGCGAGAACACATCTTTTCCGAGTTTCAGAATCTCTTCCATTTTTTCCGCGTTGAACCACTTCACGCCGCCGTACTCGTTTGCGCCGGTCAAAAGCCATGCATTTTTTGAGTTTACGAGATGCTGCACAAATTCAAGGCAATCCTGATTTCCTGACTTTTCCGAAAATTTTAGCTTGCAGTTTTCAAGCAGGATAAATGCTTTTTCAAACCAGCCAGAAATTTTTTCGTTCTTTTCAGATTCAGAATTTTCATTTTTCAAAAATTCTGAAATTTTCCGCGCAAGTCCCCATTCGCTTGTTATTCCATTTTCAGCAAGAGGAAGAAGAAGCGCAAGAATCGAGAGATTCAAATTCAAATCGTTTTCAGAATCTTTAGATTTCTTTGGTAGGATTATTTTAGGAGGCTCAATCGGCTTGAATTTCTGAATTTTTCTTTTTGCATGCGATTTTGATTTTTTCACGCTGCTTTTTTCTTTAGATTCAGTCTGTTTAAGATTTTCGTTGAATTCTTTTTCTGCGAAAATATTTGCGAGCTTGTAAAAATCTTCAAGCGGCTTTTCAATTTCCGCTTTGTATTCTTTTAGCGCGATTTTCTTTGATTTTGATTCTTCATTTTTCACGCTTTCAATCAATTTCGCGAACGCTTCGTAAAGTTCCTTGTAATGAAGTTCCTGCCATGCGATTTTCAAGTCTGGAGTTCCGCTTCCGTTCAAGAAATTACAGATTTCGCCGAGGCTTCCGTCTGTGTCTTTTTCCTGCCGAATATCGAGAAAAACCTGAGTTTCAAATCCGTTCAATGCGATGAAAATTCCGTTCTCGCAAATCTCTTTTGATTTTCTGATGTACCAAAGGTTGCTTCGCTGCTCGCGGAAAATCATATAGAAATCGTCCTCGCTACAAAGTCCAAGACCTTCAGAGATTGAGCGGGTTTCGAGTTTTTTGTCGTTTTCGCCAGTGCCTGTTTTTACGCTGTATTCGCATGACTGTTTTATCCAGCCGCATGCGCGCTCGTATTTATTATTATAGAAGACAAGTGAATATTCTGAGCCGCATTTGTTTGAATATGCAAAAACGTTTTCATTGACGGCGCCATTGTTCCAGACATCGTAGAACAAAAAATCCTCAACGCCTGCGAAAATGTAGCGTTTTTTCATAAGCGGGAAGATTTCTCTTTTGTGCCGCTCGATTAAATACTGGTCTGGCTGTTCGTCGCGATAAGCGCGAGTGTATTCCATTCCGTACTTTTCTTCGAATCCTTCGATTTGTCCGTGTCCGAACATCGGCAAGCCCGGCATTGTGACCATCAGTGTGCAGACTCCAAAATATTTGTCGCCTTTTCCAAACTGCGCGACCGCTGTCTCTTCGTCCGGATTGTTCATAAAATTCACGTAGCGTTTTAGAATCTGCGGGTCAAACTGAATTGTGTTCTTGACGGTTTGGCGGTATTTGTAGTTTTCCTCTTTTTTGAGCATATTCATAAACGCCGAATTGTAGACGCGGTGCATTCCGAGCGTTCGTGTGAAATATCCTTCCATCATCCAAAAAGCTTCGGCGAGCAAAAGCGTGTCAGGCACTTCCTTTGCGATTCGGTCAACAACTTCGCGCCAGAATTCGTTTGGAATCCGTTTTTCAAATTCCGCCGCGCTAAGCGCAAATTCGCTTCTTGTCGCAATGTCTCCGCCTTTTCCTGGCTCCGGATACCAAAGACGCTTGATGTGCTTTTTTGCGAGAACCATCGCCGCATCGAATCTGATAATCGGAAAATTCCGCGCAACGTGAAGAATTTCCTGCATCACTTCCTCGCGCGCCTGCGGATTCAAAAAGTCAATCTGGGCTGTGTCATTCCACGGCATTCCAGTTCCGTCGTTTCCGTGATAGATGTAGCGCGTGTCGCCTGTGCTTGTGTCAACACGCTTGAAGACAACTGCGCAGTCGGATTTTGAGTAGTAATGGTCTTCAAGATAAATCGCAACACGGCTGTCATGGCTTAAATTCGGACCGTTGAATGTGTACTGCGGAAACGGATTGTCTTTCCGCTGCATGAACAAGCCGGGCTTTTCGACAACCCATTTAGCGTCCATTCCTGTGTGGTTCGGAACCATATCGCTTGCAAGCCTGATTCCGCGTTGCCAAAGCCTTGTGCGCAAATTTGAAAGCGCGTCCCAGCCTCCAAGATTCGCCGCAATCTCGTAATCTTCAAGAGAATACGCCGAAGCAGCCGCTTCCGGGTTTCCGCACATCTGCTTGATTCTCTTGCTTGCCTGCGAACGCTCCCAAAGTCCAATAAGCCAAAGACCTGTAAATCCTTCGTCACGGAGCAAGTCAAGCTCTTCGTCTGGAATTTGGTCGAGCCGTGAAATTTCTCTGTTGTATTTTTTTGAAAGCTGAAAAAGCCAAACGAGAACCGTTTTTGCCATAAGAACAACGCGCGGCATCCATTCTTTGTCTGCGCTGAAACGCTCGTACTCGCGCATAAGATAATCGTAATTCGGCGGCGACATATCAGGACTTCCGCCGTTTGTCGGATGCCACTCAGGTTTCCATTCCTCAGATAAAAGGTCGCTTCCGCCAAAAAGCCGCTTTAGCCAGTAATCTTCGCCTTCTCCGTCTCCCGGAAGAAAAAGTTCCGCCCAGTGAACACGAACGTAATTTAGCTGTTCTTGAAGATTGTCCGGCGCAAATCTGACAGGCTCGCGCAAAAATGAAATCAGGTCGTTTCCGTAGCTTCCAAATCCTGACTGGCTTTTAAAAAATGACTGAATTTCGCTCCAGATTTCTTTGAAGTCAAAATCAGAATCTTCTTTTAATTTTGAATCGTCAAAAAGCGGATAAAACGGCTTGAACGCAGGATTTTCGTTGTCGAGGCAAAGCATAATCAGCTCTTCAAGCGTCTGCTCGCGGTTTGTTCTTATTCTGCCTGTTTTTCTCTCCGTGAGTTCCGTGTTCAGATATTCTTCTATTGAGCATTTTCCTTTGTAGGCATCGACCGGTGGAAATTCGTTAGAGAATTTAACCAAAAGCAAATCTATTTTTTCTTTTCCGAATTTATTTTCAAGTTTTGAAAGAAGATTTTTGAAAGCGTCGGCATTTTTGTGGCGGCGGTAAGTGTAGCACGCAAGATGAAAAATCTCGTCGAGCAAGCCCATTGCATTCAAAGTTCCCGCTGAAATTTGAGGCAGATTGTTTTTTTCAAGATATTTGTTGAATTTTGTCTGAAAAGCTCGAACTGCTGAAATATTCGCTAAAATCACGTTTCCGCTAGAAGCAAAAAGCCCATCAGAAAAGTTGCACGCCTCCCGGACAGTCCGAGAAATGTGGAATTCATTGTGCGAGAAAAACATAAAAAGCCCCCGGCGGAAAATATTTTGTAATCCTTAAAATTATATCATAGATTTGCGGAATATCTCGTTTTTTTATTCAATAAAACCGTATTTCCAGTGCCAAACGGGCTTTGCAAGTTTGTAGCTGAAAGGCTGCTTTTTCTCGAAATCCGGAAGCCATTCTGTGTCCTGACACAAATCCTGATAAAAAAGATAGTCAAAATCGTAGGCTTCGATTAAATCGCGCAAATCCTTGTCTTCCTGCGCGTTCACAAGTCGATTTTCTATAGAAGACAACGCTTTTTTCCGCTTTGAAAGCTCTTCGTCGCTTCCCTTAAAAGGAACTGGCGTATATTGGCTCATCAGCGAGATTATCGCTTTTTTGTCCGCGTTGTGTTTTAGCCATTCAAGGACATCCGCCGTTTCAAAGAATTTTCCCGGCAAAAAAAGATGGCGCACAATCACGCCCGAAAGAATTTTGTCTTTTGTGATTTTTTCGCCGTCTATGATTTTTTCTTCCTGAACAATTTTTAGCGGATTGTGGGAAATCATCCAAGAAATCGCTTTTTCAGCTTTTTCAGGATAATCTTTCGACTGGCACAATTTCTGTGAAAGCTCCGCGCTCAAAGTTTTCAAGTCCGGAAGATAAATCGAAACAAGCCCTTCAAGCATTTTAAGAGACTCAACATCGTCGTATCCGCTTGAATTCCAGCAGACTGGAATTTTAAGCCCGCGTTTTTTAGCTTCTTCAAGCCCTTCTGCAATCGCCGGAATGTGGTGGCTTCCCGTAACGAGATTTATGTTTTCAGCTCCAGCCGCTTCAAGCTTCAGGCAAATTTCAGCAAATTCGTCTTTTGTGGTTTCCGCGCCCATTCCCTGCTGGCTAATCTGATAATTTTGGCAGAACGCGCATCGCAGATTGCAGCCGGTCAAGAAAATCGTTCCGCTTCCATTGTGAACAGTCAAAAGCGGCTCTTCGCCAAAATGCAGGCACGCAACCGCAACTCTGATTTTTTCGCTTTCCTTGCAAAATCCTGCGTGGCTCAGCGGCGACTTTTCCGTGCGGTCAATTCCGCATTTTCTCGGGCATTGAAGGCATTTCGAATAAAATTTATCCGAACAAAAATTCTGATTCAATTAAATCGCGCCTCTGTCTAGCAAAATTCCCATCATATTTTGAAGCGCGTCCAAATCAAGCTCCTCGCTCGCTTCGTCAACAAAGCCTTTCAAATTTTCAAAATCCTCAGCTGAAAGGCTGTCCAAGCTTTCGTCGTCAATATTGTCAACAAAACATTGAAATGCCTTGATTTTTTCGATATTTTCTTCTGTCGGCTCGTTTTCCGGATTTTCAGAAGCTAAAATGTATTTGTCAAGCCAATAATCAGAAAGCGAAGTTGCAAGCACGCCCAAAATTGGGTTGTTCCGCGCGAAAAGCTTTGAAATTTCCGTGCAGGCTCTTTTTCCGTCGTAGCGTCCGCCGTTGTTTGCGCGGTCGTATTTTATGATTCTCTTTATGTCCGATAAAAATTTCTCAATTTGTGTCATATTTCCAATTATAATGTTTTTTTTGAATCTGTTAAAGCAAATGATTTTTCCATTTTTCCCGCGAAAATTGTTTTTTATGATTTTTTCTTTTTGGACGGAGTTCTGTTTGAGCAGCCAATGTTTTTCTTGAGCAAAGCGTCAATGCTGAAAAACAAGCCCAGCTTTCAGCGGTTCACATTCTTCCGCTTCACTTGGCTTCGCCTGCGCTTCGCTCCAGAACTTCGCCGCTCCAATCTGGCGTAGCATTAAGATTCGCTTCGTAAATGTGCAAAATTTGGACTAGAAAATTCTAGTTTATTTTTAATTTAAAAAAACTTGACTTTTCTAATAAGGGAATTTACACTTTATCTATGGACTTAAAAACTGTATTAACACCTGACACTGTAGAACTTCATCTCAAAGGTAAGACAAAAGAAGAGATTATCGATGAGATGCTTGATATTCTCGTTAAGGCTGGAAAGGTAACTGACAAAGCTACCGCTCGCGAATGTGTTCTTGACCGTGAACGCAAAATGTCAACAGGCATGAAGCACGGAATTGCAATTCCGCACGGAAAAACAGACACAGTTTCTGATTTGGTTGCGTGCATCGGTATTTCTGACAATCCAGTTGATTTTGATTCTTTGGATCAGGAACCTTGCCGTATTTTTATTATGACTCTTTCTCCAGTCAACAAAACTGGACCTCATCTTCAGTTCTTGGCAGAAGTTAGCCTGCTTTTCAAGAGCGCGGAAAAACGTGCTCAAATCTTGAATACACAAGACAAGGCTGAAGTAATCAAGATTCTTACAGAATAGGGTCGTTTTATAAAACTTTTGGGAATCTCTACCATTGCGTAGAGATTTTTTTTTGTCTAAAATAATTTCATTATGAAACTAGACAGACTGTTTGAAGTAAAAGGCGGAAAGCTCTTTATGATTTCCGGCGAGGAATATCCTCTTTCTGAGAAAAATGTAAAACCTGTAAAATGGAGCGAGGTTGAAGGCTCGCCGGAAGAATACAATGAGGAATTTCTTGCGGAACTCCGCGACGGGCTAAAATCTCTTGAAGAAAAAAAAGAATTTGTTTTTATTGAGCCTGTTTTTGACAAAAATGCAAGTGTTGAGCAGTTCACGGCGGCAATGAAGCACACCGCGCGGAGAATAAAGGACTGCGTTTCTGTAATCGGTTTTGCGATTCCAAAGGAAGCTGAGGCTCAAAAAGATTTTTTCATCGAAGAATTGAGCACGAAACATCAGCATTATTGCTTTTTCTCAAAATCTTTAAAAGATGATTCAATCGTTCTTTATTAAAAAGAATAAGACTGAATAAATTGCGTAAGAAGATTAAAAAATGTCAATATTTGCGAAAAATGTTAGAGATTTCACGAGTTTTCCAAAAAATGAGCCGTTTTTTGCTAAAAACTCCAAAATCTCTATTGCTTAAAATAATCTGATTCGCTAACATTCAGCCTATGAATTCTTTTAACAAAAGAACTTTGCAGGGAACGCTTCTTTTTAGCGGACTTTTTTTAGGCTTGTGTCTGCTCGTTGTTTTGCTTCTTCCTGCAAAAGCTCAAGACGACACTGAAAAAGTTTCAGAATTCAATTCTTTCTCAAATTTAAGCACTCTCGTAACTGAAGACTTTTTTTCAGATTCCAGTTTCAAAACTGACTATTCGGATGACTATTCCCCGGAAGATGATCAGGCTTTGGCTCTTTACAGGCAGCCTCAGTCGCGTCCGGCGGTGGAGTGGTTCTTTTCTCGTGTGACTGGCGACCGCGAGATTGCACAGGCGATTCTTGAAAATGCCGATAAAAACGATATTTCTCCGACGCTTGCTTTTTCGCTTGCTTACGTTGAAAGCCGATTTAATGCCAATGCGGTGAATAAAAATTCAAACTATACGATTGACCGCGGATTATTTCAGCTTAACAGTGCTTCGTTTCCAAAACTTACCGAAGCTGAATTTTTTGACCCGAAGATAAGCGCGAGATACGGAATTAGCCATTTGCGCTACTGCATGGACGTTGCCGGAAACGACATTACGGCACTTGCAATGTACAATGCCGGAACGAGCCGTGTAAAAGCAAACAAGACTCCGCAGCACACATTGAATTACGTTGCAAAGATTTCAAATTACAAGTCTCGACTCGACAGCCATTTTGATTCTGATGTTCTTGCTTTCTATCAGGCTGGAACAGAAAAATCTAAAGCTCTCGCTTTTGTAAAATAATTTTGCATTTTCCTAAATAGGAATGCTGCACTAAAAAATCAGTGCAGCAAATAAACTCTCTTAGGAATTGTCTTTCTTATGTTTCCTGAAAGTTTTTCAGGAGATTTTTTATTTAATATGCTCTTGTTGGAAGAATTTGTGCGGCATTCGTCTGGTCAAAAATCTCCTCATCGACATATTGTGCTTTCTCAACAGTTCCGCCATTTTCAAGCGTCTTGATTATTCCGTCAACGCGGGGACCGTGAAGCGGATTACATTCAGCGGCACAGTTGATTTCGCCTGCAATCATTGCTTCAAACGCCTTTTTTCCTGCGTCAAAAGTGATTATAATCACGTCTTTTCCGGGGTTCTTTCCGTTTTCTTTAAGAACATCAACGACCGCAAAAGCCATATCGTCATTCTCGCTGAAAACAACATCGATATTGTCGATTCCGATTTCAGAAATTATGCTTTCAAAAGCTGCTTTTCCTTCGTCATAGCTGAAATTTCCGGATTTTTGAGCCACGAGCTTCCAGTTGCTGTGTGAAGCGATTCCGTTTTCAATTCCCTGCGTGCGTCCGATTTGCGCGGAAGCTCCGAGCGAGCCTTGCAGGTCAACGATTTTGATTTCGCCGTTCATTCCTTTTTCGTTCAGATAAGTGTCGAGCCAGAAAACCGCATCCTCGCTTTCTTTAAGAAAATTTCCGCCGACTCAGCAAAGGTAAAGGCTTTTGTCATCTGTCTGCAACATTCTGTCTGACAAAATAACTGGAATTGCCGCCTCTTTTGCTTCCTTTAGAACTTCGTCCCAGCCGGTTTCAACGCAAGGCGCCATTACAATATAGTCAACATTTTTTGCGATAAAATCTCTGATTGCGGCAATCTGGACTTTCTGATTATTGTCCGCATCAACAAAAATGAGATTGTAGCCGTTCCCCGCTGTGAAAGTTTTCTTGAATGATTCTGTGTTTGCAAGCCGCCAGGCAGATTCGTGTCCGACCTGCGCGTATCCGACTTGAATAATTCTCTGCGGTGCCGCCGAATTCTGGACTTTTGCCGGTATGCTTTTTGGAGAGGCGGCTGGCAGCTTTTTTGAATTTTTGCAGCCTGAAAACGCGAGCGAAGCTGCTAAAAATGCCGCCACGATTTTTAAGAACTTTTTCATTGAATCCTCCGTTTTTTAATTAGGTTCAATTTTAATTCTCACCGGGGAAAAATCAACGAAAAAAACAAAAAAAGACCGAGATAAAGGAAGAAAATCTTTATTTCGGTCAGAAAAAATCCATTATCTCTAAAAATTCAGATGAAATTTACTCTTTCCATCTATTATATTTGTCGCATTCAAGAATTTTTCTTGCATTTTCTATTCTGTCTGCTTCCGGCATTGGCGTTTCGCGCAGCTGGTAAGGAATTCCAAGCTCGTCGTATTTTGCGATTGCAAGCGAATGATACGGAAGAACTTCGACTCTGTAGACATTGTGAAGCGAGCGGATAAAATCTCTTGTCTGCGTGAGATATTCGTCTTTGTCTGTGATTCCTGGAACGAGAACGTGTCGAATCCAGATTGGCTTGTTGATTTCATCAAGATAGCGGAACATATCGTGGACGTTCTTGCTCGTTTTTCCAGTGAGTTTTATATGCTCTTCCTCATTGATATGCTTGATGTCCATCAAAAGAATGTCTGTGACTTCCATCAGTTTTTTGAATTTCTCAAACCATTCGCCTTCTTTTGTGAAGGGGCCTCCGGCAGTGTCGATGCAAGTGTTTATTCCTTCTTTTTTTGCAAGCGTGAAAAGTTCAAGAAGAAAATCAATCTGGAGAAGCGGCTCTCCGCCTGAAACTGTGATTCCGCCTTTTTTGCCCCAGTACGAGCGGCACGAAAGGGCTTCTTTCAAGACATCTTTTGCTTCCCATTCTTTGCCGTCTTTCATAATCCAAGTGTCGGGATTGTGGCAATATTTGCAGCGGAAATTGCAGCCGGCCACAAAAACTATAAAACGAGAGCCTGGTCCGTCAACGCAGCCGAAACTTTCAAATGAGTGAATATAACCTTTCATTTTTGTACCTCCAGTTTATTTTAGCAAATTTCCGAAGTTATGAAAAATGATTATTTTTTTAATGAAATTTAAGAATTCATATGTTATAATAAATTATCTTAGAAAATATTCATAAGAATTTTATGATGGCTTTTGAATTAAGAGGAGTGAATATGAAATTATCAAGAAAATCAAAGATTGCAGTTGTCTTGCTTATGATTGCTTCATCAGCTTGTTTTTCTCAGAAATGGAAAGGCATTGTAAAAGGAATCGAGGGCAGAGTAGGCGGAAAAAACAGTTCGCAGTCATCAAGCGAGTCGAGCAGCAGCTCAAGCTCAAGCAGTTCGAGTTCCGGCTTTTTCAAGAATTTCAGCAGCGGCGGAAAATATTCTGATATAAGCACTTACAAATCAAAAAAGCCCGCGAAACTTTCAAAAGAGGCTTCTGTTCAGAAAAGATATAAACTTTATGAAAAGGCTGAAAATGCTCTTTTGAAAAAGGATTACAAGACTGCCCAGAAATATTATGATGAGTCCAATGCGATTCCGTTTACAGAAGCCACTCCTGAAGCTGATGCATTGGCGCTTGTGGAATGGGGCGGAGAAATTGGCAGATATTTAGCGGTTTTGAATGGACCTTCAGAAGAAGAAAAAGACAAGTGGCGCTAGTCCTTGCCTTTTATAGGATCTAAAAAAAGCCGTGCTTGGAAAATGCTAAAAAAAGCAAAATCCTGCACGGCTTTTTTATTGTATTGCCTAAAAACTTGCAAATGTTGAACGCGTTTTATTTCTTTGTGAAAGTGATTGCTCGTTTTCCGTCTTTGTCTGAAATTTTGAGGAAAGCTGAAGAATCTTTCTGGAATGTTTCCCATGAAGTTGCCGAAAGAAGCGCGTCTGTAAAGTTGTCCTCAAATTTCATAGAAACGGGATCGCCTGCCATTTTTGTGCTTCCGATGTTGTCCTGAACTTTGAATGACGAGCCGCTTACTTTTACATCGCCGAAAAATCTGTTTACGCCTGAGTCGCCGTTGATTGAGTAAAGATTGCCGTCTTTCTGTTTGATTGACATTTCTGACGGACAAAGCTCCTGCTCAACGTTGTCGATTTCGAGTTTACTTGTCTTCCAGTCGCCTTCGATTGAAATCGCTGTTGTTGAAGCGTTTTCAGCTGCTGGCGAGACACTTTTGCAGCCAGCAAAAGAAAGAGCTGCCGCAGTCAAAATCAAGAATAATTTTTTCATAAAAGTCTCCTTAAAAATAAAATTTTGTCTTCTGTATAAAATATAAAAAACAAAAGTGATAGAAAAGTTAAAAGATTTTTTAGATTAAATGCCAAAAAAAGAGCCGCCTTGTCAGAATAAACGGGCAAAGCGGCTAAAAGAATCAAATTTTCAAGACTGAATATCGGTTTTATATGATTTCAGCCTTGAATTTTCTCTTTGACTACAGAGAAGCGTGGCAAGTACGAGCGATAACATCGTCCTGCTGCTCTTTTGTAAGGTTGATGAAGCGAACTGCATATCCAGAAACGCGAACTGTGAAGTTTGCATATTCAGGTTTCTCTGGATGAGCCTGGCAGTCCTTGAGTTTTTCAACTCCGAATACGTTTACATTGAGGTGGTGTGAGCCAGCGT
>CAKUTI010000025.1 GCA_934691925.1 uncultured Treponema sp. | reverse complement strand
GTGTCAACAACCGGCGAAAGAGTCTCAAGAACGAGGCCAGCCGCCTGCAAGAAATGCTCCTGGTCAGCGTAGCGAGCTTTCAATTCATCCCAAACGCGTTTGCAGTAAGCGTTTTTAACATTAAATTCTTTAAGTGCCATTTTTTATCTCCTTTTGGCATAATTTTTTTTGACAGCGCAAAATTCTAGCATAAAAAAAGCGTCATAAACAAAAAACCACAGACACACCTTTAGTGCATAGCTATAGCTCTTTATTTATGACGCCTTTGTCATTGACTTAGTTATACTTTAAATAGAACTTTTGGTCAATATATTGATTTTCTTGTTCGAACGGGAAGCCGTCATGCTGAACCAGAGTTCGGAATGACAGCTTTTGTAATTTCAAAAAATCCGCCGAGCCTGCAAAAAAGGCATCGTCATGTTGAACTCGAACGCATTAGCGTTCGCTTAGATTCAGCCTCTCCATTTTGCAGCTTCCGAATCGAAGCTTCCGAATCTTCGATTCGGAAGCGCTTAAACCTTGAACAAGTCAACCTGGCTTCCGATTCTGTCGATTGAGTTTCGCACTTTTGATGAAATTCCGCTTAAAGCCGCTCCGGTCTCGTTGATTTTCTGCGCGCCAGCACGCACTTCGCCCATTCCTGTTCTCATCTGCAAAGTCGCGTCCTGAAGCTGCTTTACCTCGTCAAGAATCATCTCGTTGCCCTTGTTCATCTCCTCGGAAGCGTTTTTCACCTCAACTGTGCTGTCGTTCATCATTTTCAGGGCTTCTGTAATCTGCGTTGAGCCTTCGTTCTGCTCTTCCATTGCCGCGCGAATCTGAATAACGACCTGAGAAGTTTCTTTCAGCTCGCTCGCGACAACAGCAAACGCATCGCTTGACTCGCCCGAAGCCGAAACAACATTGTCGATTGAGTCCTGAATCTGGCTAAGCTGCTCGCCGATTGTCCTTGACTGCACCGAAGAAGTCTCGGAAAGCTTTCTGATTTCGTCCGCAACAACCGCAAAGCCTTTTCCTGCGTCGCCCGCGTGCGCGGCTTCAATCGCCGCATTCATCGCAAGAAGATTTGTCTGCTCTGCAATGCTTGCAATCGCCGTGTTCGCCTCCTGAAGAAGAGCCGACTGCTTTTCAATCTCCTGAACTCTGTCGTTCACGTCTTTCAGCTTTGAAAATCCGCTCTGCGCGTTGCCTTCAAGATGGTCAAAAGACTTCGACATCCTTTCCATCGACGCGCTCACAGAACGTATATTTCCAATCATCTGCTCAACAGCCGCCGAAGCCTGGGCCACGCCGCTCGACTGATTCTCAATCATATTGTTCAAAGAAGAAATGTTTGAGGAAATTTCATCAACCGCGCCTGCCGTCTGGTCAACCGCTGTTGTCTGCTTTTCAATCACGCTCAAAATGCTGTTTATGTTCGCAAGAATCTGCTCGATTGCGCAGGCAGTGTCTTCCGTGCTTGAATGTAAGTCCTCGCCAGCAATGTCAAGGTCAGACTTGCTTGTTTTCATATCCTTAATGATTTGCTGGAGCTTTTCCGCAAATTTGTTGAATCCAATCACGACATCGCCGATTTCGTCCGAAGATTTCAGCTCAATCCGCTTTGTCAAATCAGCGTCTCCGCTTGAAATGTCGTTCAAAGTTTTCTTTACGCCAACAAGCGGATTCAATAGTTTTTTAAGGACAACAAGGACAATCACAACGAGAACTAAAACAAGCACAATAAGAATCGGAATTATCGTCAGGATAACTTTCAGCGATGCGGAACGCACAATATTCTTGTCTTTCGCCACAAAAACCATTCCGCTTATATTTCCAAGCTCATCTTTTAGAGGAAAATAAATGCTTATATAGCTTTTTCCGCTTATCTCGTTTTCTCCGTAATAAGGCTTTCCGCCTCCCAAGACCAAATTTGAAATATCGTCATTATTCAAGTTTGAGCCAATATATTCAGCCCCCAAAGTTGTGGAAACCCGGACAGTTCCGTCAAAAACTGTACATTCAACTCCGTAGCTTTTCGAAATCAAATCCACAAAGTCAGAAGATGTCAAATCGTATCCAGCGACAACCGCACCTAATATTCCAGACGGGCTTTTTACAGGAGCGGAATAATAGATTCCATAGCCAAACACAGAAGGCGAATCAAATGAGCTTCCAGAAATTCCGCTCAACGCATTCTTTATGATCCCGCTTACAGAAATTGTTTTTCCGGCGTTATCTCCAGTAAGAATTTTTCCATTTTTATCTGTAACAAAAAGAATATCGGCCTCGAGCAGATCTTCTTCAGCCTCAGAAAGCTCTTTTATGCTTTCAATGTCGTCTGCCTCAAACGCCTGCACAAGCTCTTCTTTTTCTGCGAGCGCGACAACTGAATGTTCAAGCGATGAAGTCCAGTCTTCAAGAGTGTTTGTAACGCCGTTCTGCGTTGTCCGTAGAGTCTCATTGATAAAGTCAACGACCTCAGAAGTATTTATCCTGATTGAAATCACGCCGACCGCAACTGACGAAACAAGAATCGCAAGAGCCGAAAGCAATGCAATTTTTGTAGAAAGTTTTAAGCTTTTCATAACACAACTCCAAGTAGGTTTTAAATCGTAGATTTTAAATCATAGATTTAAATCACTTCAAATTATAGAGGAATTTTCATAAAACTTTAAGACACTATCAAAGAAACGGAAAATTT
Organism: uncultured Treponema sp.; assembly: GCA_934691925.1. Taxonomy (GTDB): domain Bacteria; phylum Spirochaetota; class Spirochaetia; order Treponematales; family Treponemataceae; genus Treponema_D. Next base: position 29,610 of record CAKUTI010000025.1, on the reverse strand, counting down.
TTGTGTTTTTACTTGCTTTTACACTCCGCAATTTTCCATTAAGATAGAAGAAAATCGCCAAAAGCAAAAAAATGATGAAATTTTTGAAATTCGGCTGAATCGATTGAATTCCGTTTTTCAGAAGATTTTTCATTAGAAAATTTGTTTTCAGGCGAGAAAAAAATCAGGAGACAAAAATGAAAATCGCTCTTATCAACGAGAACTCTCAGGCTGCAAAAAACGCAGTTATCTACAACGCGCTTAAAAAAATCGCAGACACAAAAGGATATGAAGTTGTGAACTACGGAATGTACAGCGCAGATGACAAAGCGCAGCTCACTTACGTTCAGAACGGAATTCTTGCGGCAACTCTTTTGAACTCGAAAGCCGCTGACTTTGTTGTTACAGGCTGCGGAACTGGCGAAGGCGCGATGCTCGCTTTGAACAGCTTTCCTGGCGTTCTCTGCGGACACGTTGCAAATCCGCTCGATGCTTACACTTTTGCGCAGATTAACGACGGAAACGCGATTTCAATTCCGTTCGCTCTCGGATTCGGCTGGGGCGGAGACTTGAATCTTGAATACATTTTCGAGAAGCTTTTCTCAGAGAAATTCGGCGGCGGCTATCCGAAAGAGCGCGTTGTTCCAGAGCAGAGAAACAAGAAAATTCTCGACACAGTGCGCGCGGCAGCTTTTAAGCCGTTCACAGAAATCTTGGAGTCTTTGGACAAGGAGCTTGTAAAAGGAGCTTTCGCAGGCGAGCATTTCGCGGAATATTTCTTTAAAGACTGCAAAGACGAGAAAATCGCCGAGACTGTAAAAAAACTGATGTAAGATTCAGTGTTTTCTAAGATTTAAACTGCCGCTTTTTACAGCGGCAGCTTTTTTATTTTTCCGCAGCCGCAGATTTCTTTTTCTGCGAGACCAGAATCACAACGCAAGCGGCAATAAAAAGAATCGCGGCAATGCAGACAATCGGTAAAATCATCTGGTTTGAAAAAAGCATTCCGATAAAATTCTTTTCTTCCGAATTTTCCCTGTTGAACAAAAGATAAAGACCTTCCGGCAGATTCGCGAAGCCGAAGAACGCGAAAATCGCAAACGCGAGAATCTTGAAAAATCCGTCCGGAGTTTTTCCATGCAGAAAATGCCCGATTAAAAGCCCTATAATGTCAGCGGCAAAAAGCCCGATTGAAGACGCAATCCAAATCGCAATGGAAGCGGAATTCAGCCCGTTTGTCGCCCCGAAAGTTATCGCGGTAAGCTGAGTCTTGTCTCCAAGCTCGGCAACGAAAAAAGTCGCAAAAACAGCGAGCGGCGCAAAATTAAAGCGGCTGTGCTTCGCTTCCTCCTCCTCATCATCTTTTATGAGAGAAGTCAGCGAAAAATAGAAGAACGCGGCGCAGGCAATCAGCTTTATAACCCAAAGATTTGACTTCAAGAATTCGTTCAGAATTCCGCCCGCAAGAACCGCAAGCGCGTTAAGAACTAGAATCGCGGCGGCAGTTCCAACAATAATCTGGCGAAGCTTGTATTTTGAAGTCATCGCAATAAGCATAAGCTGAGTCTTGTCGCCCATCTCCGCAATAAAAACCGTCGCCAAAACCGTAAGAAACAGAGTCAAAGTATTCATCAGTACCTCCAGAATGAAAAAAATGACCTTGCGCATTTCTGCACAAGGTCGTTTTCACACAAAGGCAATACAAAACACATGCACAGAAACTTGTAAAAATTCTGCACATGAGTCTCGCAAATTAAAACGCGCCAGGCTTGTCTAAACCAGTATGTTGACGCGCTACTCTGTTCAAAAAGAGTCTGCTACTCCCTCACGGAACAAAGTATATTCTAATGATTTTGTTTTTGTTAGCAGAAGTTAAATCGTAATGCGCTGCCTGTACGCCTCGTAAAGCAAAACTCCAGTCGCAACGGACACGTTCAGGCTGTCGATTTTTCCGCAGGTCGGAATCGAAACAATTGCATCGCACTGCTTTTCAAGAAGATTCGAGATTCCAGTTCCTTCGCTTCCCATGACGATGCAGGTTTTCAAAGGAAATTTTATCTCCGTGACAGACTCGCCGCCAGCGTCCGCGCCGTAAATCCAAAATCCGGCATCTTTGAGGCTTGCAGCCGCGCGGCTTAAATTCGGCACAACGCTTACAGGAACGTAAGAATTCGCTCCAGCTGAAGCACGCGCGATAATCTCATTGTCTGAAAAATTGCTCGCGCTGTTCCGCTTCGGCATTATCACAAGGCTCGCCCCAAACTGATCAGCAGAACGCAAAATCGCGCCCACATTGTGAGGGTCTGTGATTGAGTCAAGAATCAGGACTGTCGATTTTTCTTCTGAAATTTTCTCAGCGGCAATCCATTCATCAAAATTGACATCAGCCTGCTTTTCAGAAACGCCTTCTACTGAAAGCACGATTCCGCGGTGGTCGCGTGCAACTTCCGGCAAATTCCGCACAAGCGAGTCCAACGCTTTTGTGTCAACTTGGCTGCACGGAATTTTCACGCTGGAGGCAAGCTCCAGAATTTTTTTTACGCGCGGTCCGATTTTTGAATAAGAGATTGAAAGCCCGTCATTTTTGCCGTTTTCAACAGCCCGCCGGACTTTCTCCTCGATTGCATGAAATCCTGTTATTATTTGGCGCATTTTTCCACCGTTTCTATTTTTCTGTTTTCCGCAACACCGCATACTGAATACAAAACAATTTTTCAGCCGCTTTGACTCAGACTCTGCGAAATGGTTGCTGCGACTTTCTTTGAATCGCTGCGGGATTTTGTTGCTGTTTTTTTTAAGATTATCGACCACAAAAAGGTTGCCGCTCCGGCCGTCGCGACATTTTACAAAGTGCTGTGAAATTCCTGAACAAGCAATTATTATATTGCTTATCGTCCACAACACTTCTTATATTTTTTTCCGCTTCCGCATGGGCATGGGTCGTTACGGCCGATTTTCGAGCCTTCGCGGATTACTGTCATCGGCTTTACGTTTCCGACAGAATAAAGCCATTCGCCGTTGACTTTCTTGAAATATCCGATTTCGTGGTGAACATCGCGCAAGTGGCCTTTGTCTGTGTAAGTCGCCTCGAATTCAACGATTCCTTCATCATCGTTTTCTGTTCCTTTTTCTGTGCGAAGAATTTTAAGTCCGTGCCAAGTTGAGTTTTTAGCCCAGTCCTCGGTCGCCTTTCTGTCGATTGCAGCGATTTTCTCGCCCTCTTCGCAAGAATTGATGATAAAGTCGATTTCCTGCTTTACGTATGAAGTGTAGCGCGCACGCATAAGAGCTTCCGCTGTTGGAGCTTTTGAAGCACCCTTGATGATTGGCTCACAGCACTCGCTATATTTTTTTCCTGAACCGCAAGGGCACAAATCGTTTTCTGACATATTATCCTCTGTTTTTAGTGTTTAAATTTCTGAAAATTATAATAATTTTTTCGCGATTCTTCAATTATGATGATTTCTCATTATTTTCCGCACTGGCGGCGAAGCTTACATCTCCAAAAAATCTCCTTTTACGCTTATCTCGCCGCTTTCGGCATTTATGGTGAAAACTGTTTTTCCAGCGAACAAATCATCCTGAACTGAAACTTTTGAATCCTTTACAAAGCAGACTGCGTAATTTTTTATCAGCGCGCAGTCAAAATTTTCTGTCTGAATCAGTTTTGCGTCCTCAATTTTAGCTTCTGAAAGCGAATTGTCCCACGTTGAAAAAACATTGAAGAAAACCTCGTCTTTTTCTTTTTTTTCGGAGCGGATTTCGATTTTGTCTGAATTTTCAAGCGCAAACTGCTTTGCCGATTTTCCAATCGCAGCTTTTGTCAAAGTTTTCTTGTAGTTTTTTCCGCCGACAGTCGCATTTTCTTCTCCAGTGAAAATTTTGATTTCAGGATTTATCGGCAAAAGAACATTCTCATTCAGAAAAACATTTTCGCCGCGCATTGAAAATCCTTTTTTGTCTGATTTTAACTCGGTCTTTTTCTTCGCCTGAAACTGAAAAACTCCGTTGCAGCCGTTTTTCGCAAGAATTTTATCGTAGACAACAAAGATCAGCTTGTTTTTCTCGTCGCCGGTCAAAATCGAAAGCATATGACGCTTGACATTTTCCGCGTTTGGATAAGCGCGCGTCAAATCGCCTGAAATATACGCGTAGCCTTTCCCGTTTTCTTCTATATATTTGATGGAATCCGAATGATTTAAGACCTTTGAGCGAACATATTTTTCTCCGTTCATGAAATTCTCTATGTCGCTGATTCCGTCCTCATATTCTTTCTGTCCGCCAAAGTCTCCGTTGCCTTCAATCAAAAGGCAGTTCTGCGCGCCAGTTCCGTGATAAAATTCCTTGTTGTAGCCGGTTTTAAACGAATTCCCTGAAAGATAAACGCCCGCCTGCTCGCTTAAAATCTCGCCCTGAGAAAAAGCGAAATCGCCCGCGTCCCGGTGCTCGTGGTTTGAAGAATAAAGCTCGCCGATTTTCATTCTTACGAGAGGCGCGTTTTTGTCGCTCCAAGAGCCGCGGAGAACATATTCGCCGTAAGGACTTTTCACGTAGTTTGCAAGCGGAAGAGAATCTGGCGGAAGGCAATTTAAGTTCACATCATTGAAAATCAGAAACTGAACCGGCGAGAGCTTGTCGTCGCTTTCGCCGCTCGTGTTGTAAGCGAATTTCGTGAAATTATTTGTTATTTCTTTTGCCTTGTATTTTGCGTAAGAATCAGAAGCCGCAGATGAAGCCATAAGCATTAAAGCCGCCGTTCTTTGCTCGTTGAAAAGCGAATGAAGCTTTGCGTCTCCAAAGTGGAAAGAGCTGTTTGCAAACGGAAATCCGTAATAGAGATAAGAATGGCTCCAATTTTTGATTTTCTCGCCGTAAGGAGATTCCAAGCCCATTCCGGTGATTAAAAAATGCGACCACAAGTCAAAAATCGGCCGGTACATTCCGTATTCGATTCCCTGAAAAGTCGGAAGGCCTGAATCGTAAACGTAATTTCTGACAGGAACGTATTCGCTGTAAAATCTTTTTGCGACAGTTTTCCAGATTGAAGGATTTTCGTCATAAACCGCGATTCCAAAAGCAAGAAGAGCCTTTAAAAGCTGGGATTCGCAGCCGTGTCCGTTCACTGCGTTCTGGTTTACAGGCGGCCAGCCAATCTGAAAATAATTTTGGATTACAGAAATCGATTTTGAGACAATCAGTCTTTTTTCTTTTGAAGAAAGCGCGCCGTAGCACCAGTCGTAAACTTCCGCCGCGGCAAAAACGAGCTGGCCTGCCGGTCGGTATTTGTCGTAGACTTTTTCAGGATTGAAAGTTTTAAAAAGATTTATGAGCGATTCATAGGCAAAGCGCGCGTATTTTTCATTTTTTGTGAGCGCATACTCAAAAGCAGCCGCTTCAACAACTGCCACGAACTGCCCCTCAACTTTGAAATTCATTTCTTTTGAATAAGAAAGCGGATTTTTGGAAAAAAAACTTAAAAGCCGATTTTTTTCTTTTATTGCGCCCGCGTTTTCAGGAGAATTCAGATTGGATTCTATCTCAGAAAGATTTTCCTGCGTGAACAAAACGCGCGGATGGACATTTTCAGGCGGAAGCGGAAATTCTGATTTTGCGTAAAGCGAAGAAACCAGGGAAAAAGTGAAAACTGCCGACAAGACTGCAAAAAGCGGAAAGATTTTTTTCATAAAGACCTCAAGGGAAAAGATTATCCGCCATTTTTGCAAAACGCAACGGTTTTTATTTTGAAAATGAAAATGTGATTTTTGAAATGCAGTTTTTTGATTTTTAAACGGGCGATTTTTTCGACGGATTTTGACTGTTAAAAAAGCGAATCTTGCCTTGCGAGCTTTCTTGCGGCAGGGATGCGCAAGGCGATGAAGTTGTTTTTGGCGTTTTGCTTTCTTTTTTGCCTACCCTGCCAAAAACAATGGAGCGAAAGCGAAACCTGGAGCAGCCCGGCGGAACGAGCGAAAGCGAAGTGCCGAGCCGCCCGGAAAATTTTGAAAAAAGATTTGAAAAATTTTCCGGATTTTAAGGAATCACTGCAAGACCAGCTGGTCGTTTGTCATCTCGTGCTTTTTGATTTGCCTGAAACGCTCCGCAAGGTCGTCGAGAGTAAGCTTTGATTTTTCATCGCTTGAAATGTCGAGAATGATTTCGCCTGCGTCCATCATTAAAAGGCGGTTTCCGTAGTCGAGCGCCTGCTGCATATTGTGCGTGACCATCATAACGGTGAGGTTGTATTCCTCGGCGAATTTCCGCGTAAGCTCCATTACAATCGCCGCATTTGAAGGGTCGAGAGCCGCCGTGTGCTCGTCAAGCAGAAGAATTTCAGGCTTTGAAAGAACAGCCATCAAAAGCGTCAAGGCCTGCCTTTGTCCGCCCGAAAACTGCTCTACATTGTCCGCAAGGCGATTTTCAAGCCCCATATCAAGGCGCGAAAGCTGAGCTTTGAATTCCTCGCGCAGCTTTTTGCTTGCAGAAATTTTCAGTCCTTTCCAGCCTTTTTTGCTGCAAATCACCATGTTGTCGAGAAGCGACATTTTTCCAGCAGTTCCCAAAAGAGGATTCTGGAAAATTCGTCCGATGTATTTTGCGCGCTTGTATTCCGCGTCTTTTGTGATTTCACGCTGGCTTCCGTCCTCGTTGTCAAGGAAGATTTTTCCTTTTGATGGAGTCAAAGTGCCTGCAATCACGTTGTACAAGGTCGATTTTCCAGCTCCGTTCGAGCCGATTACTGTTATAAAGTCGCCTTTGTTTATCTCAAGATTTATGTTTTTAAGCGCGACATTCTCGTCCGGAGTTCCGGCGTTAAAAACCATTCCGATATTTTCAAGCTTTATCATAATTCTGGTCTCCTGCCGCCTTATCTTGAAGGGCGTTTCAAATGCTTCATAAAATTCGCCGTGCCTTTCAAGTTCGCGACAATCAAGCAGACGATAATCAGAAGACCTGTTATAAGTTTCAAGTCGTTCGGAGTTAGATTGATGAAATGTCCGTAGCGGCGCGCAAGGAACATTAAGCCGCGGTAAATCACCGAGCCGAGAAGCACGCGGAGCGTAATCCAAGTGATTTTGTTCGAGCGGATTATGAACTCGCCAAGCATAAGAGACGCAAGTCCGCTTACAATCACGCCGGTTCCGCTTCCAACGTCCGCAAATCCGTTGTACATTGCGGCGAACGCTCCAGAAAGAGAAGCAAGCCCGTCGCCGACGCAGACTCCGATTCCGCGCACGATTTTCTGGTTCACGCCTTGGGAAATCACCATCTGCTCGTTAGAGCCGAGCGCGCCCATCGTAAGCCCCAAATCCGTGTGGAAAAAAATGTCCAAAAGAGCCTTGAAAATCAAGATAAAAATCAGAAGAAAAATCAGGATTCCTGTTTCTGACGGAAGCGAAGGAAAAACACGCGACGAAAAATCCATCAGCTTTGAAAACGGAGTTGAAACTCGAAGGAGCGAGATATTAGCACGGTTTCCCATTATCCTAAGATTCACGGAATAAAGCATCGTCATCATAAGAATTCCGGCGAGCAAGTCAGGAATTCTAAGCTTTGTGTAAAGCAGACTTGTGAAAAATCCAGCAAGGCAGCCGGCGAGAAAAGCGAGAACAACCGCAAAAAACGGCGGAATTCCGTTCACAAGACAAACCGCAAGAACACAGCCGCCGAGAGGAAACGCGCCGTCAACTGTCATATCGCAGAAATTCAGGGTTCTGTAGGAGATAAAAAGCCCGAGAACCATAATTCCGTAGATAATTCCTTCTATTAAAATTGTTTCTATCAAGATTTTTTCCTTAACGTTCGGGAAATTTTTGCGTTTTCAACGCTTTGCAGAATCGATTCGCGTCATCGCTTGTGCAAAAGATGCTTTCCGCAAATTTCCGCACAAGCGAGTAACGAGACGTTACTTTTCTGCCAGTTTTCCGTCTTTGATGATATATGTCGCCTTGTCCAGATATTCCTGTGGAATTGTGATTCCGCAAGCGGCGCAAGCGTCAAGGTCAAAGAGCAAATCTGAATCTTCAGGCTTTGTCATAAATCTTACAGGAAGCTCGGAAGGTTTTGCGCCGTTTAAAATCTGCACGACCATCTCGCCTGTCGCATATCCTGCCTTATAATAATTGAAGCCAGAAGCCATAAAGCAGCCGCCGTTTTTCGCGCCGGTAACGTCAGCGGAGAAAATCGGCTTTTTTGCCTTGCTGAAAACTGAGACAAGGCTCGGAAGCGCGCTGAAAACTGTGTTGTCTGTTGTAAGGTAAATTCCGTCAACGCGGCCGACAATTGCCTCAGCTGCCTGCTTTACTTCCGATGAATTTGAAATTGACTGCGTTACAAGCGAAAGTCCAGCTTCCGCCGCGCCTTTTTCAACAAGTTTCAATGAGGAAACAGAATTGTCCTCGCTTGCTGTGTAGATGTAGCCCAAAGTCTTGATTCCTGTAATATCGGCAAAAAGCTTGATGTGCTCGACAGACGGAAGAGCGTCGCTCATTCCTGTGATGTTTCCTTCGCCGTGCTCCAAAGTTTTTACAAGTCCTGCTCCGAGCGGGTCTGTTACAGTTCCGAAAACAACAGGCGTGTCTTTAAAAGTGTTTGCGAGTGCAACCGCAACAGGAGTCGCAATTCCGACCGCCACATCAACATTTTCATCTTTGAACTGGGAAGCAATCTGGTTTGCAGTGTTCACGTCTCCGTTCGCATTTTGAAGGTCGTATTCCACATTGAAGCCAGCCGCGTTGATTGCATCGACAACGCCACGCTCGATGTCGTCAAGCGCGACGTGCTGAACGATTTTTGCGATTCCGATTTTGACTTTTCTTGAAGATTCAGAGCCAGCCGATGATGCATTTTCAGATTTTTTATTGCAGCCTGCAAATCCAAAAAGAACAGCCGCCGCCAAAGCAAAAACTAAAGTTTTTTTCATAATTTTCTCCATAATAAAAAAGGAGCTTGCCTGCTCCTTTCACACAAAGAATTATAAACTTTAGAATGTTTCTGTCAATAGAATCAACGGAATGGAAACTACGTCCTGTAGTTTCCATTCCTAACGAGAATTTTCCTTTGGAAAATTCTCTCTTTGCTTTTTTGCCGCATCCGTGCGGCAAATTTTGATTGTTGTTTTTAGTTTTAGATTTCCTTCTTACGAAAATTTTTTTTCAAAAATCTTGATTTGCTTTGTTGCGCGACACAACGTTTTCTAGCGTTGCACCGTGCGGCGGATTTTGGTTGTGATTTTTTTATTTTGATTTTTCTTTTTTAAGAGATTTTTTTACTGAATTTTAAAAAGCCGATTTTCTTCAACGTTTTGCTTGGATACCAGCTCGCGCCAGATACGGAGAGCGTTAGTTGTTAGCTGCCGAAGGCAGCAACAATGAGCGTTAGCGAACTCGTAGTAGCTGGGCATTGTTTTTAAATGAAAATGCGGAGCTTTACAAAAGCGAAAAACTGCTTTTAGAAAGCTCCGCGCCAGAATAAAAATAAAATTATTGTTTTCCAGATTTTCTATCTTTTAGTCCTGGAAAAGCGGCGTTGACAAATAGCGGTCGCCAGTGTCCGGCAAAAGAACAACGATATTCTTGCCTTTGTTTTCAGGGCGTTTTGCAAGCTGAACCGCAGCCCAGAGAGCCGCTCCAGAGGAAATTCCGACTAGAACGCCTTCCTTTTTTCCGATTGATTTTCCAGCGGCGAAAGCATCCTCGTTTGAAACCGGAATAATCTCATCGTAGATTTTTGTGTCCAGAACGTCAGGAACAAAGCCCGCGCCGATTCCCTGAATTTTGTGAGGCCCGGCAACTCCTGTTGAAAGAACCGCAGAAGATTTCGGCTCGACCGCGACAACTTTCACGTCAGGATTTTTTGACTTCAGATATTTTCCGACGCCAGTGACAGTTCCGCCAGTTCCGACTCCGGCAACAAAAATGTCAACTTTTCCGTCTGTGTCTTCCCAGATTTCAGGACCGGTTGTCTCAAAATGAGCCTTAGGATTTGCAGGATTCACAAACTGGCCTGCGATAAAGCTGTTCGGCGTGCTGTTCTTGATTTCCTCAGCCTTCGCGATTGCGCCTTTCATTCCTTTTGCGCCCTCGGACAAGACAAGCTCCGCTCCGTAAGCCTTCATAAGCTGGCGGCGTTCGATAGACATTGTCTCAGGCATTACAATCACGAGATGATAGCCGCGGGCAGCCGCAACGGAAGCAAGACCTATTCCAGTGTTTCCAGAAGTCGGCTCGATGATTGTCGTGTCCTTGTTCAAAATTCCTTTAGCCTCGGCCTCGTCGAGCATCGCCTTTGCGATTCTGTCTTTTACCGAGCCTGCAGGATTGAAATATTCAAGTTTTGCGATGATTTTGGCCTCAAGATTTTCAGCTTTTTCAATGTGAGAAAGCTCCAAAAGCGGTGTGTGCCCGATAAGCTGGTCTGCGCTTGTGTAGATTTTTGCCATTTTGTTCTCCTTTTTTTTGCGATTTTTCAAAAGCAATTTATTTTTTCGATTAAGACAAAGTAAAGATAAAAACTGCTATCCTACTTTGTCAATAGGAATAAAACCTTATTTTTTCGCCTTTTTTGCAGCATTAGAGCCAATCATCTGGATAATCTGGACAAAGACAATTAAAATAATCACGGTGAAAGTCATAAGCGGAAAGTTGAAACGCTGGTAGCCGTAAGTCAAAGCCAAGTCGCCAACTCCTCCGCCACCGACGGCTCCAGCCATCGCAGTTGCGCCAAGCAAGCCCACCGTTCCAGTCGTGATTCCAAGCACAATCGAGCCGAGCGATTCCGGCAAGACAAAGCGGAAAATCGCCTGCAAAGTTGTCGCGCCCATCGCCTGAGCCGCCTCGATAATTCCGTTGTCAACATCGAGAAGCGCGTTCTCAATCAGGCGGGCAAGATACGGCGCAATGTAAGCGACAAGCGGAACGAGAGCCGCAGTTGAGCCGACACGTGTTCCAACGATTATTTTCGTAACCGGCATAATGTAGACAATCAAAATTATGAACGGAACGCTTCTAATCACGTTGATTACAGTTCCGACGACATTGTACACAACAAGATTCTGCTTAATTCCGCCCTTTCTCGTGACAAAAAGCAGAACAGCAAGCGGAAGCCCGATAATCAGGCCGAACAAAAGCGAAAGTCCGACCATATAAAGCGTCTGGAAAATTCCCGTATAGATTTTCGCCGCGCTGATTCCAAAAATCAGATTCTGAGCCATAATTTTCTCCTTTTTATATGAAACGTCCAGCTGGCAAAAACGCCGCCTAATGTCAATTTTCAAAGTTGACTGCATTTCCGAAGCTGCCCCGAAAAGCCAGACATTCCATTTACAGACCTTGAATCAAGTTCAAGGTGACACACGTAAGACAATCGCAGGAAACTAGAACTTCACTTCAAACTTCGGGACTTTGTTCTCGTCAAAGAAACGCTCGGCAGCTTCAATCTGCTCCTCGCTTCCCGTAATCTGAACAGTCTGGAATCCGACAACTTTTCCTTCAAGCTGAGTCACAACGCCAAACAAAATAGAAATATTCACGCCGCATTTCTGGATTGCAAGCGACATCAGAGGCTTGTCCGCATTCTCGCCGTCAAAACGAAGACGCACAACACGCTGCGGCTTCTCGTAGTTTTTCAAGAATTCAACAGTCTCTTTCGGAAGCTTGTCGTTTATCACGGTCCGGATAAATCCTTTTGTCGTCTCAGACTGAGGATTTCCGAAAACATCGATTACAGAGCCGCTTTCAATCAGATTTCCTTTCTCAAGAACCGCGACTTTGTTGCAAATCGACGAAATCACGTTCATCTGGTGCGTAATCATCAGAATTGTGATTTCAAGCTCGCGGTTTATTTTCTGCAGAAGCTCCAGAATCGAGTCAGTTGTGCGGGGGTCAAGCGCGCTCGTCGCCTCGTCGCAAAGCAGAATCGAAGGATTCAGCGCAAGCGCTCGGGCAATTCCCACACGCTGCTTTTGGCCGCCTGAAAGCTCGTTCGGAAAACTTTCCGCCTTGTCCTCAAGCTCCACAAAGCGCAAAAGCTCAGACACGCGATTTTTTATCTCGTCCTTTGATTTGTGCGCAAGTTTCATCGGAAGCGCAATATTCTGAAAAACAGTCTTGCTTGAAAGAAGATTGAAGTGCTGAAAAATCATTCCGATGTCTTTTCTGAAATTTCTGAGAGACGCGCCGCGCAAAGTCGAAACATCAAGCCCTTTCACAATGATTTTTCCAGAAGTCGGCTTTTCAAGTCCGTTCACCATTCTGATTAAAGTTGACTTTCCAGCGCCGGAAAAACCAATCACGCCGAAAATATCGCCTTTCTCAACGGAAAGCGAAATGTCATTCAGCGCATTGACCGTATTTTTCTTTGTCTTGAAAGTCTTAAAAACGTGCTCGAACTCAATCATCATCTTCCTCTAATTCTCAAATCTTCTCGTTTAAAAAGTTCGTCATTCTGATTTCAGAATCTGTTTTTATCCGCAGATTCTAATTCTCAAAAGCGTAGTCTTCAGGAATCCAGAAAAGTCCGTTCTCAAAGTTCGTTTTTTCAAGATAATCCTTGAATTCCTTTGAATGATAAGCCGCAACAAGGTCTTTCGCCCATTTTGAATCCTTGTTCCTTTCCTTTACGACAACCTGCAAAATCAAATGCGGAAGAACGCTTTCCTTTGCAAGAGCCGTTGAAGCGTCGATTCCGGCGTTGTAGACAATCGAGCCTGTAATCACAACGTAGTCAAAATCCTCTTCAACCGCAGGAATGTTAAGAGATTTCATCTCCGTGAATTCAATATTGTAAGGATTTGACGAAATATCCTCGCTTGTTACTGTTGAAGGATTCGCGCCGTCTTTTAGCGTAATCCAGCCGATTTTCGCAAGAAGAACGTAAGCGCGCGCTGTGTTTGCCGGATCGTTCGGAACTGCGACTTTAGGATTTGAAAGCGACTTTATCTCGTCGAGAGATTTATGATTTTTTGAGAAAAGGCTTGCCGGAACTGTCGGAATCGGAGTGATTGCCACCAAGTCGCCGTTGTTTCCTTTGTTGAAGCTTTCCGCATAAGCTGTGTGCTGCTCAACGTTAAAGTCAACATCTCCACTGTTCAAAGCATCGTCTGCAAGCGCAAGCTCGGAATAGTCAATGCCTTTGAGAGAATACCCTTTTGACTCAAGAATCGGAGCGACAGCGTTTTCAAAAAGAACAGTGTAAGGTCCCTGCGAGCGGCTGTAAGTCAGAATTTTCTTCTCTCCGCCTTTAGATTCAGATTTTTCATTGCATCCAGCGGCAACAAGGACAGAGAAAACTGCAAATGCGGAAGCCGCAATTCTTAATAATTTACTGATTTTTTTCATTTTTGCCTCTTTCCTAGTAGCACACTAGGTTTTTATTTGATAATATGTTTATAAAATTTAATTCCTACTTGGTCAATAGGTTTAGAAAAATAATTTTAGTTTTTGGAGGATTTTTATGAACGCTTTAGATGAGGCAAAGTCGCTTGGAAATTACATGGCGGAACTCAGGGAATATTTTCATTCTCACCCGGAACTCGGCCTTAAAGAATACAACACATGCAATAAAATTCAGGAGGAGCTTGATAAATACAAAATCAAGAATTATAGAATAAAAGAGACAAACGTTATTGCGGAAATCGATTCTGAGAAGCCGGGAAAAACGCTTTTCTTGCGCGCGGACATTGACGCTCTTCCGATTCAGGAAGCGAACGAAGTTCCGTATAAAAGCCAGAACGACGGAATTATGCACGCCTGCGGACATGACGGACACGCGGCTTATATGCTTGGAGCGGCCCGGCTAATCAAAAATCATCAGGCGGATTTTTATGGAAAAGTGATTATCGCGTTTCAGGCTGCGGAGGAAATCGGAAAAGGAGCGCGGGACATTATCGCTGCAGGAATTCTCGACAATGTTGACAGAACTTTTGGAATTCATTTTCAGTCTGGAATAGAGCTTGGAAAAATCGGAATAAAAGCCGGAGCTGACATGGCAAGCTGCGACCGATTTCTGATTAAAATCACGGGAAAGGCGGGACATATCACCGTTCCGCAAAACTGCGTTGACCCGATTTTTATCGCGTCCCAAATTTCTGTGCAGCTGCAGACAGTTGTCTCGCGTCTGATTTCGCCTGTAGAAGGCGCGCTGATTGGAGTCGGAAGAATTCAGTCTGGAACAACTTACAACATTATTCCAGGAACTGCGGAAATCGAAGGCACAATCAGAGCTTTCACGAAAGAATCGCGGGAAAAACTTCAGAACACAATCACAAAAATCTCGGAAAACGTGGCAGCTGAGTACGGCGGCAGGGCGGAAGTTCAAATCGAAGACATATGCGATGCCTGCTTCAACGATAAAAAAGTCGCAAAGGAAGTTGAAGAATCTTCTATTAAGTTGGTCGGAAAGGAAAATACGCTCACAAATCTTGAAAAACGCTTCGGCTCTGACAACTTTGCAGACTACTTTAGAAAAGCTCCTGGCTGCTATATTCACGTCGGCTCGTCAAATTCAGAATCGACAAGATGGGCGCACCACAACGAGCATTTTGACCTTGCGCGGGAAAGCGTTGTTTACGCGGCAGGACTCGCCCTCCAGTACACATTGGACTTTCTCAAAAATCCTGAAAACGGAGGAAAATCATGTTAAAGATTTCGACACGCGGCCAGTACGCGCTTTTGCTGATGACAGACTTGGCTGAGCAAGACCCGCAAAAATTCGTTCCGCTAAAGCTGCTTGCCCACAGGCACAATCTTTCCCCAAAATACGCGGAGCAGATTCTTATGCAACTAAGCAAAACCGGGCTTGTGCTTGGGCTTCGCGGCAACAACGGAGGCTACAAGCTTGCAAAGCAGCCTGAAAAATACAAGGCCGGCGACATTTTGCGCGCGATGGAAGGAGACTTAAGCCCGCGCGGAACAACCGAAGGAAACACAGTCTCGAATGTGGGAAACGATGCTTTCTGGAACGATTTTGACAAAGCTGTGAACACATACGTTGACAGCGTGACTCTCGACCAAATCGCAGGAAAAAACCGCGAATTCAATGGCTACGACTATGTAATCTAAAAAAAGAAACCCCTGAAATGCTTTGGCTATTGCGCACTTCAGGGGAAGGAGGAGTTTTTAGAAAAAAACTAAAAATTAACAATTCCTAGTTTTTTCCGATTATGAAGAAAGCTTTCAAGCTTGCTTTGCCTGATTTATTTTGCGGAGAACATTCCGCATTCCGTTTCTAAAAGCTTTGGTTTTATTTTTCAAAATTATTTTGCGTTCGCGTTGTCAACTGGAACAGACTCGCGAACTTTCGCAAAAACTGATTCTGCGTTCAGAGATTTTGTCTCAGACTTGAAAAGCGAAACCATAACCCATGAGCCGCTTCTAATCTCTGAAATATCATCGATTTTCGGCTTTTTTGGAAGTTTTCCCTTTTCATTTGGATTTGGCGTTTCGCCTGATTTTGGAAGCTCGGCAGGCTCTTTCGGCGGAAGCCGCTTAAAATTCTCGTCTGTGATTTCAACATTGACTTTTGTGAACGGACTGATTTTCACAACCACATCTTTTCCGTCGCTATTCGTCACAGTAATCTCGTTAGTTTTAAGATTCACGCTTTTAACTTTTCCAATAAGAACTTCGTCCTCAGTCTTTGCGCAAATCTTCGGATCTGCAAATTTCTGGAAATTCTTGTGCCCTTCAATTCCGTTCGGAACTGAAACATCAGGTCTCATTGGATTTTCAGATGATTTCAATGCCGACTGAGAGAATCCAGCCGAAGCAAGAGCCGCAACAAGCGCAAATGTAACTGTCGTTTTTACTGTCTTTTTCATTTTCTATCTCCTAAAAATTTGACATTCTTAAGCTGCCCTAAAATTCTAGGCGGCTATTATCAAAAAATAAGGCAGCAGCACCGGTGCTTTCCCAGCCGCCTTACATAAAAATAAATAAACGCCCAAGAGAAAAGTTTCTAAAAACCGCATTAAAAATTTGTTATCTGATTTGTTATCTTGCTTTTTATTTTTCAGTTTTGCGCCGGAACTTTAAAATCATTCGAAAGCGGCGCACATTCTTCGTACAGTTTCTGAAAGGTCTTCTTTTTTTAGACCCGAATAATTTATGACAAAAACAGGCGGATTTTTCGATTTCGATTTTTCTTCTCTTGAATCTTTTGAATTTTTTGGGCTTTCAGATTTTTCGCTGTAATAAAAGTCGCTCAGAAGCGCAATCTTTATTCCGCGCCGCAAGAGAGACTTTTTGATTTCGTCTCCTGACTTTTCTGATTTTATCTTCAAGAGAAAATGAAGCCCGGCCTCCTCTTCCTGAATCTCGCACATGCTCATCAGGCCGCTTTTTTTCATCTCGCAAATCAGACTGTTTCTAAGATTTCTATAATAATTTCGCATACGGTTGATGTGCTTCTCGTAAAATCCCTCGCCGATAAAACGCGCCAAAGTGAACTGCTCAAACGCGGAAACCGGGCAGGAATAGCAGCTCATCTTTTCCTCAAAATCGCGGAGAATCGAATTCGGCAAAACCATAAATCCGATTCTAAAAGACGGAGAAAGCGTTTTTGAAAAAGTGTTCATGTAAATTATCTGGCTTTCTGGCGAAAGACTTTGAAGCGTCGGAAGCGGCTTTCCGTTGAAGCGGAACTCGCTGTCGTAATCATCTTCTATTATAAAGTGATTTTTGCTCTCGCCAGCCCACGAAAGAAGCTCCATTCTGCGGCGAACTGGCATTACAATTCCCGTTGGAAAATGATGATTCGGCGAAAGATGGGCAATCTGCGCGCTTGACTCGCGAAGCTTTTCAGGACTAAGCCCGAAACTGTCAATTTCAAGAGGAACGCATTTTGCGCCGTTAAGCTCGAAAATCTCTTTTGTCCTTTTGAATCCGGGATTTTCAACCGCAAAAAGCTTTTCGCGCCCCAAAAACTGCACGAGAATCGAATAAAGATTTTCCGCGCCGGCACCAATCACAATCTGCTCAGGCGAAACACTCATATTCCGAAAATCTTTTAGATAATCTGAAATCGTCAGGCGAAGCTCCAGAACACCTTTCACATCGCTTTTTTGAAGCAGTTTCTGGTCGTCGGAAGACAAAATCTGCCGCATTTTGTGCGACCAGAGCGTGAACGGAAATTTTTCCGCGCTTGTAATGTTGCTCGTAAAATCCGCAAAAATTTCATTGTTACACGTCCAGCGAGTTCCGAGAATCTGTCCGTCATTATTTTCATTCTGTGAAAACTCGAGATTTTCCAGTTTTTGTGTTTCAAAATCATCTGTCTTAAAATTCTTAGATTCAGAATCAGGATTTTTTTCGTTCTGCGATTTTTCATTTCCGCCAAGAAGAATGTCCGTCACAAAAAAGCCTTTTTTCTCGATTGAATAAATGAAGCCTTCCGAAATCAGCTGAGCGTAAGCGTTCTGAACTGTAATCACGCTGACACCGAGATTAAGCGCAAGCGCGCGTTTTGAAGGCAGTTTTGAGTCCGGCAAAAGAGCGCCGCCGAGAATCTGATTTTTTATCGATATGTAGATAAATTCGCAGAACCCGAGCTTTCCGCGCTTAGAAAAATCAATGGTAATCATTTCAGCCAAGAATTATGACCGAAGAATTAAAAATTTGAAAGAAGAGCGAAAATTCAAAGAGAAGCGAAGGGGAAGAAAGAGAGAAATTGAAAGAAAGTCTAAAAGCGATTTCAAAAGCTAAAAAAGCGTCATTCTGAATTTAATTCAGAATCTTCAAAATACACGTCACTCCAAATTTTATGCGGGCGAATATTGCCTCGCCCGGTCTCTGTCCGTGGCTCGCAATGACAAAAAAAAACGCAGGCGAAATAAAAATCGTCTGCGCTTTTCTGTGCCTAGGGCATTTTGGAAAAGCTCAATGACAAATCATCATTTTCCAGTTTTTATTTTCCTTGCAGTTTCTGATTTCGGAGCGGCTTGCGTTGGAGTTTTTCTGACAGCAGTCCGCACTACACGAAATCCTAAATCTTCTTTTCTGGTAATCGGTGTGCTTAAATTTCGAACGTTTACAGTGCAGTTCTCCTTTCCATAACTGACAGAGCCGCCTCGCGTTACATGCTTTGTTCCAGATGACGCGCCTATAGCTGATGTGTTTTCCGCTATATCTCCGTACAAATCATAGCACCACTCGCGCGCATTTCCGCTCATATCATATATTCCAAGCTCATTCGCCGCTTTCTGCTTTACCTCGTGTGTTATGCCCGAACTGTTGCGGCCGTACCACGCCACATCATCTATGTTAAAACTGCCTGAATACTCATATCTTCTTAGTCCATTTTTTCCGCGTGCAGCGTATTCCCATTCCGCTTCGGTAGGAAGACGATAGCCGTCAGCCTTAAAGTCGCATGAGATTTTGTCCCACGCTTCGCTTCTTGAGGCCGGTCCGCAATATTTTCCGTTTACAGGCGATACAACAATCTCTGGCCATTTTGAAACATCGGTTTCAGCCTTGCCGCCGATTTTCATTGAGTAGCATGGATGAAGTCCTTCGGCTTTGCTTCTAAGATTGCAGTAAACAAGAGCATCGTAATAAGACACATAATAAGCAGGATAATTTCCGCCTTTTCCAGACGCGCTTCTCGGGCTTGCAGCTCCATATCTGCAATATTTTTCGTATTCTGACTGTGTGGTTTCGTGGTCGCTCACATAGAGATTTGGAATCGTTATCTTGCGTCCTTTTACAAACACTTCTGATTTTAGGATAAGCCCCGGATTTCCGCCGAAAAAAGTTGTGCCGGCTACTTTTGCAAATCCGTCAGGAGCTTTTAAATAATCATTCTTGGCAGCAGCATATGCCTGATAAAACAAATGGATTGCCTCGTCTCTGCAGATTGGTGCCGCCTGCATACTCTCTGATTTTCCGGCTTCAGCAACGCTGGCAGATTTTTTTGCAGTCCGGGCAAGCGATTCCATCAGCGCATTAAATTTTCCCACATTAAAATCGTTTCCGCCTGAAATAGAAGCGTAAGCTTCTCCGTACAGTTTCATAATCGTTTCGTAATCCGGCGAATAATCCGAAGATTTTACATTCTTAAAAACAGCCTGAACATTCTGATTTGAGCCGACTGCGTTAAGCCAATTTTCCGCAAGCCGCGCAAATTCCTGTTTTGTAAGGAAAGATGAATAATTTCCTAGGATTCCGTCATAAGCGAGCTTTGATTTTTTTGCAAGCTTAACGTCTTTTTGATATTCGTGTTTCGCGCCTATCAAATATGAGTCCGCATAATTCACATTCTTTTTTCTGATATAGCAGACGAATCTGTTGGCAACATTCAGCTGCGCCCATTCTGAATTGTAATTTTCATTGGAGATTCCAAGAGTGTCGCCTGAAAAAATCATTCCAAAAACGTTTTCAGGATTTGAGTCATCAGGCTTTGAATAAATATAGAAAAAATCATTTTGATTTAGAGAATCTCCAGCCACCGCATTTTTGACAACAGGCTTTATGCCGGATGAATCAGGCTTTTTCACAGGCGAAATTTCTTTCACATAATTTTGCCTGAGCCAGTAACGTCTTCCATCATAGATTACGAGAAGATAATCAATTCCAGAGTCGCAAGCAGTGGTTCTATCAGTAATGTAAACAGCATCGCCCGGTTTTACAGAGTCTCTTATTGTTCCGTCTTTTAAAGGAACGCTTTGCTCCATCACTGAAAATTCCTTAATTACATATTCAGCGCGTACGTCTGTTGGAATAAACGCAGGCCTCTTTTCATCGGCAGCCGCTCCAAAAACAAAAGCCATAGCAACAAACGCAGCAAGAATTTTTTGTTTCTTCATATCAATCTCCTGGAGACTTTTGATTGCAAAATCAGTCTGCCTTTACTGCAAAAAAATTGATTTTCCGCACGTAGAGCCGCTCGTTTGTATAAGGGTCGAGTATTGCAAATCTTTCCAATACTGAAGCCGAGGCAGGTGTTTCTGGCATGGCAAATGGCCGCCAGAAACGTTCGTAATAGCGGTAGTCAAGCTGTGTTGAAACACCGCAGTTTTGTGCCTGAAAGTCATTTGTAGAATGTCCAAGCTCAAGCTTATCAGTATCTGATGGACCGCTCTGATACCAGCCTATGTTCGGCGCGTCAAGGCTATTGTTCGCTATTGCCAAAGCCTGCTCAATAGTCAATGTTTCTTCTGGTGAGAACTTTGTGCCGTTCTCTCCTTCAACAAGTCCAAAAGCGTCCATGAATGCCACAGCTTCTTTTGCCCAGTCTGCAATTTGCGCGCTGTCGGAATATCTATCAAGTTTTGACTCATAAGGCGAGTATCGGACATTTTTATTTTTCTTTGCGTACATCAAAGCCTGATAAAGGAAAGTTGCAAGCTGCTGTCGATCAACTGCGCCGTCCGGGTTAAATTTGCCTTCCGAAGCTCCGCCGTAAATTCCTGCCCCTGCCGCCTTGAACGCGTATTTGCTTTTTGTGTCGGAATAAGTCTTTGATTTTGCGGGCGAAATTGACTTGCCCGAAAGTTTTTCAGCAAGAGTTGCAGCAATCGCGCTGGCCTGCAAACGTGTAAGCGGCTTTGTAAAGTCATCGCCTAGAACAGATTCGTCAACCAAGCCATTCCGCGCTGCCCAGTAAACTCCGTCTTGAGCATTTTCGCTTATCTTTGCCTTTATGTCCTTGCTTTTTGAAACCGCAAAAGACCATGGATTTAGATTGACTTTTGTCGAAACATCCAGTGCCTGTTCGTAACTCGTGCCGCCCTTCTTCCAGCTGTCTTTTTTTTGCTCCATGTACATATTGTACGCCGCTCTAACTTCCGGGGTATCCTTGAGGCTAAACTGGCGGAGGAAAAACTCGTATGTAAAATCAGACAGGTCAGCGTCGCGCTTGTTAATGCCGCACCATCTACATGAAAGATAGTAGACTTTTTCTCCCTGCTTGTTTGTGCCGGCAAAGTTCTTGTCTGAAATGTCAAACCTTGCAAAGGAGTGCACAGGACAAACGTTGCCCGAGAACGTGTGCTTTGGATTATACTCGCACTTTCCGCACCATTTGCATGAATAATACCACTCGTCTGGCTGCTGGCAGGTCATGTGCTGCTTCATGCGGCTTGCGGTGTAGGCTTTTCCAGTGTAGACGTGACCGGGACACCATTCCCTTGCGGCGGAATCTCCTTTCTTGAACGCCTCGTACACATCCCCTGAATAGACTTTTACAAAATATACTGGCGAAACAGGCTTTGAGCTGTAGCTTAAAAGTCCATTCGGCAATTCGCTTTCAGGCACATAGATAGTGCAATAGCCGTTCATCATGCCGCCGCTATATAAAAATTCATCGTCATAATTTCTATATTTTATAAAGTCGGCCTTAGTTCCTGATTTATATTCATCTAGAACAAACCAATAACTCAACTCATTTATGAAAGCATAAACATCAACTTGCGGGCTAAGCCAGACTTCTCGGATATTTTGGAGGCAAATATATTTTTCATTATGTATCTGATGCAGATAAGCGGCAGTGGCAGAAGGATAATCAACAAGCAAGCGTGTTACATTAAGAGACTCATCGCTGCGCAGTTTTGAATCATAAAACTTGTCGCCAAGGTCATCATACTCCTCGTTTGGAGTCAAAATCATATCCCGCTCATTCGTCTTCCACCACAAGGCATCTGCCTGCTTTTCGGTGTAGATTTGATTTTCTATAATCTTTTTATATGCGCTATCTATATACGTAGCAAGGTCTTTTGCTGAAACAACGCTTACAAAAAAACTTGCAATCAGTATAAAAAACACAGCAATTTTCAAAGTTTTTTTCATAGAAATCTCCCATAAATACAAATTGGCTGTCTATAATCTTCAAAAACACGTCATTCCGAATTTATTTCGGAATCTGCAAATTCTATAAATCAAAAGATGGTGAACAACGTTCAGCATGACGACAATTTTTAGACAGTTATTTTTTAATAGATTTTTGAAGTTCCTTTACTTGAGAAAGCTCAAGTCCCATTATCTTTGCGACTTTTTTCGGAGGAATACCGTCTAAAAGGAATTTTTTTGCCATATCCAACGTGCGTTCTTCCATAGATTTTCTAGATTGCAGGCGTTTTAAATCTTCTTCCTTAGCTTTTTTCTCCGCTTCTTTTTGATTTGCTACCACCTTTTTATGTTCTTCTGTAACTGTGCTTGTGTCTGTGCGCACTACACGGAATCCAAAGATAGCAGTTGCGTCTTTATACGGCAAAAGATAGCCTTGCTGTTGAACACACATCTGCTCAGGAACTGTCCAAGCTGGATGCGTGTTCTCACAAGCAGAAACAGTATACTTTCCATTAAAAACACTCCGGTATCTTCCTTCTCCAGGCCCCCAGTATCCGCCGCGAAACCAACTGACCTGTCCAAGCTCGTATGTAACAGGGTCTGTTGAGCTAGTTTCAGTGAAATAATCCTTATCCCTACCATACCAACTTCCCCAGCACCATTCCTCAACATTGCCGCTCATGTCGTAAAGACCAAAAGCGTTAGGCTTCTTCTTTTTTACCTCATGCGTCTTGTTGCGGCTGTTGCGGACATACCATGCGTAATCAACAAGTTTTGACTCATCGTCCGTTCCGCTGTAAACATCTTTGTCTAAAGAGTTGTTTCCTGCTCTTGCGGCATATTCCCACTCCGCTTCAGTTGGCAGACGGTATCCGTTCGCGTTCCAGTCGCATACAACATCAAACCAATCCGCTCCCCAGTCATAATTTTTAGCAAGGGTCATTTGGGGCTTTACCCCCCATTTGCTCGTGTCTGTGCTGCCGTTCACTTTGTAGCACGGTGTAAGTCCTTCCTTTACAGAACGCTTGTTGCAGTATTCAATCGCGTCAAACCAGCATACCCGCTCCACAGGACGGTTTTCCTGAATTTCGCCCTTGTCCGGGTTGTTTTTGAATTTGCTGGGGTATAAGCCGGTTATGTCTTTGTATTCTTTTTGCGTCACCTCGTGGTCGCACATATAAAAAGCCCTTGTAAGGTTAACAGTCTGAATTATTTCCTTGTCGCTAACTGTAATTTTGCTTTTTCTTTGAAATGAGCCTGCTGGAATTCTCACAAAGTCATTTGCAGCCCCCTTGCTCTGCGCATATCCATTGCCTGCGAACATAAGCACCATAAGCACAAACGTGGCAAAAATTTTCCGTTTTTCCATAAATTCTCCTTAAACGCAAAATAAATATTTCCAATATCAACTGCTAAATTTTACAAGATAAAAATTCTATTATCAACTAAATAAATACTAATATTAAAACAAACTCTGGAAAGACAAAAAAACGCAGGCAACCATAAGAATCGCCTGCGCTTGGATTTTTTTAAGGATTGTGTTTTTTAAAAATAAAAGCCAGCTTGCCTTATACCGCCGCGAAACCTCTTTCAAGGTCGGCGATGATGTCGTCGATATGCTCTGTTCCGATTGAAAGGCGGATTGTGCTCTGGGTGATTCCCTGGTCGGCAAGCTCCGCGTCGTTAAGCTCGGAATGAGTTGTTGAAGCCGGATGAATCACGAGAGACTTAACGTCGGCAACGTTCGCAAGAAGACTGAAAATCTGCAGGTTGTCGATGAATTTCCATGCAGCCTCGCGTCCGCCCTTGATTTCAAAAGTGAAGATTGAAGCTCCGCCGTTCGGGAAATATTTCTCGTAGAGAGCGTGGTCAGGGTGGCTCGCAAGCGAAGGATGGTTCACTTTCGCCACTTTCGGATTTTTCGCAAGATACTCAACAACTTTCTTTGTGTTCTCAACGTGCCGCTCGATTCTAAGAGACAAAGTCTCTGTTCCCTGAAGCAAAGCCCAAGCCGCAAACGGAGAAATTGTCGCGCCTGTGTCGCGGAGCAAAATCGCGCGGATATAAGTCACAAAAGCCGCGTTCGGAACTGCGTCCGCAAAGCTGATTCCGTGGTAGCTTTCGTTCGGAGTCGCAATCGCAGGGAATTTTCCGCTCTTCCAGTTTGTCTTTCCTGACTCAACGATGATTCCGCCTAGAGTTGTTCCGTGTCCGCCGATGAATTTTGTCGCAGAATGAACAACAACGTCTGCGCCGTGCTCAATCGGTCTGATTAAATAAGGAGTTCCAAAAGTGTTGTCAACGATGACAGCAAGTCCGTATTTGTGTCCGAGAGCGATAAGAGCGTCAAGGTCTGGAATGTCTGCGTTAGGATTTCCCAAAGTCTCAAGGTAAAGGATTTTTGTGTTTTCCTTGATTGCGCCCTCAACCTCAGCCAAGTTGTGAGCGTCAACAAAAGTCGTCTCGATTCCGAAAGGCTTCAAAGTGTGCTTCAAGAGATTGTAAGTTCCGCCGTAAATTGTCTTCTGTGCAACAACATGGTCGCCTGCCTGCGCCAAAGCCTCAATAGCATAAGTGATTGCCGCCGCGCCCGAAGCAACAGCCAAAGCAGCCGAGCCGCCTTCCAAAGCCGCAATTCTCTTCTCAAAAACGTCCTGGGTTGAATTTGTCAAACGGCCGTAGATGTTTCCAGCGTCAGCCAAGCCAAAACGGTCAGCCGCATGCTTCGCGTTGTGGAAAACATATGAAGTTGTCGCATAAATCGGAACCGCGCGCGAATCAGAAGCCGGGTCTGCCGCCTCCTGTCCAACATGAAGCTGTTTTGTCTCGAAATGTGTATTTGAAAAATCTGCCATAATATTCTCCTAAAAAAGTCAAGATTAAAACTTCAGTTTTATGATTGACTTTTTAAGTTGTTTCGCAACGAAGTGAGAAACAACAGATGATAAGAAAGTTTGCAACGCAAACTTTTAAAGATAAAAACAGACGCCATTTTCGGCTGTTTTTATCTTATCTCCTTAAAAATTGTTTTTTGAATTCAAAACGAACTGTTTTCTGTCCGATTTTGATTCGGAAATCTTAAAATTGTAAAAACTGCCGTGATTTGATGGTTAATTGTGCAAAATCAACAGGCGCGCATGACTCCGTTTCTAAAGTTTTCACGGACAAGTTTCTCAAAGTAAAACTTCATATGCGCCTCCAAAAATGTTATTTCCTAGTAACTTAGTATGAAAGCATACTAACGCACAAAACCTACCCTGTCAATAGGTTTTAATTATGATTAGCGGGCAGAAAGTTTGATTTATGATTTAGTCAAAAAATAAAACCGCGTCAATGCAAAAAAAATGGAAGCCGAATTTTCGTCAGCTTCCGCAAAAAATACACGACCATTCAAAACGTTAAAAGCATTTTTCAGCTAGTTTTAACTAGTTTTCTCTCACAAGCCTGAATCCCACGTTTTTGTAGCGTTTTAAAGAATCCCGGCTTTGCTCGTTGTTTTCGCTCCGGCAGTCCATCCGCTTTGAGTCATAAGCTCCGCCTTTTACAATATTTTTTCCGTCATCATCTTTTGTTGAAGTCCATTCCCAGACATTTCCCCAAAAATCAATTCCGCCGCTTGCTCCAGTTGTCTGAGAATATTTTTCCACAGGCGTAAGCTTTCGGTCTTCCTCAACATTAAAATCTGCGTCTTTTGGCATATGGCCCGCCGCAAGCTGCCATTCGTATTCTGTCGGCAAGCGGTAAACGCAACCGTCCTTTTTCCCAAGCCAAGCGCAGTATTTTTCAATGTCTTTTATGCTCACATTAACAACAGGAAGATTTTCCTCACCAACCTTCACCTTTTTTCCGGTGAACTCAGCGTACTGGGCATTTGTTACAGGAGTGTGAGCGACATCAACATTCAGCGCAGCTCCCAAAAGCGGATGATAGCCGCCGTCTTTTTCACGGCTCTCAACAAAACGCGGGTCGGTAAAACGCGCCATCGACTGCTTTACTCTCAGCTCGCGGACAGCGATTGTCTCGTCAACAATTTCCTGCATATCCGTAATCTGATATTCATAGCGCGCGGAAGTTTTCAGCTCCTCAAGCTTGGCGACTTTTCTTGCAATCACATCGTCATAATTAAGCTCAACCTGGGCAAGAAGCGCGTCGTAATTTTCCTGAGTCGGATTTTTTCTGTAAGCCGAAATCGCTTTTTGGGTCGCCTCGTTAAGCTCAGGGCGTTCCTTTTCGATTGTCGTGTTGTACTTGAAAATTTTTCCTTCAGGGTTCGCAGCCTGCATTTTGCTCGGCTTTTCCGCAAAAACACAAATTCCGCCTGCAAGAAAACATGCAAAAGCGATAATTTTTTTCATATTAGACCTCCGTCTCTCCGATAAAATATTTTAAAATCTCTTCCGACATTCCGTTTGTGCAAGTTTGAACATGGTCTGAATTTTTCAGGATTTTTATTTTCGCGTTTCCGTTCATCTCGTTTATCTTTTTTATAACCGGCTCAACTCTTTTTACGCTTCCAAATTCATCGTTGTCGCCGCAAACCGCAATGATTTCAGTCTTTGTGAAATTTCTTATGTTCGGCTTGAAAGGCGCAGCACCGAGAACAACCGCCTTTTCTGCAAGCGAAGGATATTTGTCGAGCAAAAGCCAGACTCCACATCCGCCCATCGAGTCTCCTGAAAGCAGAATTTTTGAGCAGCCGTGCTCTTTTTTGAATTCTGTATAGAACGAATTCAAGATTTCAGGAATTTCCGTCCATTTTGAGCTGTCGTCGCACTGCGGAGCTAAAACAAACGCGTTGACAGAATTTAAAAGCACGTAGCGCACGATGTTCTTTAAAGTTTCTTTTGCAAGCTGACTTGAATTGTCTTTTCCAAAAGCCGAATGTCCGTGCATAAAAACAATCAGAACAGGAGATTTTTCGCTTTCATTGAAATGCGCGAACCTGTAAGGAAGCTCGATTCCGTCTTTTTTGTAAGAACTGCGCTCAAAAAGCGGCTCAAGCTCTTCATTTCTTTCGCTTTGGGCAAAAATCGGCTGAACCAAAAATCCAAGCAGAAGCAGCACAGCAATTTTTCTTAACGATTTTATTCTCATCTTTATCTACACTCCAAAATCAAAATAATTAAAAAAACAGAAAAGTTACATTGGAAAATTGTAGTAAAAAAATAAGAAGTCAAAAAGAACTGAATGAGGCAAACGACGCGAAATGTGAAGGCAAAAAAAAGCGACAGAAGCGGCGAAATAATTTTTAACAGTAAAAACGGCTTGCAGATAAAAAATATATATAGAAGAAAATAAAAAAACGGAAGCCGAATTTTCGTCAGCTTCCGTGGAAAGATTCATTTTGATAAATTAAATTTACAAGCAAAGAATGAAATCCTAAAGGCCTTTTATTTCTCTTGCCTTTGCCCTGATTGTGTCCTGCAGAATTTTCACGTCGCCGTTTGCAGCGTCTATCAGACGGACGAAAACCGAGCCTGCAACAACTCCGTCAACGTAAGGCGAGATTGCGTCAGCCTGCTCTTTTCCGTGGATTCCAAAGCCGCCGTAAACCATCGGAACTTTTCCGCTCTTGTTCGGACGGCGGAATTTTTTGAGGAATTCAATCGTCTTGCCATCGACTTTTGTGTCCATTCCTGTGATTCCGACGCGCAAAGCCGCATAAACCGTTGTAAATCCACAGTCAAGCATTTTTTGAAGCCGCTCGTCCTTCATGCTAGGAGCCGCAACAGGAATATTTTCCATTCCGTATTTCCGGCAAGCAGTTGTAAGCCCCTCGTCGCAGTCAAAAGGCAAGTCTGGAATAATCATCGCGTTTACTCCGGCCTCGCTCGCACGGCGGCAGAAATTGTCAACCCCGGGAGTGAAAATCAGCGAGCCGTAAGACATTATCCCAATCTGGACTTTCGGGAAATTTTCTCTGAGTTTCGCGATAAATTCCAGACCGTCCGCGCTTGTCGCTCCTCTTGAAAGAACCGTGGCGCACGCGTTCTGAATAACAGCACCGTCCGCGCTCGGGTCAGTGAACGGAAGCTGAATCTCCAGAAAATCCGCTCCGCCATCAACAAGAGCCTCGGCAGCTGCAAAAGAAAGCTCCGGGGTCGGATAATTCGCAACCAAATGTGACATCAATTTTCTCATAATTTTTTCCTCATCAAAACTTTTTTGAACTGTTCAGACTTTCAGATTCCGCAAACTCCAACGCTAATGCGTTAGGGATAGCAGTGGCGGCGTCAGCCGTTCGCAGCGCGAATGAAGCGCGGCTAGCGCGCAACCACGAATAGCCCGCCCCGGCGAACGCCGACGAATGTCGACGAATGTCGAAGAACATCCAAATCTTAATATCTCTCGTGAACGTTCTTGTTCTCTTCAAGACGCTTAAGCTCGCTGCGCAAAAAGTCCTTCCATTCTTCCGGGCGGAAAACCGGGCTTGTGATGAAAACGTCCTTGTCGCCGCGTCCCGACATATTTATGATAATCGCCTTGTCTTTCGGAACTTCGGGAGCAAGCTTCATCGCGTATGCGGCAGCGTGCGAGCTTTCAAGAGCCATCAGGATTCCTTCGTTTTTTGCGAAAAAGTTCACAGCTTCAAGAGCTTCATTGTCGCGGATTGCGTCAAAAGTGATTCGGCCGGTTTTTCCGAGCATTGCAAGCTGAGGACTGATTCCAAGATAGTCGAGACCTGCTGAAATTGAGCTTGTCTCTTGCGCCTGTCCGTCATCGTCAACGAGAAAGCGGCTTTTGAATCCCTGCAGAATGTCATCGCGGGCAGCGTTTCCGACCATTCTGCTCGCGTTTTTTCCAAGCTCCGACCCGGTTCCGCCGCCTTCCGCTCCGTAAAGCTTTATTTTCTCGTCATCAAAGAACGGAGCAAAAAAACCTGATGCGTTAGAGCCGCCACCGACGCACGCTACAAGGGAATCAATCTCGATTCCGCGCTCGGCGCACTGCTTTTTCACTTCCTCGCCGATTACAGACTGGAAAGTGCGAACCATATCAGGGAAAGGCGCAGGACCTAAAGCCGAGCCTAAGCAGTAATGAGTCGTCTCAAAATTCGTTGCCCAGTCGCGCATCGCCTCGTTCACAGCGTCCTTTAAAGTGCGCGAGCCGTTTTTCACAGCGACAACTTTCGCGCCGTACAATTCCATTGCGGCAACATTCGGCTGCTGTCGGCGAACGTCAACCTCGCCCTGATAAACAACGCACTCCATTCCGAGCTTTGCGCAGGCAGCCGCAGTCGCAACTCCATGCTGGCCAGCCCCTGTTTCCGCGATAATGCGCGTCTTTCCCATTTTTTTCGCAAGGAGA
Organism: uncultured Treponema sp.; assembly: GCA_934691925.1. Classification (GTDB taxonomy): domain Bacteria; phylum Spirochaetota; class Spirochaetia; order Treponematales; family Treponemataceae; genus Treponema_D. The sequence continues at coordinate 547 of CAKUTI010000025.1, read as the reverse complement.
ACCTGGCCAATCGCGTTGTTGATTTTGTGCGCTCCTGTGTTAGCCAAGCCTTCAAGCTTGATATAGATTTTTCCGCCGCCAAGAATCTTTGTGGCGCGCTCAGCGTACATCAGCGGAGTCTCGCGCCCGATATAGTCACGGCGGAGAATGTTAAGCTCCGCCAAAAAATCCGGGTCTTTAATGTAATGATGAAAAGCCTCGTCAAGCTCATCAACCGCCGCCCTCAAAACCTCAGGCACATATTTTCCGCCGTACTCGCCAAAAAAGCCGTCAACCGATTCTTCGTACATATATTTCTCCATTTTGCCGCAGGCTCGATAAAAACATTCAAAAAAATGTCCTTTGCCTGCGCAGCTGCTCTCTTTGTTTCTGTTTATAGAAACATAATAAAGAAAGCGACTTTTGATGTCAATTGATTAAAGAAAATCTCTTTCACCCACTTTCCGCGTTTCTTGTGCTATAATCCTTTTATTCGAGGTACAAATTATGAACGAAAATATCGCAAAACGGAACGAGGCTTTGGCACAGACTGTAATCAAAGGGCTTG
>CAKUTI010000024.1 GCA_934691925.1 uncultured Treponema sp. | reverse complement strand
TAATTTCTCTTTTTCCTTCGGTCATTACAACTTTGTGTGGTGGTGTTTTTTCTTTTGCCATAGTAGGCTCCTGTGATCTTATTTTATCACAGTCCTACTATGTTTAGAATTTACAGAAAAGAGTTCACAGACTCCTTCAAGAATTGCTTTGATGATGCTGTTGTTTTGAATTAGAATTTATTATGACCGACTTTGAATATCAGATTGAATGTACCACCCGCGACCTGGCGGACAAACTTGCTAAGCGTTTTTCCAATGGCAATGTTTTTTGGAAATATAAGAGACCTGAAATTTAAAAAAATCATAAACACCCTATTGCATAATTTTTTTGTTTGTTATATATTTATCCTCGTTGGTAATCACAGAGAGATGGTTCACCCGTTCCCATTCCGAACACGGAAGTTAAGCGTCTCTTCGCCGATGATACTGCTACAAGCGGGAAAGTAGGTCGTTGCCAACTTTTTTTATTTTAAATAGTTTTTACTGTTCTTTACTCTTTTCTTCATTTTCTACTGACCGGGGGCTTTTATGGCAAAGATGACTGGCTCGCAAATCATCGTAAATCTTCTGAGGCAAAATAATATCAATATCGTCTTTGGGCTTCCCGGCGGAATGATTCTTCCTCTTTACAATGAGCTTTTTGTTTCAAAGATGAAGCACGTTCTTGTTCGTCAGGAGCAGGCGGCAGGATTTATGGCTCAGGGAGTTGCCCGCGTTACTGGAAAGGCGGCTGTCTGCATGGCAACCTCTGGACCTGGAGCGATGAATCTTCTTACGGCTGTTGCCGATGCCCGCGCTGATTCTGTTCCTCTTGTGGCGATAACAGGGCAGGTCAACACGGACTTGATTGGAACTGACGCTTTTCAGGAGGCGGACACTTTCGGCTTGTCTTTTCCAATCACAAAGCACTCGATGATGGTGAAGTCTGCGAAAGAGCTTTTGAAGGCTGTTCCTCTTGCTTTCGCGATTGCAGAGAGCGGCCGTCCTGGACCAGTCTTGATTGATGTCCCGAAAAATGTCCAGACTGAAATTGTTGAAGTCGGAGACGATTTTGAAGGCTCCTTCAGGCTGATTTATGATGAGTATCTGAAAAAAGCCGAGGCGAAAAAAACTCCTGAAAGTGAAATTCCTTCTATAATCCGTAAGTTTGCGGAAAAACTTGAAAACGCGAAAAAGCCAGTTTTGTACATTGGCGGCGGCGCGAATAATCCTAAAGCAAGCTCTGAAATCAGAAAATTTATCTCAAAATATAAAATTCCTTGCGTTTCAAGCCTTATGGGGCTTGGTGTTGTTCCTCATAATGACGCGAAGTTTTTCGGAATGGTCGGAATGCACGGCTCGCTTGCTGCGAACAAGGCGATGTATGAAAGCGACTGCGTTCTTGTGGCGGGTGCACGCTTTGACGACAGAGCGACCGGCGTTGTCGAAAAATTTTGCCCGGAAGCCGTGAAAAACCGCTCTGTCCTGCACATCGACATTGACGCGGCCGAGGTTAACAAAATCATTGAAAGCGATTTTTCTTTGATTTATGACACTGCTCTTGCGTTTGAAAAACTGAATGAAATCTTTTCTGAGAAGAAGCTTGTTGCAGACGGAAACTCGGTGGCACGTGAAAGCTGGTTCAAGAGAATTGAGAAATTCCGCGAGGAAGAGAAAATCACGTTGAATATGGACTGCTATGCGGCTGACTGCTGCGGCGAGAAATCCTGCGGACGCAAAAATGCAAGCGAATATAAAAATCCGCGCGCTCTTATCGCGTCTCTTCCTTCAAACGCGAATGTGATAATCACGACAGATGTCGGCCAGCACCAGATGTGGACGGCGCAGTTTTACGACACACAGCGTCCACGGCAGCTTTTGACCTCCGGCTCGCTAGGAACTATGGGCTTCGGTCTTCCAGCGGCTATCGGCGCGGCCTTTGCAGAGCCTGAAAAACGTGTAATCTGCGTTTCTGGCGACGGCTCTATTCTTATGAACATTCAGGAGCTTGCTACTTTGGCAGAGAACAACTTGAACGTTACTGTGATTGTCCTTGAAAACGGCGCGCTTGGAATGGTCCGGCAGCAGCAGGAATATCTTTTCGGCAAAAACTACAGCGCGAGCATTTTTATGTCGAATCCTGATTTTTTGAAGATTGCTGAAGGATTTGGATTAAGAGTTGTGAATGCTGATACCGATTCCGACTGGCAAAAAAAGGCGTTCGGCGAAAAAGGTCCGTGCTTTGTGCTTGCTAGGATTGCGCGCTATGAAAATGTCCTGCCGTTTGTAAAGGCTGGAAGCGCGAATATCGACCCGATAATGTGATGTTTTTTTTCATTGCGGATTCGATCCCTTTGCCTTTATTCAAGAATTTGTCAATAAGATGAGAAAAAATGCTGTGCTTTTTAATCGAAGCGCAGCATTTTTTTTGGATACTTTCAGATAATTTGCTCTCGTTAGACTTTTGATGGCGTGATTTTTTTTAGATTTATTTTAATGCAAAAAAAATCGGCTTCCGAAGAAACCGATTAAACTGGGCAGTGAGAGACTCGAACTCCCGACAACCTGGGTGTAAACCAGGGGCTCTACCAACTGAGCTAACTGCCCGATGAATATATTTATAGTATCAAAAACAGATATTTGTGTCAATCTAAAAGCTCTCTTTTTCTGATTTTATCAAAAGTATTCATATAATCTGCAATGTGAAGCCTTTATTGTTTTTCCTTTTTTGAATTTTCCTCGCCTTTTTCATTATCATCGCTTTCATCTGCCGTCTTTTTAAAGATTACAAGCTCCTTGATTTTCACGGAGTAGGCTGCGTTGAATTCATGTCTTGCGCACGCCTCGCTTTTCAGCGGATATTCAAAATGATAAACAAGAGGGCTGTAGCCTTTCGCGCTGATTTCAAGCGTGAAGTTGAATGTTCTGTTTTCTCCTTCTGATTCTGCTGGAAGCGATTTTCCCCAGAATGAATATGCGCCGTTTGTGCTAAGATAAGTTTCAGCCGGATTTTGCCATGTGCGGTCAACCATTTCCATTGGTTTGCCGTCGATTTTCAAGAGAATTTCAGCTCCTGCAACTGTCTCAAAAGTGTTTCCGTCAAGAATCGTGCCGACAAAAGTCGGAAAATTGAATGCAGGAGACTTATGCTCTTTGATTTCACATTCCTCGCGCGGAAGCTCATGGAAAGGCCTCTTTGACGAGCTTATCAGCCTTATTCCTTCAAGGCAGATTGCGTTTATGTCTGCGCGGAGCTGGTGGTCGTCTAAAATGCCGCTGTTGTGGGTTGCGCCTCTTCCTGAGACCACGTATTTTGGCGCAATTCTGTTCAAGACATAGCTTGTCGCATCCGCGCGGCAGTTCTGGCAGTCGCAGGTAAGCCAGCTGCTGCGCTCTTTTTTTATCTGATCGTAAAGAGAATCGACTCTTACTTTTACGATGTCTTCCATTATATTGTGCACATTCATTTTTTTGTCCGAAATCTGATAAGAAAATAATCATACTCAGTATAAGACAAAAACAGTGAAACCGCAATTGAAAATATTCATGGCAAGCCGAAAACTAAAGGAAGTATACCTTCAGTCCTTAGGAAGTATACCTTCAGTCCTTAGGAAGTATACCTTCAGTCCTTAGGAAGTATTCCTTCAGCTCTTAGGAAGTATACCTTCAGCCCTTAGGAAGTATTCCTTCAGCTCTTAGGAAGTATTCCTTTGAAAATTCAATAAAAATATGACAAATGAGCCATGACGTGTTATAATTGTTAGCAATGAGTAAGTTTTTGCTGGAAAAAAGTCCGGCAGAATAAAAAGAAAATAAACTATTCCCTAATTTTTGAGATTCTAATTAGTGTTGAACATCTTTAGATTTTGGAATCGCTTTAGGCTTCGTGTCCAACATAAATTCTTATCCTGAAAATGGCACATTGTAATCAGCATATACACAATGACATGATTTGTGCTGATGCGGCTTGTAAAATCTTATGGATTTTTTTCATATGCGGAACAGCATTTTGTGTGAAGAATAGAAGGAGAAGAGTTTTATGTGGCATATAGAAACCGACTATTTCGCATTGGCTGTGTTTTTGATTATGTATATCAAAGAATTCAGCATGCGAAGAACTCGCAGACAGCGAAAAATCAAAGGAATAATCGGAAACGGAGACAGCCAGGGCGAGGCTTTTTTCTTCGTGCTGTTTTTTAGCGTTGTCAGCACAGTCATCGATATTCTGTCTTCGTCTGCAATGAACAATTGCGGCAGCTGGTGGACATACCAGATTCTGATGACAATTTATGTTGTCAGCATGCCTCTTCTTGCAGTGGTCTGGGTTGGATATGCCTATATTCTGATTCATAATGATGAGCCAGTCAGGGCTTCGCTTAAAAAGATTTTTTTGCTGGCAGTTCCATATATTGCCTACGCGCTTATAGCGGCCACAAATCCGTTTACAGGCCTTTTCTTCAAGCTTTCTTCCAGCATGGAGTATGAAAGGGGCGTTTTTTTCATGCCTGTCGGAGTGGGCTCCATTATGTTTTATTCAGGCGCAGGGCTTTTTCTTGTGCTTTCAGGCTGGAAAAAACTTGCGCCGCGCCATAATGAGTTTTTGCTGACTTTGTTTTTTCTGTTTACAGCCATTTTGACATGGGTTCAGCTTTCGAATCCGGGGTGGCTTATAATAAATGCCAGTTACGCCGTCATTTACGTGTGGTGCGATATTGCCATAGAAGACCAGCGGAGGCGGCTCTTGTATCAGGAAATTGAAAAAAATGCGCTTGCCGCAAGAGAAGCCAGCGCGGCAAAGACAATATTTTTAAGCAATATGTCCCATGACATCAGAACTCCTATGAATGTTATTGTAGGCATTACAAGTCTGATGTCGCACGATAAAGATGATTCCGTAAAGATGGAGTCTTATATCCAGAAAATTCAGGTTGCAAGTCGTCATTTGCTGGGGCTTATCAATGATGTGCTTGACATGGGAAAAATAGAGTCGGGCGAAGTGTCGCTTAATGAAGAGCCTGTCAGTCTTGCTGAGCAGATATGGCAAGTTGAAAGCATAATCCGCTCAAGAGCAGAGGAGTCAAATCAGAATTTTACAATCGCTATTCATAAAATCTGCCATGAATATCTAGTTGGCGACGCTGTGCGTCTGCGCCAGATTTTTATAAATCTCCTTTCCAATGCTGTAAAATACACATCAGAAGGCGGAAAGATTTCTTTTGAGCTTTCTGAGCTGCCTTGTGAAGAGAGTGAAAACGCGAAATATAATATTGTTGTTGAGGACAACGGGCAGGGAATGTCTTGTGAATTTCTTAAGCGCATTTTTGAGCCTTTTACCCGCGCTGAAAATTCCATGACAAACAGAATTCAGGGAACAGGACTTGGAATGGCTATTACGAAGAGCATTGTCGATATGATGGGCGGAACAATTTCTGTGCAAAGCGAGCTTGGAAAGGGAAGCCGTTTTGAAGTCAATTTAAAGCTGAAAATCGATAGAAGCCGTAAGATGGCTTTTCCATTTGAGCATGTCTTGCTGATTTCCGACGAAAGCGATTTTATAGAAAACGCAAAAGCCGCATTTTCATGCTTGGATAAAGCCGGATTGAGCATAGCAAGAACAGAGGCTGAAGCTGACGATATTCTTGTGAAGCAGCAGACAGCTGTTATACTTCTCGGCGGCTCATTGGGAGACCAGAAACTTGAGAGCCAAGTGCATCGCGTGCGCCGTGCGGCAGGAAACGCGCTTTTGCTTTACTGCTGCAAATATGAAGAGAGAGGGCAGCTGATTGAAATAGAAAAGAAAGGCGGCGTGGACGGTGTTGTTGTGCGACCGTTCTTTCTTTCAACGCTGGTGAATGTCATTGACGGCTTAGAAAATCATTGCGAAAAAAATAAGAAAGAATCAGTCTTAAAAGGAATGAGATTTCTGTGCGCAGAGGACAATGAGCTGAACGCGGAAATATTGAGCGCGGTTTTAGATATAAAGGGAGCCTCCTGCGATATTTATGAAAACGGCGATGAGCTTGTTAAAGCATTCGAAAACGTGAAAGCTGGCGATTATGACGCAATTCTTATGGATATAAAAATGCCTGTGATGGACGGTCTGCAGGCTGCACGTATTATAAGGCAGGGAAAAAATCCTGTTGGAAAAAACATTCCTATTATTGCGATGACCGCAAACGCATTTAGCTCTGATGTGCAGGATTGCCTTGACGCGGGCATGGATGCGCATGTGTCAAAGCCTCTTGATATAGGTGTGCTTGAAAGAACTGTTAGGAGCATCCAAAAAAACATCTGGACACGTTCTTCTAGGTAGCTCAGCAAGGAGCGCGTCAGTCTGAACTCGAACTCGTTTAAGTGGCGGATTATTTTCAGCGTCGATAAATTTATGTTATAATAGAATTCGTTTCCCCATTATGAAAAGTTTCTTTAAGTTTTTTTTCGTGACTTTGTTCTCTTTTGCTTTGCTTTCGTGCTCAAACAGCACCGACGAGAAAATTCAGACTCCTGCACTTGAGACTTTGAAAGACGAGACGCTTGAAATTGACTCGAAAATCACTTGGACTGAGGAGATGGAAAAGGGCAGGCTTTCAGGAAAGCTAAAAACGCCGGACGGACTTGGAAACAAGGTCAGAAAATCAGTGCTTTCGGTTTCTGCGGCGAAAAATCAGGCTGAGGAGATTTTTCCGTCGCTTGCAGATTTCGGCTCGCTTGACACAAGGCTTGTTCCTCTTAATTTGAAGTCTGCAATTTCATCATTCTGTGAGGCTTTTTCTAAGAATGAAAATCTTTTATCGTTTTCAAGAAATGAGTCTTTGTACAATCTCGCGCTTTTTTCCTATGATTTGAATGAAAATCTTCCTGAATACGCGGTTTTTTTTGATTCAGAAGATAAAAATGAAAATCCTGCCAAAATTTCGGACGAACTCAAAAATGAGAATTCCAAAGTCTATTCTGGAAATCTTGAAAAACCTGATAAAATCGAGAAAGAATTTTTTGATTCCTATAAAATCGGGGAGCCTTTTATTGACGGTGTGAATTATGAAGTTCCGCTGATTCTTTTTTCGCATGAAAAAATCCTTTCGCTTGAAACTTACTGGACTCTTGAAAGCTCAAAATGGCTTCTTGACCAGATTCAAATCTCAAAGATAAAAAATGCCCCAAAAAGCGAAACTTCTTTGAAAACGGAGAGCAAAAAATGAGCCGGCAGAAATTTTCAGGAATCGAAAGCGATTTTATAAAAAAATATCTTGCTGACGAAAAACGCGAGCTTGAAATTTCGGAATTTGCTGAAGGCGATTCGGAAAATGAAAAATCCGAAAATTCTGTGAGAATTTTCACTGATATTCAAAATCAGAAAAAATACGTTGAAAATCATCTCTTGAAAATTTGCGCTGCTGAAAGCGGCAATGTCTCCGAACTGCTTTTAAAGCCTTTTCTAAAAAAGAAAATTCTTGTCAGCTTTTACTTTAATTCTCTTGGTCTTTGCTTTGCGTCGAAAATCGCCTCACGCGAGAATTCTTTCTTTGTCGTTCTTCCTGATGATTTCTATTCAGTAGAAGAAAAAAGTGAAAATTCAGGCGAAATTTCAGCGGTGATTTTTTATGACTGCGGCGCGCTTGGAAAATCGTCTGGAAAAAGAAATATTCCGATAAATTGCACTTTCGATGATGATTTTAAGCTTTTTGCCACCCCGAAATTTGATTCTTCCGATGAGGATTTAAATTCAAGGATAAAAATCTGGATTTCAAAGCTTTTTTTAGAGTCTAAAAAAGACAAAAAATCTTTTGGAAACGGGCTTTTCCTGATTCAAGCCGGAAAATATCTTCTCCGTGATAAAAAAAACGGAATTGAAGCGATTCAGGGCAGAAAAAAAACGCCCGCGCTGATTTATCTTGACGACGAGAGAGTCTTGTTCGCATCTGAAAAGGAAGATATGATTTTGTCGGACGGAAAAAGCTACAGCTTTTCGCTTTCGTTTCCGCTTCCGCCGCCATTGAAAAAGCGCGTTGTCGATTTGGTTTTTACAGTGGAAGATGTTTTTTCAAATCAGGAGGGAACGAGGCTTTGCGCTTTCGCCTTGATTTCGGAGATAAAAGCGGAAGACAAGCGTTTTTTAGGCGAGATGATGAGCCGCTAGCGTTTTTTCTTAAAATTTCAAAAAATCTGTCAGGACTTGCTTCCGATAAAAACTGCAATCGGCTTTAAGTACGAGATGTTCTCGCAGACAATTTTTACTATCACCATGAAAGGCACGGCGAGGAACATTCCCAAAATTCCCCAGATCCAGCCGAAAAATGACAGGCTCACGAGAATCACAAACGGTGAAATTCCAAGATTTTTTCCCTCGATTTTCGGCTCAATCACGTTTCCGAGAACAAAATTTATCAGAACCATAAAGAACGCGACGACAAACACCGTGAAAATTGACGGATAGAACTGAATCAGCGCGAAAAGCGTTGTGACTGCGCATGAGATTATTGAGCCGAATGTCGGAATGAAATTCAGGCAGAATGCGATAAACGCCCAGACAAGCGGAAAGTCAAGATTCATAAAAAAGCAGAGCAGAAAGACGAGAAATCCTGTGAAGAACGAAATCACGAATTTTATCGATATAAAGTGCGTAACATCGGCGATTATGTTCTGGACCATTTTGTAGACTCGAGTCTTGTCTTCCGAGTTGAAAGCGAGGCTTATTTTTGTGCGCATCATCTTCAGCTCGGCGAGAAAAAAGACGGAAAGCAGCACTACAAGAAAAAAAGTCTTCATAAAGCTCACTACTGAGCTTGTGAATCCGACCGCAAGCCGCTGAATGTATTCAAGAATGTTGAAAGTGTTGTTAAGATTCTCAAAAAGCGACTCATCCTTGTCAAAATTGAGAATCGCATAAAATTTCGAGTCTGGATGCGACTCAATAGCGATTCTGACTGCGTTCTGAATGTTCTGAAATCTTTCCTGATAGCGCGGAATCGCATCTACAATCGACTTGAAGCTTGCTGTAACGAGATTTATCGCAAGAAAAACGACAATCAGAGAAAAAAAGTAGACGATTACTGTGGCAAGCCACCACGGAAACTTCAGCACGACATTCAGCCGCTTTATTGAAGGATAAAAAGCGAATGAGAGAAGAACCGAAAGGATGACAGGCTTGAAGAACGAATCCATAACTTTGAGGACTGCGCAGAGAAGCACAATCGCAAAGAAAAGCAAGATGAAAAAAATCGCTTTTGAGAATTTGCTGTCAAAACCTGTCATCTAAAATCCTTTCGTTGTATTTTTTATTGAAATTATTTTTTTGCTGGGTGATAAACCGGGTCTTTGAAGTCTTTTTTAGGCTCGATTTTGTCGAACCCGCAGTAAGGAACGAGAGCCTCAGGAATTGTCACTGAGCCGTCCGCATTCTGGTAGTTCTCCAAAATTGCGAGCATTGCGCGGCCTACAGCGATTGCAGTTCCGTTGAGCATGTGGACATACTTGTTTTTTCCATCGTCATCGTGGTATTTCACGTTCAAGCGGCGTGCCTGATAGTCTGTGCAGTTTGAAGTTGATGTGACTTCGCCGTAGTCGCCTTCAGGATGATCTGCGTTCGCACGTCCTGGCATCCACGCTTCCAAGTCCCATTTTCTATACGCTGGAGCGCCCAAGTCGCCTGTGCAAGTGTCAACAACATGGAACGGAATTCCAAGTCCTGTGAAAATTTCCTCTTCGATAAGGCGGAGCTTTTCATGAAGCTCGTTTGACTGGTCAGGAAGACAATAAACGAACATTTCAACTTTGTCGAACTGATGAACGCGGTAAAGTCCCTTTGAGAACTGGCCTGCGCCGCCTGCCTCGCGTCTGAAGCAGTGTGAAAGTCCGCAGTAGAAAAGCGGGAGGGCAGACTTGTCCAAGATTTCTCCTGAATGATAGCCGCCGAGCGTGATTTCAGCAGTAGCGACAAGGCAAGTTCCCTCGTCCTCGATGCAGTAAACGTTGGACTCGTTTCCTCGCGGATTGAAGCCGATTCCCTGCAGAATTTCCTGCTTTGCAACATCAGGCGTGATAAAGTGTGTGAATCCGTGCTTCCTCAAAATATTCAAGGCGTACATGATGAGCGCTTCCTCGAGGAAAACAGCCTCATTTTTAAGATAGTAGAATTTCGGGCCTGAAACCTTTGTTCCGCGCTCAAAATCCAAGATTCCAAGCTCTTCACCAAGCTGAACATGGTCTTTCGGCTGAAAATCGAATTTTCTTGGAGTTCCGACTTTTTTTACTTCAAGGTTTTCTGTGTCAAGCTTTCCGATTGGAGTGTCAGGGTGGTGCATATTAGGAATTTTTCTTCCTTCAACATCAAGCCGCTCTTCAACTTCCGCAAGCTCTTTTTCAGCTTTTGCGACATCTTCCTTGATTTTCTTTCCTTCCTCAACGTATTTTGCGCGTGTCTCTGCATCGAGCTTCTGTTTCATTGACTTTGCGTTGTCATTTCTCTGCTGCTGCAAAGTCTGGAGCTTTGTTGTAAGAGCTGTGCGCTCGTCAAAAAGTTTTACAACCAAGTCCGCATCTGCGACCATATTTCTGTCTGAAATATTCTTTTTTACTTCATCAAGATGTTCTTTGATAAATCTGTAGTCAAGCATTTTAATATCCTCTTTTTGTATTTTAGTCTTTTGAAATATTTACCGCAACTGATAAACCGCATTTACATTTACGGTAATCACGCTTTTGGCGTTTGAGATTGTCGTCGCCTGCTCGTTTGAGAAAGATTCCTCCACCGCAGCGTCAGATGCCGCCATTGCTTTCATATAATTGTTGACTGGAAGCGGCCGTGAAGTCTCCTTAATCTGGAGAACGCGTCCAAGCTCGGCTCCGCTTGCTCCTGCAAGAAGATTCGCGTTTGATTCCGCCTGCTTGATTGCGAGCGTTCTTGCCTGTTTTTCCGCAGTTTCAGGGTTTGTGACTCCGTAAGTGATTGAAGAGAGCGAATTCGCGCCGTTTTTCAGGCAGACATCGACAGTTTTCCCGATTTTTGTGATGTCTTTTACAGAAACGATAATCTGGTTTGTGACTTTGTAGTCTCCGGGAACGCTTTCCTGCGTTTTAGAATTGTATTTTGTCTCCTGATAAACGTAGAAATTTTCCGTGGAGATGTCTTCCGCCTTGATTCCGTTTTCTTTCAGCGCGGACTGAATCGCATTCATTTTTTCCGCGTTCTGCGATGCCGCCTCCTGAACGTCATTCGCGCGTGTCACAACTGCCGCCCGGATTGTCGCTGTGTCGGCTTCAATCGTTACGGTTCCAGTTCCTGAAACTTCAACTGTCCTCTGTGCATAGCTCATCTGCTTTACCGAGCAGGATGAAAAAGCCAAAGCAAGCAAGAGCGCAAGCCCGATTTCAAGTGTTTTTTTCATTAGAAACCTCCAATTTTATTTTTGTGCTTGTTGCGATTTTTTTCGTGTTTTTGTCTGTTTTTTTCAGGCGAAAAATCCATTTTGTGTAAATTTATCTTATGTCGATGTAGAATCTTTTGAGATAGACGCTCCGCTCTTTCGCTTTTTGCCAGAGTTTGCTTAGCGGAAAGTTTTTTGTGACTTCTGTGTAAGCGTCAAGGGCGTTTCTTATGTTTTTCACAGGAGATTCAGCCTCGTAAATCTGCCCCAAAAGATAGTAAGCCCCGTCAAGGTTCTCGTTTGAGCTGTTTATGCAGTCAAGGCAGAATTCAAGCGATTCCGCGTATTTTTTCTCGTCAAAAAGCGATTTTGCCTTTTCAAGAAGCTCCTCGCCCGATTCGTTTTCCTCGTCTGCCATTTGAACTTCCGGCTCCAAAACGAAATTTTCCTGCGTCTCGTTTTCGTTTGAAAGTGAAGAATTCTCGTCTCTAGGATTTGATTTTTTTGAATCATTTTTTTGATTTTGATAAAGATTTCCGCTGACGCTTGAAGTCGCGTTTTTTTGCGGAGGCTGATTTTCTGGCGTTGAGACAAGCGTTTTCACATCGTTGCTCAAAAAATTCTGATTTTCTCTGTTTTCTCTCGGATTTTGTATATACGATTTTTCGCCTGAATTTCCATTTTCCAGATTTTCAGATTCCTGTGCGTTTGTCTTGTTGTCTTTTAGAATCTGATTTTTGTCTGAGGCTGATGAGTTTTCGAATTCATCGTTTTTGATGTCAGTTTTTTCATTTTTAATCGAAATTCCATTCTGTCTTTTCTGGAACTGCGGCGGAACAATCTCTGCGTATGACGGAGCAATCGTTTTTTCTTCCGGACTTGCGATTTTGTCTTCAACAGTCACCAGAAGATAGTCATCGATTGTTTTTCCTGTGAGCGCGTCGTTTTTGTAAAAATGCAGAAAAGTCTCGCCCGCGTTGCCTGAACGCAGTGTGAAAGTTGTTCTTGAAGAATCAGTCATGCGTCCAAAATAGGTGAGCAGGGCAGGCGTTTTTTCCTCGCCGATGTAAATCCAGCCGTTTCCTGGATAAACAACGCAAAGATTCTGATTCCGCTTTATCGTGACTTTTCTTGACGGAACGATTTTTTCAGAATCCGAATTTTGCCCCGGTTTTTCTTCATCTGCTTGTTTTTCAGACGAAGGCAAATCTTTATTTTCGCCTGATTTTTGATTTTCTGCTTCCGAATCTTCTTTTATGGCAGTTTCAGCTCCGTTATTCTCGTTGCCTGTTCCATTTGAATCTTGGTCTGTTTCAGAAGTTTCTTCTGTTATTGTTGCGCTTGTTTCATCAGAATTTTTGTTTTCGTTTGCATTTGCAGCTTGTGCTGCAGCTTGTGCAGATTCTGCGGAATTTTCTCCAGGTTTTTCGATTTCCGATTCTTCGTTTTGCGGATTTTTGTTTTCGCTTTCGTTTTCAGAATTTGCCTGATTTTCTTCAAAGAATTCTGGCTCTTCTGAAATGTCAATCACATTAGGTTCAGCGAAAATTTTCGGCTCTGCTTCCAGCGGTGCGTTCTCGCTTTGCTTTTCAAAAGGCAAGTCTTCTTCTGCAACTTTTTCAAATTCGTTTTCGCCAGATTTTACGTTTTCCTCGGTTGCCTGAAAATCATTTTGCGGATTGTTTTCTGTTTCGGAATTTTTATTATCGTTGTTTTTTAAAATCGAATCTGAATCTTCCGATTTTTCTTCAAGATTCTGAATCGCATCTCCTTTTTGCACGGAAGTCGGTGTTGAGGCGCATGAAACTGTGAAAATTGCCGCAATCGCAGCGAAAACAAGAAAATGTTTTTTTATCAAGGTGCAGCTCCTATAATGTCTTTGACAATTTTGTCGTTTGATTCAGCCAAGTCTTTCATAACGTCTTCGTCAGGATAGGTGAACCACTTGTCAACTTCATCTTTTTGCCACTGGTTTTCAGTTATTCTCGAAGGATAGTAATCTTTTTCAATCTGCGGCGCGTCTGGAATCAGGATTGGAGCGTCTGCCTCAAAATGCTCTGGCGCGGCGGTCTCGGATTTTTTTTCCGGCGAAGTCTGAATCAGAAGCACGGCAAGCCCCGCGATGAACAAAGCCATCAGAAAGCAAATTAAGGCGAACGTGAACGGCTTTTTCTGCGCAAAATCGCGCGGTGAAAAATCGCTTATAGCGTCTTTTATTTCATCAAAATTCATTTTTTCGCCGTCCTTTCTGTTTTTTTCGCCGACTAAAGTTCCGCGTTCTCAGATTCTTTTTCGCCTGAAGCAGAATCCTCTTGATTCGCCTGCTTCTCAGATGCAAGTTTTGCCGCTTCCTTTTCAGCTTTCGCTTTTTCGCGTTCAAGACGCTTCTGCTCTTTTACTTCTTTTTCGTGCTGGACAATAACCGGGTCGGTTACAGTTCCGTCAGGATTGTGAATCCGCTTTGGCGGCCGCGGCGGAATCACGACATTTTCCTCCGGCGCGACATCCTCATCAACAAAGTCGTCCTTCTCGTCATAAGAAGGAATTTTGTCGATGTCCTCATCAAGACGAATCTGGATGATTTTGCTCACGCCTGATTCCTGCATCGTAACTCCGAGCATTGTGCTTGCGCCCATAACAGTTTTTTTGTTGTGGGTGATTACGATGTACTGGGAAAGCTTTGCGAACTGCCTTAAAGCCGCAACGAGGCTTGTAACGTTTTTGTCGTCAAGAGCCGCGTCAATCTCGTCAAGAAGACAGAACGGAGAAGGCCGGACTTGATAAGTCGCAAACAAAAGCGCGACGGCTGTCATTGTCTTTTCGCCGCCGGACAAAAGCGCGATGTTCTGGAGCTTTTTTCCAGGAGGCTCTGCGTAAATGTCAACTCCAGATGTCAGAACATTCTGAGGGTCGGTCAGGCGAAGCTCTCCTCGTCCGCCTCCGAAAAGTCTTCGGAACATATTGTGGAAATTTTTCTTGATTTTGTTGTAGGTTGAAACAAACATTTCTGTCGATTTTGACTTGATTTCCTCAGAAACGCGAAGAAGATTCTCGAGAGACTTGTTTGTGTCGTCGTAGCTCGACTGGAGCTTTTCGTATCGTTCTTTCTGTTCGGTAAACTGCTCTGGCGCCATCAGGTTCACTTGTCCCAAGTCGGCGAGAGATTTTCTAGCTTCCGAAAGTTTTTCACGGAGAACAGGCGACGGAACTGTGATTTTGTACATTCTCTCTTCAAATTCCATCAAGTCGCGGCTGTGCGTCTCCTGAAAATTCTGCTTTATGTTTCTGATGTCGTTTTCGCTTGTCACGAGGTCGAGCGTGAGCTTTTCGTACTGCGCCTGATATTTTTGCTGCTCCTCGCGTTTTTTTTCAAGCGCGTTTTTCTTGCCGGAATCGCTTGTGTTTCGCTGCTTGATTTCTGTGTCAAGCTCGTTCATCTTGTCTGCGCATTCCTGGCCGCGCTTTTCAATCACTGAAAGCGCGCTCTGCAGGTCTTCAACACGCTCGTCCAAGTCTTCCTGGTTCCGCTGCTCGTTGTAAAGCTCTTCCTCGTTCTGCTTGAGCGAATTCTGCTCGCTTGTAAGATTTCGCTTTAAAAGCTCAGCGGTCTGCTTCGCGTTGAAAATCTGCTGCTGCATCTGCGCTTCGCTTACGCGGAGTTTTCCCAAAGTCTCCTTGTACTCGTTGATTTTCGAGATGAGATTTGTGTTTTCCGCCTTATAGCCGCTGATTCTTTCCCGGATTGTCGCGATTTTCTGCATATTCTCGGAGATTGCGCGGTCGATGCTTCTTTTTTTTGTGATGATTCCCTCAGGAGACAAAAAATCATCGATAAATGCCGGAACTGTTTTTGAATAAGTCTCAACAGAATTCTGAATTTCTCCGACCAGATTCACAACCTCGTCCAAAGCCTTGATTGCATCTTTTGAAAAAGTCTCGCTTTCGCTTTCGGAATGTCCTTTTAGCGAAGCGTAGTCCGCGAAGATGTTCCGCCGGCCTTCCGCGAAGATTTTCAGCTTGCTGACTTTCTCGTCAAGCTCTTCTTTTGCCTGCTTGCTTGCCGCAGACGAGAATCCTGAATCTTTGAGCTTTGCGTCGAGTTCCGTCACAATGTCCTCGGTGATTGACTCGAGCTGTTTCTGGAAATTTGCGCGTTCCTGGTCAAGCGAAAGAATTTCATTTTCGCCTTCGTCGGCTTTTTTGTCGTTTTCTGTGATTTGGCTTTGCGAGACTGCGATGTTGTCTGTAAAGCTTGTGATATTTTTCCGTACATCGTCAAGCTGCTTTGACTTTGAGTGCAAGTCCGCGTCCTGCTCGCCGATTTCATCGTTCAAGTCGTCGATTCTTTCTTGAATTGAACGCTGTTTTAGCTCAAGAGTTCCGATTTTCTCGCGGATTGAGCGCGCCTGCTCGTTCAAAATTTTCTGCTGGTCGAGCTTGTTTGTCTTTTCGGTCTGGATTTTCACAAGCTCCATCTGCATTTCGCCCATTTTTGACTGAAGCTCTTTGATTTTGTCCGAGTTTTCGGTGAGCGTGTTCAAGATTTCGTCGATTTCAGCCTGAACTGCATTTCTTTTTGACGCGATTTCTTCCTTGTTTTGCGTTGCGCGTGCCTGCGTTTGGACAAAATCCTTTAGCTTCAAAAGCTGAATGTCAAGCTCGTAGTTGAAAATGTCTTCCTTTAATTTTCTGTATTTTGTCGTTTTTTCGCTCTGGCTTTTCAAAGTCTCGTAGCTTCGCTTGTTTTCAGAGAGCGCGACTTCAATCTGTGCGAGATTCTGCCTTGTCCTCTCAAGCTCGCGTTCCGCCTCGAGAACTTCCGCCTTTGAGCGCGAGATTCCTGCCGCTTCCTCAAAAAGATAGCGTCTGTCCTCCGGCTTTGAAGACAAAATCTGGTCGATTTTTCCCTGCTCCATTACAGAATAGGCCGCTTTTCCGACTCCAGTGTCCATGAAAAGCCGTCTGATTTCTGTCGGGCCGACTTGTCGGTTGTTGATGTAATATTCAGATTCGCCTGAGCGGTAAAGCCTTCGCTTGATTGCGATTTCAGAATCTTCGAGCGGCAAAAGTCCGTTCTCATTCGAGATTGTGAGCGTAACTTCCGCAATGTTGAGCGGCGGACGGGTTTCAGTTCCGTTGAAGATTACCGATTCCATTGTGTCCGCGCGGAGATTTTTTGCCTTGTTTTCTGCGAGAACCCATTTTACAGCGTCAACAACGTTGCTTTTTCCACAGCCGTTCGGTCCCAAAAGGGCGGTGATTCCGTCTGCAAATTCGATGTGGGTTTTGTCGGCAAAAGATTTGAATCCGAAAATGTCAAGATATTTTAAGAACACAAGGAAACCTCATTTTTAGATGTCTTACTATTATAATAATAACTTTCCAGCGTTTCAATTAGACATAAAAAATGAAAAAGCCGGCTCAGTTTTTCTCTCTGAACCGGCGGAAAATTTATTGTTCTTTGCTGTCTAGATTCTTATTCTGCTGAATCTCGTTCGGGTCTGCGAGCTTTCCTTTGTACAAAATTCTAGGATAGACGACAAGTTTGAGTTTTTTTTCAAGAGCGGCGTATTTTCTCATCTCATACGCGTCTCCGATAACCATGTTTGTTCCAGTTTTTCCGGCACGCGCAGTTCTTCCGGCTCTGTGAACAAAAAAGTCTTCGTCTGATGGCAAATCCATTTGGATTATGTGCGTGATATTCGGAATGTCAAGGCCACGGCTCGCCAAATCGCTTGTGACTAGAAGCTTTATCTTTCCGCTTCTGAACCTGTCGATTGTCGATTTTCTGTCTGTTTTGTCCATTTTCGCTGTAAGCCCGAAGCAGTCGATATTTTTGTATCTTAACTTTGCGACAATGTTCGCAACTTGGTCGAGCTTGGACGTGAAAACAAGAGCTTTCGGAGGCTTTTCCGCAACGAGATATTTTCTGAGCGTGTCGATTTTGTCTCTTGTCTCCGCAAAAAGCGCGTAGTGCGTGATTCTTTTCCGCAATACATCTTCCGGCGGAAGAAAAAGCGTTTCAATGTCGCTTTCTGTCGCTCCGTTTTTCTTTACCCGCGTCTCCTGCAAGATTTTTTGAGTCGAGCCTGTTATTGTCGCGCTTGCCGCAATCAGCTGAACATCCTTTTTCATCGCGTTTATCAAGTCGAGCGTGTCGTCTCTGATTTCAGGCGAAATCAGACGGTCTGCCTCGTCAAGTACAACGGCCTGAACGCCGTCAAGCCGAAGTTTTTTCAGATGAAAAAGCTCAAGAAGCCTGGCAGGTCCGCCAATCACAATAAGGGGCTTTTCTTTTAAAAGCTCAATTTGCCTTTTTATCGGCGCGCCTCCAACTAGAAGTGCCGCTTTTGAGTCTGTCGTCATCTGAACCTGCGACTTTATCTGAGATGCAAGCTCGATTGTCGGGGCGATAATCACGATTCTCGCTTCTCTTCTAGGATTTTCCTGCTTTTCAATTTTTTCCAGAAGAGGAAGAAGGTATGCGAGCGTTTTTCCAGTTCCGGTCTCGCTTTGAAACAAAAGGCTTTTTCCTTCCAAAATTTCAGGAATTGCCTGCGACTGAACTGCTGTCGGCTCTGTGATTTCGTGTGATTTCAAATTTTCGATATATTTCTCGCTGATTTTTAGTTCTGAAAATGATTTTGCTTTGTCCATAAACGCTACTATAGCACGGAAAATTAAAACTTGCTACAATAGCCGAATGAAAATTGGTATCGACACTTTTGAATGTGGACACGGCCGCTCGGGAATCGGCTCTTATTTTTCCTCTCTTGTCCAGAAATTCAAGAATACAGATGAAATCACGTTCGAGCTTTTCGGCGCGGAAATCGACCGCTACACTTACGCGCGCGAGAACAACCTTGCTTTTGAGTCGGTTATTCTTCCTGACAATGAAAAAGCGGAAAAATTTTGGCACAGATTTCTTTGCAATCATTTTGGAAAAAAGCAGAAATACGACGCGATGCTTTTTCCGGCTGCCGCGAACGTTTTGCCGTGTAATTTTAAGATTCCTTCTGTCGCTGTTGTGAACGATATTGTGCAGAATCTTTTCGCCTCGAAGAATTTCTGGGAGCGGATTTCATTGAAGCATGGGCTGAAAAAAGTTGACAAGATAATCGCCGCGAGCAATTTTATCAAGAAAGATTTGAAGAAAATCGGAATAAAGCAGGAAAAAATTGTCGTGATTCATAACGGAATCGACCATTCGATGTTCTATCAGACAGATATGTTTCCGAACGATTTTGTCGAGATAAATCCGTTTTCTGTCAAGCGGCCTTATTTTATTTATTCTTCAACGATGTCGTCGCCTTTTAAGAGGCACTCGGAGCTGATAAAGGCTTTTGATATTTTCAAGAAGAGAACTGGGCTTCCGCACCGTCTTGTTTTGGCTGGAAGCGAGGGCGCGAATTTTGCGGAGGTGAAAAAAACTGCTCTCGAGGCAGAATTTGCGTGCGATATTTTTCTTACAGGATATTTTCCGCATGAGACTTTTCCCGCTCTTTATTCCGGAGCTGAAGCCTGCCTTTTTCCGTCTGAAATTGAAGGGGTAGGGCTTCCAGTTCTTGAAGCGATGGCGACCGGTGTTCCTGTTGCCTGCTCGAAAGCCGGGGCTTTAAGCGAGGTGGCCTGTGAAAAAGCGATCTTTTTTGACAGCACAAACCTTGAAGAAATGGCCGACGCGATGGAAAAAATTGCCACAGACAAAAAGTTAAGAAAAAAGTTAATAGTAGAAGGGCTTGAATGGGCAAAGAGATTCAGCTGGGAGAAAACCGCCGACGAGACGCTTGAAGTCCTGAAATCTCTTGGAAAAGCAAAGTAAAAAATAAAAATTTCGGGAATGAAAAAAAACGGCTGTCGTTCTTAATTATCTAAAAAAGAACGCCAGCCGTTTTTGTCTGTTTTTCCAAAAATCTAAAAACTACTCTTCAACTGCAACACCGAGATGTTTTTTCTGGAAACGCTTGAGCATTGCAACTCCATTGCGCTTGTCGTTGTAGACAAATCCGCCGTTCCAGTATTCAAGAGCTGCGAAAAGAGCGTTTCCGCCGTCCTGGTCATCTGACTGCTTTGTTCTGAATGAAACGTAGTTCGCAAGCTGCTCAAAGTCAGAATTATGAAGAGCCTCAAGTCTCTTTCTGTTGAATTCGTTCCATTTTTCAAGGTCTTTGAATCCTTCGCCTTCATCCTGAACAATAAGATGCGCATGAGACGGGCTGAAAGAGTACCAGACTTTTACTTTCTTGTTGATGTCGCAGTTGTTTCCGTGTTTTACAGCATTCTTGATGACTTCGGAAATCTGCTGCTCAAGAAGGTTAATCTCCTTGATTTCAAGAGGCGCTGACTGAACAATTAAAAGTGTGAAGTAGCGAATCTGACGAAAATCTGACGGAAATTCTTTGTACAGCATGTTTGTTGTATCGAACAAAGGGTCGTTGCCGTCTGCACGCAATTCTTTAATCTGTTCCATTTTGACTTCTCCTTTTTACCTTTTTTTTACTCGTTCACCATGAGAAGACCTTCTTCCACGCTGTTCGCGATAGGGAAGTAGCCCATCAATTTTGTCAACTCGATAACTTTTTTTACAGAACCATGAATGCAAGCGATTGCGAGTTTCAAGTTCATCTTTTTGATTGTTGAGCAGATGTAAATAAGCGCACCGATTCCAGACGAGTCGATGTAGTCTACCTGTTCAAGATTGATGATGAAACTCTTTACATTCTTCTCAAGCATTTTCATGACGAGTTCCTTTAGTTTATAGGAGTTGTAAAGATCCATTTCGCCGTTTACATCTATGATATAAACTTCGCCGTTTTTTCGAATTTTCAGTTCCATAAATAAAACCCCTTTAATTACTGAATTTTCAATACAAGAAGCGATTGGTCATCATGCAGCGCTTCATTCCCAATAAACTTCTTAATGTCTGTTTTTACAAGGTTTGCAAGCTCTTTGCCGGAAAGACTGGAATTTGCCTTGACCAAGTTTGTTAAATTTCCAACGGAATATTGTTTTCCCTCTGTGTTCAAGGCTTCAACAAGACCGTCTGTATAGCATATTATAATATCACCTTTGCTGACTGTAAACTCAATATCTTTGTAAGATGTCGTTTTTTCAACGCCAATCGGCTCGCAGGCTGAAGAAACTTTCTCGACTGCCTGTTTTGCGGCATTGTATCTCAAAACTGGAATGCTTCCGCCTGTTGCAAGCTGAATTCTGCGTTTTGAAGGGTCGTAGTTTATGAGCGCGACCGAGCCGAAATGGTCAAAGTTCGCTTCTCCACAGATTCCGCGGTTTGCCCAGCTTAGGATTGTTCCTGCTGTCTGCGTTGTGTTCACAATAAGATGAAGCATTGCCCTTATCATCGTGATGACGAGAAGAGAATTCATTCCTTTTCCAGCGATGTCCATAAGAACAAACGAGACTCTGTCTGCCCTTGCCGGAATTACATCGTAAACGTCTGAACAAACGCCCGATGTATGCTCAGAATATGAGCCGAATGAAACTCCCGGAATCGGAAGGACTTTTTTAGGAAGCAAAGTTGTCTGAAGATTTGTCGCGATGTTTGTTTCCTTTGTAAGCTCCTGCTCGTCTGTGTACTGTTTGAAGCTCAAAAGCGTCTTCAATGCTGACTCTGCAAATCCTGCCAAAGTTTGCGCCCAGCCGAATTCCTGCTCTGTGAAAGGCTCTTTTCCCGGATTGCGAGAAAGGGCGAGAAGCCCAATTACAATATCTCTTCCCCGAAGCCTTAAAGGAATAAAAATATAGCTTCCAAGCTTCAGGAAATCTTCCGGAGCGTTCTCAATGATTCTGTCGTCAAGTTTCGGCTCTGAAATAAGCTCTGCGCGTCCGGCCGTGGCAATCTCGCCAAAAATGTTGTCTCTAAGCGGAAACTGCGCATATTTAAAGCTCGTGGAAACTCTGAGCGGCTTGTGCGGCAAGTCGTCTGGAAGTCTATATGGAGGCGGGAAATCGCCGTTGAAAGATTTCACTGAAATCAGGTCGTCAAACTCATCGACCATAAGAACTGCGCCGCCGTCAGCCTTTGTTATTGCAGAGCAGGTTGTGTTTATGCTGTCCAAGACTTTCTGCATTCCGTTTTTGTCTGAGAATGAGTCGGCCGCAAGCGTTACAAAAGAACGGCCTTTTTCGATAAGGTCAATCGAGTCAGCCTTGATGTCTTCAACAACGACCTCT
The DNA here is from genome assembly GCA_934691925.1 of uncultured Treponema sp. GTDB lineage: Bacteria > Spirochaetota > Spirochaetia > Treponematales > Treponemataceae > Treponema_D. Next base: position 11,187 of record CAKUTI010000024.1, on the reverse strand, counting down.
TTTTCTGTCTCTTCGGCTTTTTCTTCCTCGGCGTTCTTTTCTTTTTCTTTCGGTTTTCCAAAAGCGAGCATTACGCAGTAAGGAATCAGAAGGACTGACGCTAGAAGAATGAAAAGCGCGAAAATCAACATTCCCGGGTGGTAGATTGTGTAAAGGCAGGCGAAAATCATCACAGCAAGGGCAAAATATGAAATAAAGCTTACTTTTGCTGTGTTTCGGATTTTGATGATTGTAATCAGAATTCCGATTATGACCGCAACTCCTGCGGTTCCAAAAAGCGGAATATAAGAAACTGCTTCAGAAGTCAAAATCTCTTCTCCATTTTTTTAATGAAATATTATTATTTCGATTATTCTAACATCGAAATATCCAGCCGTCAAGTTTTCAGCTTCTCGATTTTTTTCTTGAAAAGAAGCCCCTTGAGCCTGTTCAGAATTCTGAATGAAAATCTTGGACGGAATTTCTTCAAGAAAGAGCCTGCGATGTCGTCAAGAGTGAAAGCCGAGCCGTATTTCTGCTTGATTTCATCCCAGTATTTTATGACCCAGACGTAAAGGTCGCTCTTTGTCCTTCCCTTGAAATACCGCATTATGTGATATTTGTCGATTGTTTTTATTGTCGGCAGATAGACGGTCAAAAACCATGACATAATCGCCTTGTCCATACCGATTTCCTCGGTTTTGTTCATATTTATGTAGTATTTGTGGGTCAGAATGTGGTTGTAGATTACGTCGTACTGGCCTGGAACTGAGAAGTCGAGACTCCAGTAGTCCGTCACGTCTCCGAATCCTGTCTCGCTGTAGAAAACGCGCTTTTCGTACTCGATTACCTGCTTTGTCATCTTTTTGAGGGAGTCGCCCGGGCGGAGCTTTATCTCGCTTTGAAGGCTAACAACTTCCGCGTCGATGAACTCGATTCCCTTTGTCTTTGCGACCGAGACCCTATGGTTTCCGTCGCGCACAAAGTAAAGACCGCCAAGCTCGTAGAGCGAAATCGGAGGAAGCGGAATGTCGTTGATGTGGGCCATGTCGATATGTTCCCAGCGTGTTTTCAAGTGAATGTTTTTCGGGAAAAATCGGTTGTCGAAATCCTGATAGCGGCCTTCCGAGCCTACAATCAGTTTTACGGGAACAACTTTCATTCCCTCGTAGGTCTCATTTGCTGGCTTCAAGAGTTTTTTTATGTCCGAGAACGAAATTAGCGTGGCCTCGTCAGGATTCAAGAAATGCTGGACTTCGTTGAAAAGTGCCTTGTGCCGCGCCTTTGAGAAATCATCTTCTGTTTCTGATGACAGCATTGTGTTTTCCATAAATTAAGATTCTCCTGATGGTTGTGCGCCGTCGTTTTCGTAATCCAAATCAATGATTACATAGCTGTACGCATTGATGACTGTTGTTCTGTGCGAGACTGTGATTCTCGGCGTGTTCATATCGTAAAGGTGAATGTGTCCGTGGACAAGATATTTCGGCTTGAAGTTTTTTATGAACCAGTTGAAACATTCAAATCCCTTGTGGCAAGTGTCTTCCTTGTCGTGAATGTGCCGCGGAGAGGCGTGCGTGAGAAAAATGTCGCAGTACCTTCCGTATCTGATCTTGTTCAGGAAAAGGGCAGGCGACATTTTAAGGAGCTTTACGAGCATCTGGAAATTTGTGTACTGGCTAAGCCCGTTGTTGTATCTGATTGAGCCCGAAGCTCCTGCAATCAGAAGCGGAGTCTCCTTTTTGTTGTATCTGACTTTTAGGATTTTGTTTTTAAGGACTTTGAATCCTGCGTAGGTCGCGCCGTGGTTCATGCTGTAGTCGTAGGCTGTGTACTCGTGCGTGAATGTCGGGTGCGCTCCCTTGTGCTGCTTTATCTTGTGATAATACGAAAATTCCGTGAGATTGTGGTTTCCGAAGACAAAATAAGCCGGCTTGTTAAGCGACGAGACGATGTAGTCAATGTAGTCCATCGGAAGATCGCCCGCGCAAAGAACCGCGTCAATGTCCTTGAATCGTTCTTTTATCTGGCTGCTGTAGACAAGCGGGTCAATCTGGTCGGAAACGCAAAGAAATTTCATTTGGCTAGATTCCCGCCTTTTGAAGAATCGCCTCGAGCTTTTCCTTTCCGACAAGCTCTATCGGGCGGTTTTCAGCGAATCCTGAAGCGGAGCTTGTGAATCCTGTGCTTGTGATTGCGTACGCTTTTGTGCAGTTGAGCGACTTTGCAAGCTCCAGCACACGGCGGATTTCGGTATCTTCAATCGGCTCTGTGTCGCGGTAGAAATCAAGCAGGAAAAGCTGCTTTCTCACGTTCATCCAGTCGTCCTTTTTCTTTTCAATCGCGACCATCTGAACGCCCCATTTTTTCTCCTCTATTTTCTGCGATTCCATGCTGAATCCTGTGAGGGCGGCTTTTTTGCAGATTTCCTCAAATTCCTGATTTGAGCAGGTGAGGAATTCTTTTAATGAGTCGTTTGCCTCCAAGTCTCTGTATTCTGAGAGCTTCGCGCTCACGTCTCTGAACGAATGATTTTGCTGGTAGATAATCTGCCACTGCTCGATTGCCTTGTCGATTTTTCTCGTTTTCTCGTAGCACGCCGCGAGAAAATAGCGCGCATAAAGCGTCTCCTGAGATTTCTCGTCTTTTGAGGCTTTTACCGCAGTCATAAATTCTGACAAGGCATTGTCAACCGCGCCTGCGAGCATATAGCATGAGCCGCGTTCGATAAGCGCGCGCTGCCTGAATTCCGGGTCGCGCAGAGCTTTCTCAAACGCTTTCACAGCGGAAGAGTAATCCTTGCTTTCCTTGTAGATTTTTCCAAGATAATAATATGAAGAATATGTTTCAGGACTTAGCTGCAGCGCGATGTCGATTTCTTTTTTAGCCTCCGCAAACTGCTTTGAGCGGTAAAGCGTGAGTCCCATTGCGGCGTGAGCCTTCACGTGCTTTCTGTTGAATTTTATCGCTTTCTGGTAGAAGCCTAAAGCCATGTCCGCGCGGTTTTTCTGGTCGTAGAGCTTTCCGCAGTTGTAATAGTTCTCGGCGTTTGTAGGCTCGAGCTTTGTCAAAAGAAGAAATTCCTTTAAAGCGTCGTCTGTCTGGTTGAATTTTAGATAAAGCGAGGAAAGCTGATGGCGGAAATCGACTTCTGGAATGTCCTTCCCGAAAATCGCGTTCTGCGCGACAAGCTTGTATTCCATGAGCGCAAGCTCGTTTTTTTTGTCTGCAAGATAGGCTTTTCCAAGATAATAGTGAGCCTTGAAATCTCGGGAGTCCTTGGCGATTATCGACTTTGCGATTCTTTCCGCGGCGGCAAATTTCTGCTGCTTTATGAGCTTGTCGATGGATTCAAGTTTTTTAGGCTGTGCAACTGACTTTATTACAACGAACGCAAGTATTCCCATTACAAACAAAAGTATTGCGATTATTGCAATTGTAATCATCTCAAAAAATCTCCCGAAATAAAAATCATCTTAAAGTGTATCTTAAAAATTATATTGGAAAAACGGCGGTTTATCAACTTTCGGAAGATTCTGGTCTTTCCAAGATTTTGCGGATTAAGTGAAAATATTCCGATAATCTGATAAAGTGATTTTCGTTTTAGAACTTTTTATATTAATTTAGAGACAAAAATATGATTTTTTTTGATTTTGATGATTTTCACAAGGCTGGCCGAGTTGTTTTTCTCGCGTTTTTTTGGGCTGTTTCAGGAATTTTGCCGGCTCAGAATGTGCCTTCAAAAACGATGAGCGCGGAGGCGAAAGCCGCAATTCAGAATAAAAAATCAGGAAAAGAAAAGAAAAATGATTCTCCTGTTGTTTTCAACGCGGATTTTGCGGCGGGCGAGGAGCTTTTTTCACTGAACGAGCCTGAAAAGGCGATTCCGTATTTTGAGAAGGCTCTCGAGGCTGAAAATGTGAATCCTGCCGTTTATGTCTATCTTGGAGTCGCTTATTATCAGACAGGAGACTACAACAAGTCGCTTGCAGTCTGCGTTCAGGGGCTTGCTAAAGAAAACACCGACCGGAAAGTTCTCGCCTACAACGCCGGAAATTCCTGCTACGCTATGGGAAACTATATGCGTGCCGATGCAAGCTACGCGATTGCGCTCCGAGAGGACGAGAATTACGCGCCGGCCGTTCTTAACCGCGCTAATGCACAGCTTAAAATGGATCATCTTGAGGACGCGAAAAACAATTACATAAAATATCTTGAGCTTTCGCCTGACTCAAATCAGAAAGAAAAGATTGAGGAGCTTATCAGGCTTTTGGAAGAGGAAATCGCTCTTCGCGCAAAGCAGAGGCCTGAGCTTATAAATCCTGACGAATTTGTTTCAAACGAGAAAATGGAGATTGTCGAAGCCCCGGAAAAAGTTCAGGAGACGCTTCCGTCTTACGCCGAGGAAAAGCCTTCTGAGCCTGAGAAAATCAGCGCGTCAGCTCCGGCGCTTCCTGTCGAGAAAACAGAAAAAGACGATGGAGAGAAAGTCGGAGAGAATCTTGCGCTTCAAAATGAAAACGATTCTCAGAAAATCGATGAGAATGAGAAAAGCGAGAAAATAAAGGAGAATCCGCCTGTTCTTCCTGCCGCAAAAAATTACGATTTAGTTGAAGAAAAGCCAGATGAGAATCTTGAATCGATTGGCGAGATTGAAATTCCTGAATCTGTTCCGAGCGAAGAATCTGAATCTGCAATGGAAAAAATCGACCCGGAAAGCCTTGCTACAGACGATTATCAGAAGAATGAAGAAGAACGCGAGAGAGTCGAGCGTGAAAAGGCTGAAAAAGCTCTTTCTCTTGAAAAAGAAAAGAAGGAAAAAGCCGCGCGCGCACGCGAAGAGCTTGAAAAGAAAATGGAAGAGGCTTCAATCATAAAGATTGACGAGGACGACCCCGAATTGAATCCTGCGGCAGTTCCTGACAATGTTGAAGTGCGCGAGAATGATGACGGAACTGTTGACATAAAAATCCCGACTCTTTCTTTTGAAGTGAACAGCGCGAAGCTTGTGGAAAACAAGTCGAACAACGAGACTGTGAACAAAGTCTACGAGATTTTGAGCGACAAGAAATATTCAGACCTCAAAGTGACGATTACAGGCTACGTGAATCCTGACGGAGACGAATGGACTGCTGATGAGAAAAAGCTTGCCCTCGAACGCGCCGAGTCTGTGAAGAGAAAGATTGTGAACATGGGAATAAGCGAGGAGCGCGTGAAAGCGAAAAACGGCGACGGAAAAACCGAAAACAAGGAATACAACCGCCGCGTGGAATTTCTGCTCAGCAAGAACTAGCGGAAATTCCAATTTCTGATTTTCGCAAAATCAAAAAATAACACGGATTTTCAAGGATGCTTTTTTATCTAGTTTACCTTGTTCGCCTTACACGCGCGAAAAGCTCTTCCTTTGTGAAAGTCGTCCAGACTGGGCGGCCGTGCGGGCAGTGCGGGTCTTTCAAGTGAAGCGCTTCCCACGCAAGCTCCTCTGCGGCTTTCGGACCTAGAATCGTGCCGTCCTTTACAGACATTCTGCATGCCGTTGTCGCCGCAATATGGTAAATAATCTCGTCGGGGGATTTTCTGTCTTTTAGCAACGCTTCTTCCAAGTCTTTCTGGCTCAAATTGAATCTCGCAGGAATCGAGCTTATCTCCCAAAGTCCGTTTCCCTTGTTTTTTGTCTCGAATCCTGATGACTCAAGAATTCCTTTTATCGATTCAAGATAGTCGTCGTCTGATTTTGATTCCGTGTGAATCTCATATGGAACAAGAAGTTTCTGCTTTTCACCGCCTGCCGCCATTATCCTGTTGAAATTTATCCTTTCGTGCGCGGCGTGCTGGTCAATCATATAGAGCGTGTCCTTGTAAATCGCGAGAAGAAAAGTGCCGAAAACAGTCCCTAGATAAGCGAATGACGCTCTCGGCTGTGAACGTGCCTCCGGCTCGGCGAGCGTTTTCATCTGAATGTTCGACATTTTCGGATTTGAAGCGAATTTGTCAAAATCCAGAAGAGATTCTTTGCTTGCGCTTGTGTGCGAAGTGTTGTAGACGCTTTCTTTTCGCGGAAGAGAGAAATTCAGGGCTTCAAACTGCGCGGAAAGCGTTTTTCCTGTGAACGGGTCGGCGTAGTTTTTTTCATCGCTTTCTATTGAATTTTCAGGATTTTTCTTGATGGCAAAATCGCTGTAATTTGTTTTGTCGCCGAGATTTTCGTCTTTGCCAAGATTTCCTGAATTTTCCGGAAATCTTCTTGCGGAATTTTTCGAGTCCTCGCTGAACGCTTCCATCACGAGATTCGAGAAATTGAAGCTTTGCTGTGAAATTTTGTTTTCGTTGGCATTTTCGACGGAATTTTCGTTGAAATCTTCATCGGTTATGTTTTTTGATTCTTTTATGCTGTAGCCTTTGAGCCACGCGCGGACTGTGGAGCTTACTCCGTGGTGAACCGACGAAATGTCCTTGAATCGGACTTCCTTTTTTGCCGGATGAATATTGAAATCGACCATTTTCGGCTCGACGCGAAGAAAAAGCGCCGCGACAGGATGCGTTCCGTTTGGGAAAAATCCCTGACAGCCGTACTCAATCGCCTGCAAAAGAGAATATTCCGAGACGCGCCTTCCGTTCACAAAAATATAGATGTTTTTTCTATCTCCGCGGAAAACTGACGGCTCGCCAATCACGAGCGAGAAGCTCCATTTTGACTTTCCGTCGGCTTCTGTTCCTGACGCTTTAAGTTCCGAGAAAAGCGATGACGACTCCTTTAGCTCAAGCGCGCGCGCGAATCTTTCTGAAAGCGAGACTCCAGACGGCAAGTCAGCTCTAACAGCTCCGTCAACAATCAGCCTGAACGAGATGTCAGGACGAGGAATCGATTTTTCAACGAATGTGTCCCGGCACATCATCGTCTCTGATGAAGGACGTTTTAGGAAAACTCTTCTCGCCGGAAAATTCTCGAAAAGCCCCTCGCTTGTTACAATTGTTCCTTGTCCGTCTTGAACCGGCGGAATCGGCTCTATGATGTGGTCTTCTGTGATTGAGGCGCGCATCTTGTAAGTTCCGCTTGCGATTGAAAGCCGGGAAACTGCGGCGATTGAAGAAAGTGCTTCGCCGCGGAAGCCGAGCGTTGTAAGGTTCAAAAGGTCTTCCGAGTCTGAAATCTTGCTTGTGCAGTGGGGGCGGGCGCATGCTTTTAGGTCTTCCTTTGTCATGCCGCTTCCGTTGTCGGAAATCCTGATTTTCTCGATTCCGCCGCCTGTGATTTCAACCGTGATTTTGTCCGCGCCTGAGTCAACCGCGTTGTCCATAAGCTCCCGGACAATTGCCTGCGGACGGTCAATCACTTCTCCTGCCGCGATTTTCCGCGCGACATCCACGCTTAGCTGCCTGACTGGTCTGTGGTCTGCCATCTTGATTTTGTCCTTACTGCCTTAATCCTTCTGCTGGCGCGCCTGCTGTTCCTGTTGCGGAGTCCGCCTGCGTGAAGAGGTCAAGCTGAGGCTCGGCCGGCTTTTTCCCCTCGGCTTTCGCTTTTTCTTCCGTGACTGGCTGGTTCATAAGAATCTGGATTTTTCCTTCGATTTTCTCGATGTCTTTTTCAAGAGTCTTCGCGAGCTTTATTCCTTCCTCAAAGTCTTTCAGGGCATCCTCGAGAGAGATGTCCTGCCTGCGGATATCCAGCGAAAGGGCTTCAAGCTGCTTTAGATTTTCTTCAAATGTCTTCATAAATTTCCTCCAATGACTACGGCGTCGATTTTGCCTTTTGCCGGATAAATTTCTATCTCTATATTTTTTGAAACGTCGCTTCCGCTTCTCACGACTTTTCCGTCTTTTGTCTTTACCATTGAATAGCCGCGGTTAAGAATCGTCTGCGGGCTTGCGCTGTCCAAAATTTCTTTCAGGCTCTGGACTTTGACTTTTGTGTCTTTTATTTTTGCTTGAATTCCGTCTTTTAAGGACTCGCGCGCGGAGTCAAGCCTGTTCAAAAGCGGCTGCTCGATTGTCCTGAAACGGATTTCCATGTTCTCGATGTTGAAAGATTTCGCCATCAGTTTTAGCCGCTCGATTCTTGAGGTCATGCTTGTGTAAAAATCGTTTATGAAGCCGTCAAGACCTTGAATCAAGTCAGCCTGCTTAGGAACTGCAAGCTCTGCCGCCGCCGATGGAGTTGGAGCGCGCATATCCGCTGCGTAGTCGGCAATGCTCCAGTCAATCTCGTGTCCGACCGCGCTGATTACAGGAATTTTCGAATTTGCGATTGCACGCACAACAATTTCCTCGCTGAACGGAAGCAGATCTTCAAGAGAGCCGCCGCCTCGCCCCACAATAAGAACGTCGCATAAATTAAAATCGTTAGCGTTTTCAATCTGCCTTGCGATTGTCAAAGCCGCCTCGCTTCCCTGCACAAGAGCCGGAAGAATCACGACATCGACTCCTCGGTTCCGTCTTTTCACAATCTGCAAGATGTCGCGCAGAGCTGCTCCTGTGGGGCTTGTTACAATCCCGATCCGTTTTGAATAGTATGGAATTTTCTTTTTTCTGCTCTCGTCAAAAAGTCCTTCCTTAGCGAGCTTCTGCTTTCTTTCCTCAAGAATCTGGAGAATGTTTCCCTGGCCCGCAATCTCCATTTTTGTGATTATAATCTGGTAGTTGCCGCGCGGAGCATAAACTGAGACGGAGCCGGTGCAGCGCACTTTCATTCCGTCTTTGGGCGCAAAATTCAGCGTTGCCGCCCGTCCTCTGAACATAACCGCGCTTATCTGCGAGGCCTCGTCTTTAAGCGTAAAATACATATGTCCCGAAGCATTCGGCCTGTAGTTTGAGATTTCGCCCTCAAGAGTGATATTTGAAAAAGTTCCCTCTAGAATTTCCCGGATTAAAGATGTGAGATTTGAGACTGTAAAAACAGTGTCGCTAGGAAAAAGCTCTGCCATATCCGAAAGATTCTACTGAAATTTTTTAATAAATGAAACTGACGTTTGGAAAATTTAATGAGCAAAAGCGTGAAAGCCTTTCAGACTGCATGTGCTGTCAGGCACTGTTCTTATGTTAATCATATGCTTTCTCAGTGCGCTTTTTATGCTTTCAATGAACTAACGCAATGCTAGCTTATGGTTCTAGGCTAGGGAACCTGTGTGCAATTTTAAATTAGCATTATTTATAAACCAACTTAGAATTAAATATGTTCCAAGTTGGTTTCACTTTGAACTCAAGTTGGCTTCACTTTGAACTTAAGTTGGCTTCACTTTGAACTCAACTTGAGTTCACTTTGAATTCAATTTAAGTTAAACTTTTAGCCAATTTGACTTCGCATCTTAGATATGGCTTCTAAGGTTAAAAGAAAGGCGGCATGGAGACTTTCGGAGGCGCTGTGTCAGAGCCTTAAAGGGCAGTGCAACAGCAGAATCTCTTGCAGGAGAAATCATATTTAAATGTAAAATTGCTTTCCGTTTTACTGTTTTTTCGTCAATTTTCCGTACAGCTCGAATAGCCTTGCCACGATTTGACGTTCGCTGCGCTCACTATCGAGTTTTTCTTACGAAAAACTCGCGCACATTTTTTTGTATAGCTTAAACAGTTCTGCCACAATTTCACTTTCGCTCAGGTCGGGCGGAAATCCGTAGGCCTGAAGAACGGCGTGGTCGTTTTCTCTGTGGGCCTTTTCAAGCTCGGGGAACATGAACATATTCTCGCCGTAAAGCTCGGCAAGAGAAAGTTCAGGATATTTTGCGCGCGCGTCGAGAATGGCTTGGGCAGCCGCTTCAATCCGCTGGATTTCAGCAGAAGACAGGACACAGGAATCAGGACTCAGTTTCTGGAGTTTATAAGCGAAAACGCCATTTTCCTGATTTCTTCCAGAAGTCCGAGAGGCTTTGCCACGTCCTTCTCCGAAAGATAGCCTATCTTCACGCATATTTTCAGCTGCGTTTCCAGCTCCATCGCCGAGCCTCGCGCAATCAGCAGAAACCTGCGGAATTCCTTGAGATTGTTCCGTCCGAAGCCTTCCGCGATATTCGACGGAATCGACACCGAAGCCCTTTTCATCTGGTCCTGGAGCGAATACACCTCCTCCTTCGGCAGACGCTTCATCAGCACATAAATTTCTACTGTCAAATCCATCGCCCTCTGCCAGATTATCAAATCCTCCACATTCCGAACCATTATTCCCCCCATTCTGTTCCTGATTTCTGTTTTCTGCCCACTGCCTCTCGTTTTCTGATTCCTGACTACTGTTTCCTCTCTCCTGTATAAACGGCCACGGAAAATTATTGTACACAATGTCCTTCGAGTATCTGTACCGCATTTCGAGCCTGCCGCAGACGGCGCGCGTCCATGCCATGTGCACTGAGGAGGTAAGGATTCCGAAGTGGAAGAGCGAGGCGTTTGGAATGAGCTTTACAAGGTTGCTGCATAGAATGTCGGGCGTGATGAATCCGATTGGAATGTATTTTCTCTTTTCGGACGAGACTTCCGGAATCAGAACGGAATTTCCCTTCGGCATATTCTCCACGTGGAAACGCGTCGGTTTTTCCGCGAGCTTTCGCGTGGGCGCGCTCTTGCTTGCAAGTCTAAATTCGCGAACGGCTTTCACGCGCTCCATCACGAGCGGAATCTTCACAAGCTCAGCCGGGTTCGCGTCCCCGAGCCACAGGCACCATCTGCAGTAGCGGTTGATGAACTCGTCCGAGCCGAGCCACTTTTTAAAGTATTTTTCTGCGCGAGGCTCTTTCTTTACAAACGCGTCTTTCTCCTCCTGCGTGAAAAGATAGTTTCCGCCGTCAATCGGCTTGTTTCCGATTCCGATTTCAGGAACATCACAAATCGGCTTGCCTCGGCTTTCCACGAAAATATCCGGCGCGTCCAAAAGATAGCCGTTGATGTTCTTTGCTATGCGCCTTTCACCTTTCTCGTCGATGAGGAATTTAATTCCCGCTTCCTGCCTTCTGACTCCTAATTCCTGTTTTCTGTCCTCTGTCTCCTGATTCCTTTCTCCCGTTTCCTGACTTCCTGTTTTCTGACTTCCTGTTTCCTGATTTCCTGTTTCCTGATTTCCTGTTTCCTGATTTCCCTCTTCCCGTGTTCCGCTTCCCTTGTCCCCTTTCTTCTGATTCCTGTCTCCTAATTTCTGACTCCTTCCATCCGAAAATCCCACAATCACACAGTGGACGTGCGCCTTCTCCGTGCTCTCGCTGTCCCATCGGAAAGTTCTGTAGGCAA
>CAKUTI010000023.1 GCA_934691925.1 uncultured Treponema sp. | reverse complement strand
GCCAGAATTTCTGGCTTTCGCCTTTCTCGTATCCCTTGTCTTTCCATTGGGCGGCGAATTCTCTTGCCGCTTTCTGCTGCTGCGCGTTTGTCATAGTGAAAGAGATTGTATCACAAAAACAGGAGTGGCGACATGGTTGAATTCAGAAAACGGACGAATTTCATTCGGCGCTGTCCTGTAGAATGCGCTTGAGTGCGTCCGCCGCCAAGTACTGTCAGAAGTTTCGTCTGAAAATCTTAATTGATAATGATTGAAATCTACATTATCATAAAATTTATGAAAAATGCCGTGATTTTGTATGCTGCTGAGCTTTCTGAACATTCTTTTGAAAAGGTTTTCGGCGGAAAGTCTGCCTTTGAGCTTGCGCTTGAATGGGCGGAAAGCGTTCCTGAAAGCGTCTCGGCCGTGATTTTTGCGTCTGACAAAAACATAGCGGAAATTGAGAGAAACATTCATGAAACCAAAAAATCGTCAGGAAAAATTCGGATTGCCTCAAAAGAAAGCTGGACAAAAGGCGTTTTTATTTCGGAGATTTCAGATTCTCTTTCTTCATTGAACGCGGACTATGCGGTTGTCTCTTACGCCGACACGCCTTTTCTTAACAGAAATCTTACAGAAGAGATTTGTTCTGCGCACACTAAATATCAGGCGGAATACACTTTTGCGGACGGCTATCCTTACGGCGTTGCCCCGGAAGCAATTGACAAGGGCGCGGCCGCTATCGTATCGGCTTTATGCAAGTCTGATTCAAGGTTTATAAAAAAGTCGGAAGAGAAGATGGCTCGCGATGCTGTTTTCTCGCTTTTGAGCATTGACATAAATTCTTTTGAGGTTGAGACCGTAATCGCCAAAAAGGACTACAGGCTTTTGCGTCTTGAATTTGAGTGCTCGTCAAAAATAAATTTTCTCGCTTGCAAGAATCTCTTTTCGCTTTTGAATCCTGAAAACAAAAAAGTTTCTGATTTTGAGCTTGAAAAACTCTGCGACACGGCGGCTTCATCTTCTAATGTCATAAAGACAGTTCCGGCGTTCTACAATATTCAGATTTCCTCAAGATACAACCACGCGCTTTGCTACGAGCCGTCTCTTCCAGAAAATTTTTCTGAAATGAACGATATGCGCCTTGATGACTTCAAGAATCTGCTTGAAAATATCTCGCGCTTCTCGCAAAAGGCCGTTATTTCTCTTAGCGCGTTCGGCGAGCCTCTTCTTCACAAGGATTTTTTTGATTTTGTCTTTGAGACTTTGAAATATCCTGAATTCTCGCTTTTGATTGAGACAGACGGAACGCTTCTTTCAGCGGAGCTTGCCGAGAAAATATCGGAAATAGAAAATTCAAAAGGAAGAATCGACTGGATTATTCTGATTGACGCGGTGGAAAAGTCTCTTTATGAAAAAATCCACGGCTGCGGTGAAGGCGATTTTTCAAAAGCTCTGGAGGCGACAGCCATTCTTGAAAGATTTTTTCCTTCGCACGCTTATCCCCAGATGGTCAGAATGAAGGCGAACGAGTGCGAGCTTGAAGCGTTCTACAGGTTCTGGAAAAATCCTGATTCTCCGGCAAAAGGAAATTTCATAATCCAGAAATACAACAGTTTCTGCGGAACTTTAAGCGACGAGAAAAGCGCGGACTTGTCTCCTCTTGAAAGAAATCCATGCTGGCACTTGCGGCGCGACTTTACAGTCCTTGCCGACGGAAGCGTTCCCGAGTGCATATGCCAGTTCAAGACGAAAATTCTCGGAAATGTCTTTGATAAGGATAAAGAAGTTCCGGATTCTGACGGCGGCTGCATTGAGCGCGTCTGGCGAAAATTCGACGGGAATCTGAAAGAGCAAATCAAGAAAAATTATTCTGGCTGCTGCAGGTCATGCGATGAGCACTATACCTTCAATTTTTAATGAGCACCAGATAAAAATGCTTGTTCTCGGCGGAAGCGAGGCTGTTCCTCTTGCGAGAATGAACATCGCCGCTATCGTCATAAACAAGACATGGAGCCAGTTCCGCGTGCAGATGGTGGAGAATCTTGCGAAATGCGGGTTCAGCGAGATAATCTCGGTGGAGCTTTCGGAAAGCTACAATCTCGACAATTTCGCGAAGCGTTATCCTTTTGTGAAATTCATTGTTCCGCTTGAGGACGCTTCCGACGGCGAGCTTATAAATCTTGCGGCGGGCGAGGCTTCGGCAGAATATTTTCTTGTGCTTCGCGACTCGCTCGACTTCCAGCACGAGATTCTTTCTCCGACTCTCGGCTCGAAGCTCTCTGAATTCGGCGGATTCTGCATTGCGCCGCGCCTGCTGGAGCAGGGAAAGATGGCTTTTCCCATACTTTTCTCGCCTGAAATTCACAAGGGAACGATGCGGCTTGCGGCGGCATCCACGGTTTCGGACGGGCTTCCTGACCTGATGCCTTTTGACTACATCGGGCTTTACGACAGGGGAAAATTTGTGGCTCTTGGCGGATTCGACTACACTATAAGGCAGCCTTACTGGCAGAATCTTGACATGTCTTTCCGCGCGTGGCTCTGGGGCGAGAAAATCTTGCTTTCAACGGCGTTCTGCATGAGCTACAGCGAAAGCTTTCCCGCGCTCGACACAACGCCGAGCCAGTATTCAAACAGATTCTATCTGAAGAATCTTGTTCCGCGATTTTTTGATGACCACGGCGCGATTCCGCGCTCTTCGTTCTTTCCTTTCTTCAGAAGCTCCGCCTGCGGATTTTTCGAGGCTGTGCGGCAGTTCAAGGAAGCGAGGCAATGGGTCGATGAGAATAAATACAGCTTTAAAAGAGATGTTATCGATTTAGTTGAGAATTGGAGTAGCAAATGAAAATTATAGTTGGCGTTCAGTGCAGGCTTTCTTCCACGAGACTTCCTGGAAAAGCTCTTCTTCCGCTCGGCGGAAAAACCGTCCTTGACTGGACCTTGGCAGCGATGAGAAAAGTTCCAGCAGATGAGTACTGGGTTGCGACAGACGGGGATTCTTTTGACGCGCTTTCTCCAGTCTGCGAGAGAAACGGCTTCCAGATTTTTAAAGGTCCGCTTGAAGATGTCCTTGATCGTTACTGCCTTTTAATCGAGAAAACCGGGGCTGACGCAGTTGTCCGCGCCACTGCCGACAATCCTTTTTTGTTTTACGAGGCGGCTTCATCGTTAGTCGAGCAGTACAAAAGACGCAGCGAGACTTCAAAGTGCGACTATATAACCTACCAGAATCTTCCGCACGGCTCTGGAGTTGAGATGTTCAACGCACATTCTCTTCTGGAGGCGAGAAAGCTCACTTCAGACCCTTTTGACCACGAGCATGTAGGGCCGAGTCTTTACAATCATCCTGAAAATTTCACAAGCATAATGATTCCGTCTCCTGATGAATGGAGCTATCCGAAATTCAGGACGACAATCGACACAAAAGCCGACTACAGGCGCGCTCTTGCAATCGTCAAGAAAATTTCGGGAAACGGTTATTCTGAAAGCGAGCCGGTCGCGTCTCCTTACACTTCAAGCCAGATTGTCTCCGCGCTTCAAGATTCTTGCATCCAGAATCCTGTGCTCTGCGTTCCGTGCGTAAAAAAAGGAAAGGGAACAGGCCACCTGCGCCGCTGCCTTTCAGTCGCTGTCGAGACCGGGGCTGATGTCTATATTCCTGATGACGCTGGGCTTGCCGAAATCGATGAGCTTTTGACCGAGGCCAAGGAGAACGGACTTTCCGAAAGCCAGATTGTAAAGGAGCTTCCTGCAAAAGGCGACTACGCGATGATTCTTACAGACGCGTTCACAATCGAGCGCGATTTTGCGCTGAAGCTTGCCCAAGCCGCTCCTCTTGCCGCGATTGACGAAGGCTCTCTTAACGGAGACTTGTGCGACTGTCTTCTTGACATAATTCCGTCTTACGGTCTCCAGCGTCCTGCGAACATAACAGAGCCAAGCTATATAACGCTTCCGAAAAATGTTCGCGATGGAAAGCGTCTTGAAAAGTTCGGAGACATAAAGTCAGTTCTCGTGACTGTGGGCGGAGAAGACCCTGCCGACCTGGTCGTTCCTGCTGTGAACGCTCTATGCGGAAGCGGAATAAAAATCACTGCGATTTCAACCGACGAGAACGCGGCAAACAGAATTCCTGATGAATTCAGAGAAAATGTGACGTTTTTGACACCTGTCCATAATCTCCGCGAGCAGCTTTACAAGTACGATGTTGTCGTTACGCATTACGGATTCACCGCGTTCGAGTCGCTTGCGGCCGGCTGCGGAGTTCTTCTTCTTGGAACAACGCCGCTTCATGTTCAGCTTGCGCAGAAATACAATTTCGCCTGTCTTCCGGCACAGAGCATAAGCAAGGAAAATATGATTTCGCTCCTTGAAGATGTCAAGTCACTTTATCCTGAGTCGCCTGTAACAAAATCCGACGGAAAATTCAGCAAAGAGAAGAGAAAAGGACTTGGAGATTTTGTGAAAGTCCTCTCGCGCGGAAGAAGATTCTATTGCCCTGTCTGCCAGAAAGACCACGAGCCTTTCACCGACCCGATTGCGTCTCGCACGAAAAGGCACACTTTCAGACGCTGCAAGAGCTGCGGAATGCTTTATATGTCATGGACGATTGACGCTGAGAACACAAATTATGATGAAGACTATTTCTTTTCCGACTACAAAAAGCAGTACGGAAAGACTTATCTTGAAGACTTCAAGCAGATAAAGTCGCAGTGCGTAAGGCGGACTTCGATTGTGGATTTTGTCTACCGTGGCTCTCACAAGGTGATAACTCCGTCCGTCCTGGACATCGGCTGTGCTTTCGGCCCTTATCTTGATGCCGCGAACGACGCTGGCTGGCAGGTTTTCGGAACTGACGCTTCATCAGAGGCTGTGGACTATGTTCAGAACACTTTGCATTATCCTGCCGCTGTCGCGAATTTTCCCGCGTTCGACCCTTCAACCGAATTCGGCGTGAAAAGCTTTGACGCGGTTACGATGTGGTACGTAATCGAGCATTTCCAGAATCTTGACGCTGTTCTCCGCGCTGTATCAAAAATCCTGAAAACCGGCGGAGTGTTCGCTTTCTCAACTCCGTCCGCTTCCGGCGTTTCCGGAAGATTCAATACGCAGAGCTTTTTTGAGAATTCTCCTGCCGACCATTATTCGCTTTGGGAGCCTGGGCGCGCCGCATCAGTCTTAAGAAAATACGGATTCAAAGTTGTGAAGATTGTCTCTACAGGCCATCATCCTGAGCGTTTTCCTCAGCTTGCGGGAAAAGCGCGCCCGACGAGCCTTTCGTGGGCTTTGTATTCCGGGGCGAGCCATTTCTTCGGCCTTGGAGACACGTTCGAGGTCTACTGCCGCAAGGAAAGAGACATAAAAAACTGAAAATCGGAAAATGAAATCTGTTAAAAAAATATCGATAGAAAATTCAAAAAAATCTGGAGACGAAAAAAAACTAAAATGAAAAAGATAATGATACTTGGCGCGGGACTTATGCAGAAGCCAGCGATTCTTTCATGCAGAAATCTCGGATACGAGTCTGTCGTTGTTGACGCGAATCCGAAAGCCGTTTGCGCTCCTCTTGCCGACCATTTTTATCCTGTTGACCTAAAAGACAAGGACGCAATTTTAGAGCTTGCAAGAAAGATAAATTCCGAGTCCGGCCCGGAAAGCCAGATTGCAGCTGTTTTCACCGCTGGAACAGACTTTTCAGCGAGCGTCGCCTTTGTCGCTGGAAATCTCGGGCTTTCTTCCCATTCCTACGAGGCTTGCCTAAACGCGAGCGACAAAGTGCGCATGCGCGGCTGCTTTTCAAGAAGCGGAGTTCCGTCTCCAAAATTCGAGCAGATTGATTCTGAGGATTTTGAGAGAGTCAAAAAAGATGTCGGTGACGGAAAAGTCGAATTTCCTAAAGTCGTGAAGCCTTGCGACAACATGGGCGGGCGTGGCTGCCGTCTCGTCAGAAACAAGAGAGAGTTTGAGAGCGCAGTTTCCACTGCAATCAAAAATTCGAGAACCGGCCGCGCGATTTTCGAGGATTATATGGAGGGCGACGAGTACAGCATTGACTCGGTTGTCTACAACGGAACTTTGACGATTACAGGATTCGCCGACAGGCACATCTTCTATCCGCCGTATTTTATCGAGATGGGACATTCTCTTCCGACTGCAATCGACCAAAAGAAAAAGAACGAGCTGATTGCCACATTCGCGCTTGGAATAAAGGCTTTGGGGCTTACATGCGGAGTCGCGAAGGCGGATATAAAATACACAAAAAACGGCCCGATGATTGGAGAGATTGCGGCTCGTCTTTCAGGCGGCTACATGAGCGGCTGGACTTATCCTTATTCAAGCGGAATGAACCTCACAGAGATTGCGATGACTGTCGCGCTTGGAGAAAAGCCTTTGAGTCTGATTATGAACCGCGTTCCGCTTGCTTGGCAGCCTCACAAGTCTGTGGAAAATCAGGTTCAGCCGTTCGATATTTTCGAGCTTAAAAGCCTAAGATTCAGCGCGGAAAGAGCCTGGCTTTCGATTCCGGGAAAAGTCTCAAAAATCTACGGCCTTGAAGAAGTAAAGAATTTCGCGTTCGTGCGCGATGTTCTTCCTCGGGTAAAAGAGGGCGACAAGGTCGATTTTCCGCGCAACAATGTGGAAAAATGCGGAAACATAATCGCAGTCTCAGACAGCCTGCAGAACTCGTACAACGCGGCGCACAAGGCCGTCAGCGAGATTACGCTCCGGCTTGAGCCTGACAATCCTGACACCGAGAAATTTCTTTCAGGAACATCAGAAAAAGACGAGGCTGGATTTCCTCCGTCGGCGTTCACTTTTGCTCCGTCCGCGGAAAACGGAATCTCGTCAGATCTCGGAAAAGGAACTGTGATTCCGGCAGACGAGCCTGTAATTGAATACATTCCTGAAATTCTGGCTCCGCTTGCGGACTCTATTCAGGACTGGAACCACTGCACTTTAAGAAAAACGCTCGAGAAATTCGACAGAATTTGCCCTAAGCATAAATGTCTTGACGGCGGAACTTTCTGGTCGGCGGTTTTGCGGGGCGGAATTCAAGGCGCGCTTTACATTTGCGATTCTAAGTCATAAGGTTCAAAGTCTTTAGATTCTAAATCTTGTGATTTGAAATCTTAAAAAGGTCATTTTGATGAATTTGATAAAAAAATCTTCATTTTTGATTCTCATTTTTCTTCCGCTTCTTGCTTACTCCCAGACAGATTCTTCGACTCTTGACTTGGTGAGCCAGTCGGAGAAAAACGGAATCACGCTTTACTGGGACACTTTAAGCTCGTCTGGCGTTATGGAAAAAAACGGACATCAGATTTCATTCCGCGCTGGCGATGGCTTTGTTCTCCGTGACTACAAGGAAGTCGCCGCGGTAAACGCTCCTGAAATCAACGGCGGGCAGATTTTTGTCTCAAAGGATTTTATGGATTCCGCGCTCAAATTTTTCAGCACGGAATCTTCGGAGAATGTGTATAAAGTCGGCGCGATTCTGATTGACCCGGGACACGGCGGAAAAGACCCTGGCGCGATGGACACGCACACGATAAACGGGAAAAAAGTCACAATCCGCGAGAAGGACATAAATCTTGCGGTCGGAAAAATGCTTTATTCAAAGCTGAAATCCGCTTATCCTGAAAAAAATATTATGATGACGCGCAATACGGACAAATTCCTCTCGCTTTCTGAGCGCACGGAAATTGCAAATTCCGTTAAGCTAAAGGAGCGAGAGGCGATTCTTTACGTCTCGGTTCATGTGAATTCGTCGCTCGACAAAAAGGCTTCCGGCTATGAGGTCTGGTATCTTTCTCCGGGCTACAGGCGGACTGTCCTTGAAAAAAGCGGCGGCGTTGACAAGAATCTGTTTACGGTCATGAACGCGATGATGGAAGAGGAATACACGGCTGAAAGTATTCTGATTGCGAAATTCATAATGGACGGAATGTCGGCTCAGGTGGGAAAACTTTCAAATGCGCGCGGAATCAAGGCTGAGGAATGGTTTGTCGTCAGAAATTCGAATATGCCTGCGGTTCTCGTGGAGCTAGGATTTCTCACAAACGAGAGCGAGGCTAAAAATCTGAACGACAATTCCTATCTCCAAAAACTTTCGCTCGGAATTTACAACGGTCTTGCGGCTTTTGTAACAAATTTTGAACTTTCAAGAGGATTTACAGGATTAAATGAAAACAAATAACGAAAAATTAAAAAACGCGCTGATTTTCATCAAAAATTTTATAATAAGGCACAAAATTGTCTTTATTGTGATTGCCGCAGCTATATTGCTCCCAAACATTTTTTTCTTTATTTCCAGACGCGCGGGAAAATACAGAATGGTCATGCTTTTTGAGCAGGTTGGAAGCAAGAAAATTGAAAAAGAAGTAATTTATGTTCCGAAAAATGACTCGCAGACAAAGCTTGAGACATATATTTCAGAGCTTCTTCTCGGTCCTCTTTTTCACCGCGCAAGGCCAGTCTTTTCTCTTGGAACAAAGCTCGAATTCTGCATTTTAAAAGGCGATGTACTTTATGTCGGACTTTCCGAGGACGCGATTTTTCAGGAAAACGAGGCGTCAGATTTCTATGACGGCGTTGAGCTTTTCAAGGCGGCTGTAAAAAAGAATTTCCCGAAAATAAACGATGTGGAGATTTTTGCCGGAAACGTGTTCATAGAAACAAAAAAATAGACTTAATTTTAATTGACAAAAGATTTTAGATGTATGATACTTAAAAATATACAAGGCTACATCATTTGAGTTAAAGGAGCTTCAAAAATGAAGAAAACTTTGGTTTTATCAGCAATGGCAGCTATGCTTTTCGGAGCAACTGCATTCGCAAAAGAATCAACATTGATTGATTTCACTACACTTGATGGTGATATTACAATCAAAGCGCAGGACAGCGATGTTGAAATTCCACAGAACAAGCGTACAGTAATGGATTACGGTATTGCTGCAGGAGCATCATTCAACAGCGATCAGAAGAGTCTTATGAAGACTTCTCTCTACCTTGGAGAATGGGAAGTGGTTCTGAACAGCTCAGCACAGAATGTTGCTTCACTTGCTCAGTCAACAGTAAAGCCAGCACCTGTAAAAGATAGCGCGAAAGTTCCATTCGCTGGAAAAAATGTAATGGGTGTTCGTGTTGTATTCCCTACATGGGCAAGCAACGCTAATGCAAAAATCGTTCCTCCATTCAATATTCCTGCTTACGAGCCGCTCTCAACAGCTGATGACAACGGCGACCGCCAGGAGCCGACAGATGAAGAAAAAGCTTCAGGAAGAACACTTTTCGAGGCTGATGACGATGATTCTCCAGCTTACGGTGTTGTAAAAAACATTGGAACTCTCAAATCAATCGCTGTTACAACAATGGGTATGAACTTCCCACACGGACTTTATGTTCTCTTGGGAGATAACGACGGTGTAACACGCCGCTACTTCATGGGCTATCTCGGATTCGACGGCTGGAAAACTCTCCAGTGGAACAACCCTGACTACATTTCAGAAGTTCGCACTCGCGAAATTCGTGTATATCCAATCTATCCACGCGGACTTCCTTTCGTAAAATTCGAAGGATTCCAGATTACACGTGACGCAGCTCACGTTGGCGGAGATTTCGTTGGATATTTCAAAGATGTAAAAGTTATCTATGACAAAGCAGAGCTCACATCAGAAAGAGACATCGCTGATGAAGACTTGTGGGGAATCGTAACTCGCAAGGAAAGAGCTCGCCAGAACCTTGAGATGACACGATTTGGAAACAAACAGGTAAACCGCTATCTTGAAAAAGCTAAGATGGCTACAGAAGAGCAGTTTACATCTTCACTCGATGAGAATTCATCTTCTAACGCTCAGTCAAACGGCGGTCAGGCAGCTGACGCTAAATAAGTTGACTAGCTTCTTATTCTAGAACGGTAACTTATAACCGCTTGCATTTATGCAGGCGGTTTTTTTATGTCATTTCATATCGAAAATAATCGTTGCTTAATGTTTTTTCTATGATATGATTTAAATATGGAACCTTTCGTTAATTCTCTTCCTAGCAAAAACAACATAAAATCAACTTATGAGCTGTACAAGCCTGTTCTTGCAGAAATAATGCAGAACATTGAAAATAAGCTGAAATCGTCATTGCATCTTGCATCGTCTCCTACGTACAAATCGCGTGTAAAATCATTCAACAGCTATTATAGAAAAGTCTTGCGGCTGAAATCTGATGAGGCGAAAAAATCGAATTTCGTCGCTCTCACAGATGTTATGGGAATCCGTGTAATCTGCGCTTTTTTGGAGGATTTGCCGGAAGTTGAAAAGCAGATTCAGCAGAATTTTGATGTCAAGGAAGTTGAGTATAAGGGCGCGGACCAGAATTTTCGTGAATTCGGCTACGAGTCTATCCATGTTCTTGTTGCGATTCCGTCTGACTGCTATCCAAAAGAGAAAAATCTTCCTTTGCCTGAAAATATTGTCTGCGAGATTCAGATTCGGACAATTTTGCAGGACGCTTGGGCGGAAGTGGAGCACGAGCTTATCTACAAGTCGGAATTTACGCCGTTTGATATGCCGCTTAGAAGAAAACTTGCTTCAATCAATGCGAGCTTAACTCTTGCGGATATAATTTTTCAGGAAATCCGGGATTATCAGAAAAAACTTCAGGGAGAAGTTGAGGCGCGGCGCGAGTCATTCTATGAAAAGGCCGACGAGCTTACTCTAAATGAAAAAAGAAAAAAATCTGAGCAGATTGAGCCTGAAAATATCAACCGTGTTTCGCCTTACGTTCATGGCACAATCGACGATTTGATTCTTGAAGCGATTCAGGCGCACAATCATGGAGAAGTCGAGAAGGCCGTTGAAATCTACACTGTAATCCTGAATTCAAAGCCGACTCCTGTGAACGCAGTCCTGACGGTGATTCACAAGCACCGCGGAATGGCGTATTTTGCGATGAATAATTACAATGCCGCGCTTGACGACTTTAAGGCGAGCGTGAAATATGACGAAAAAGCATTCCGCTCTTATTATTACATCGGAATAATCTACAGCATAATGGACGAGCAGAACGAGGCTGTTGACGCTTTCACAAAATCTCTTGGAATAAATGAATATCAGTCGCACGCGCATTTCAGGCGGGCAGTCTCTTACTTTAAGCTCGGCGAGTACGAAAATTCCTTGAAGGACTTGACGGCTGCCCAGTCTTTGGGACTGAACGATGATGAAACGGAAAGTTTACATTCAAAACTTATGGAAAAATTCGGAATGAAGATGTAAAGTATTCGTCTGATGAATATTGAAAAGCGATTTAGCCAAAGCTGTATAATTGAAATGAGACGCCAGATTAAGGATGCTGGCGGAAACGAAGTTTTTTTTGTCGGGAAGATAAATGAAGACGGCGTTGTTGTTGCAGTTGCGGCTTACGCGCGCGGAAATGTGAATTCCGTTCCTGTGAATTTTTCTGGGGCAAGGCAAGGCTCTGTTCTGATTCATAATCATCCGTCTGGAAATCTTTATCCTTCAAATGCAGACTTGAACATCGCTTCTGACTGCTCGGAAAACGCTCAGGGATTTTATATCATAAACAATGATGTTTCCGATGTTTACGCGGTGATGGAGCCGATTCTTCCGAAGAAAACTGTAAAGCTCGATATAAATGAGACTTCCGGCTATCTTTCTTCTGGCGGATCACTTTCTAAAATTTCTGAATTTTTTGAGGAACGTCCAAGCCAGATTGAGCTTGTCAAAAAAATTGCTGAGAGTTTTAATGAGAATTCTGTCGGTGTTTTTGAGGCTGGAACAGGAGTCGGAAAATCTTTCGCGTATCTTGTTCCATCAATGCTTTGGGCTTTGGCGAACAAAGAGCGGGTTGTGGTCTCAACCGGAACGATAAATCTTCAGCAGCAGCTTGCCGAAAAAGATATTCCTCTTGCTGAAAAGATAATCGGGAAAAAAATAAAGTCTGTTCTTGTGAAAGGCCGGCAGAATTATGTCTGTCTCCGCCGGCTTTCTGACGCTGTGAACGACCGCGAGCTTTTCAGCGATGACACCGAGATTTTAAATAAAATTTCTTCATGGGCAAAAGAGACTGGAAGCGGAAGCCGGAGTGATTTGAGCTTCAATCCGCCTGAAAATGTCTGGCAGCGTGTGAATTCTGAAGCCGACGCGTGCATGGGAATGCGTTGCCCGAACCGCGAGAAATGCTTTGTGATGAAAGTCCGGAAAGAGGCGAGCGACGCGAATCTTTTGGTTGTGAACCATCATATGCTTTTTGCGGACATAGAATCGAGAATGGAGGGCGCAGGCTATGATGACACGGCAGTTCTTCCGCCTTACAAGCGCGTTGTTTTTGACGAGGCTCATGGAATCGAGGACGCTGCGACAAGTTTTTTCTCGAATTCAGTCACGAGATTCAGAATTTTAAAGCAGCTTAATCTTTTGTACAGACAGAGAAAATCTTCCGCGACGGGATTTTTGTTCACTTTGTCTGCGCTCTCAAAAATTGAAGACAAGTCCAGTGAGGTTATCGAGGAAATCGGAAAGACAAAAGATGCGATTTTGTCTCTTGAAAACTGCACGCAAAATCTTCTTGGAAACAATTTCAATATCCGGCTTTTCGGCGGAAACTATCAGCTTTTTTCTCAGGTTCTCTCTGAGATGAAAAATCTTCAGTCGCACGTCGCTTCGATTTCTGGAATCATGAAGGAAATTCTTGACGGAATTGACGATGACGACCGCGACAATTCCGCTGTTTACGAGACAAAATCGGTTTTGCGCCGCCTTGACGATGTGGTTTCTGTCTGCAATAAATTCAATGAATGGGACGAGCACTCCGACCTTGTTTTTTGGATTCAGGCGAAAAGGCTTCCTCCTTCTCTCGCGAAAAATTTTGAAAATCCGATTTATTATGAATATGTCCAGACTCCGCTTGACATTGCTCCGATGATGAACAGCGGCGTTTTTGAGCCTTTGGACTCGGTTGTGTGCACTTCCGCGACAATTGGAATCGGCGGGAAATTTGATTTCTGGAAGTCGCGTGTCGGCGTCAGCTTTGTCGAAAAAGAGCGCGTGAAGTCAGGTGAGTTTTTGTCTCCGTTTCCTTATGACAAAAATATGATTTTCTGCGTTCCAAATGACGCGCCGTTTCCAGACAACGAGAATTTTCAGGATTTTGTCGAAGATGCGGTTGTTAAGCTGATTGAGGCGGCTTCTGGAAAAACTTTGGTCTTGTTCACATCTTATGATTCTCTTCGCCACGCCTGCGACACTGCCCGCACAAGGCTCCGCTCATCTGGAATCACAGTCTTGAAGCAAGGCGATGATGACAGATTCCGGCTTCTTTCAGCGTTTAAAAGCGACACTGCCAGCGTCTTGTTTGCGACTGACTCGTTCTGGGAAGGTGTCGATGTTCCTGGCGAGTCGCTTAGCCAGGTTGTTATCGTGAAGCTCCCTTTCGGAGTTCCTAACGACCCGGTTTTTGCAGCGCGTTCTGAGCAAATCACAAAAAGAGGCGGAAGTCCGTTCATGGAGCTTAGCGTTCCAGAGGCTGTCATAAAATTCCGTCAGGGATTCGGCCGTCTGATTAGAAGAGGAGACGACACTGGAGCTGTTGTTGTTCTGGATAGAAGGATTGTCGAAAAAAAATACGGAAAAATCTTCACTTCAAGCGTGCCGATGACAAAGCGTTTTTACAAGCCGTTGGCTGAGATTTTGCCAGAAGTCAGAAAAATATGCATAAAAAAACCGTAAAGCCCTAAAGTGCACTTTGAGCTTTACGGTATTATGCGAACGATTTTATCCTAATTAAAAATCTTATTTGAAGTCTTTAGGACGACGTTCTGTACGCTTGCATTTCTGGCATTCAGCATAGTTCTTAAGTCTGCCGTTTTCAAGCTTTGTTTTCATTTCAACTTCACCACCACAAGTGCAGAAGAATTTTTGTGTCGCAACTGTAGTACGAGAGTTTTTTGATGCACCAGCCATTTCTAGCCTCCATATATTAATCGATTATCAGTCTAATATATATTTTTCCGTTTCATTGGTCAAGTATTGAAAAATGTCTTTGATGATTCAAAAAACGCAAGCTTCATGCGCAAGGAAGTCAATTTTATGTGGAATCTCGTAATTCTATTATCGAAATTATTTTATTGATAATAAATAAGAAAAAAGATAACAACAAATTTATTGATTTTGAATTGTTTTCGATTATAATGTTGATAGTTTTTGCATCGCGAAAACTTAAAGAATATTTTAAAGATTGAGAGGTTTGCATGGACGTCCAGTTACAAGATTTGATTGAAAAAATCAAAAAAGATGGTGTCGAAGCTGCCGATAAATCTGCATCAGAAAAAATAGCCCAGGCGAAAGCCGAGGCTGAAAAAATCATCGCTAATGCGAAAGAAGAAGCAGACAAGATTATCAAAGCAGCAAAAGATGAAACAGCAAGAATGGAAAAGGCAAGCGAAGACGCGATTCGTCAGGCTGGCCGAAATCTTATTTTGTCGTTCAGAGAAAGCGTTGAAAAAGAGCTTTCCGCAATCATGACGGCTGAAACTGCAAAGTCTTATTCGCCAAAATTGCTCGAAAATCTTATTCCGGAAACTGTAAAGGCGTGGACAAAAAACACGGACGCAAGCGATGTTTCTGTTCTTTTGAACGAGAAAGACTTGAAGGAGCTTGAGCAGAATCTCGGAGCTGCGCTGAAAGATGAAATCAGCAAAGGACTCACGCTCAAGGCTGACAACTCGATTGAAAACGGATTCCGAATCGGAGTTAAGGACGGAGCCGCTTATTATGATTTCTCTGCGGAAGCTGTCGCTGACTTGTTCAGTGCGTACTTGAATCCGAAAGTTGCTTCCATTATGAAAGAGGCTGTAAAGGCGTAATGGAGGCGGACAATGAGTAAGCAGTATTATCTTATGTCTCAACTTCCTGAATTTTCTGTAAGCGATGACAGAAATGTTCTGCCGATTACTTATGATTATTTTTATGACCTCTGTTCACGATTCCTCGGAGCAAAAGAGATGAAGATTCTTGAGAGCCTTTCTCTTGAGCCGCCGATGGAGGCTTCTTTGACCGGCAACGATTTTATCGACAGCTGGAATGAAAAAGAGAGAAGCCTGCGATTGGCGTTGGCTCAGATTCGCGCTTTGAAAATGAAAAAGAAGATAAGCGCAGTCAATGAGTCAATATCTCCTGATGCTGTGCAGGCTGCCAGAACAGCAACTGGAATGGACAGTCCTCTTGCGGCGGAGCAGTTTTTGAATCAGTACAGACTGAGCGTCATCGAGAATATGCGTCCGACTGACGGATTTTCAATTGATTCTGTCTTTAGATATGGTCTGAGACTTTTGCTTGCAACCCGCATGAAGAAATTCAACGCGGAAAAAGGAATGTCTTCTTATAAGCAAATCTACAACAGAATTCTTGAAGGTAAATAGTTTAATTGGAGAAAATTAATGACGGATACAAAAGGAAAGGTAGTCGGCGTTAATGGAAACATGGTTTCTGTCGAATTTGACGGAAATGTTTCTATGAACGAAGTTGCCTATGTAAAAGTTGATGATGTAAGCCTTAAAAGCGAGGTTATCCGTATCCGCGGAAACGTAGCCCAGCTTCAGGTTTACGAAATGACAAAAGGAATCAAGGCAGGCGACACTGTTGAGTTTACAGGCGATTTGCTTTCTGCTGAGCTTGGACCAGGTCTTCTTGGACAGGTTTATGACGGATTGCAGAATCCGTTGCCTTTGCTCGCTGAAAAAGCTGGCTGGTTTCTTGAAAGAGGAGTTTATGTCAATCCTCTTGATAAAGAGAAAAAATGGGATTTCACGCCGACTGCAAAGCCAGGCGATGTTCTGAAAGCAGGAGAGTATGTCGGTTCTGTTCCAGAGGGTGCTTTTACTCACAAGATTTTTGTTCCTTTCTACTTGCTTGGAAGCTACACTGTAAAATCGATTGTTCCGGCTGGCTCTTACACATTGAAAGACAAAATCGCTGTTCTTACAGATGAAAAGGGAAATGATGTTGAAATCGGGCTTTCATTCAAATGGCCTGTAAAGCGCGCGATTTCCTGCTACAAGGAGCGTCTTGCGCCGACTGAGACAATGGTCACAAAAGTACGCTTGATAGACACGTTCTTCCCGGTTGCAAAAGGCGGAACTTACTGTATTCCAGGACCTTTCGGAGCTGGAAAAACTGTCTTGCAGCACACAACTTCAAAATACGCTGATGTTGACATCGTAATCATCGCGGCCTGCGGTGAACGTGCCGGTGAGGTTGTCGAGACTCTTACTGAATTCCCTGAACTCAAAGACCCGAAAACTGGAAAGTCTTTGATGGAAAGAACAATCATCATCTGCAATACATCTTCAATGCCGGTTGCTTCGCGCGAGGCTTCGGTTTACACGTCAGTAACATTGGCTGAATACTACAGACAGATGGGCTTGAATGTCCTTCTTCTTGCGGACTCGACTTCCCGCTGGGCGCAGGCTTTGCGTGAAATGTCTGGACGCTTGGAGGAAATTCCGGGCGAGGAAGCTTTCCCGGCTTACATGGAATCTTACATTGCGGCGTTCTATGAGCGAGCAGGCCAGGTTGTTCTCCCAGACGGTTCAAAAGGCTCTGTAACAATCGGCGGTACGGTTTCTCCTGCCGGCGGAAACTTTGAGGAGCCTGTAACTCAGGCGACATTGAAAGTTGTCGGAGCATTCCACGGACTTTCCCGTGCTCGTTCTGACGCTCGAAAATATCCTGCGATTGACCCGATTCAGTCTTGGTCAAAATATGACGGAATCATTTCTTCAAACAAGGTGAATTTCTGCTTTGATATAATGAGAAAGGGCGTTGATGTCGCTTCTATGATGAAAGTCGTCGGTGAAGAGGGAACATCGCTTGAGGATTATCTCGTTTATCTAAAAGAAGAGATGCTCGATGCTGTTTATTTCCAGCAGAACTCTTTTGATGCTGTTGATGCGAATGCGACTGTCGAGCGTCAAAAGTACGACTTGGACAAGCTGATTTCGATTTTAGGTTCCGACTTTTCTCTTTCAGAGAAGGACGAGGCGAGAAGCTATTTCAATCAGCTGCGTCAGAAATTCATCGACTGGAACTACACAGAGTTTGAGAGCGATGAATTCAAGAAACTTGAAAAAGAGATTGATGACTTGTACGCATCAAAATCTGGAAAATTGACTGCGCAGGCAGAAAATCTTCTAAAAGCATAGGTAAGGACGGTAAATCGAAATGAACAAAGTTTACAATAAAATTGATTCAATCACAGGTTCCGTAATTACTGTAAAGGCTGAGGGCGTAAAATACAACGAGCTTGCGGAAATCACTACGAGATTCGGAAAATCGCTTGCCGAAGTGAACAAGATTGATGGCGACACCGTATCGCTTCAGGTTTTTGCCGGCGGACGCGGTGTTTCAACTGGAGATCAGGTTCGCTTTCTCGGGCACGATATGCGAGTTTCTTTTGGCGATGACTTGCTCGGACGTATTTTCAACGGTT
Organism: uncultured Treponema sp.; assembly: GCA_934691925.1. Classification (GTDB taxonomy): domain Bacteria; phylum Spirochaetota; class Spirochaetia; order Treponematales; family Treponemataceae; genus Treponema_D. The sequence goes on along the minus strand of CAKUTI010000023.1, from coordinate 16,480 downwards.
CCGGAGACCCGCGCGACAAGGGACCTTCTCTTACTGAGAATATGACTGAAATTGGAGGACCTTCTGTAAATCCTTCAAAGCGTATTCTTGCTGACCGAATGATGAGAACGAACATTCCGATGATTGATATGTTCAACACTCTCGTTGTTTCGCAGAAGCTTCCGATTTTCTCTATTTCGGGCGAGCCTTACAACCAGCTTCTTGCGCGCATTGCTATGCAGGCGGAGGCAGATGTAATCGTTCTTGGCGGAATGGGACTTAAATACGATGACTTCCTTTATTTCAAGAAGACTTTGGAAGAGGGCGGTTCACTCTCAAAAACAGTAATGTTTATCCATACTGCGGCAGACCCGACTGTAGAATGTATCAAAATTCCTGATATGTCGCTTGCAGTTGCCGAGCAGTTCGCCTTGCAGAACAAGGATGTATTGGTTCTCTTGACTGATATGACTTCTTATGCTGACGCAATGAAGGAAATCGCAATCACTCAGGAGCAGGTTCCTTCTAACCGCGGTTATCCTGGAGACTTGTACTCTCAGCTTGCCGCGCGCTATGAAAAAGCTGTTGACTTTAAAGGAAGCGGCTCTGTAACAATTCTTGCCGTAACAACAATGCCTGGCGACGATGTAACTCATCCGGTTCCGGACAACACTGGATACATCACAGAAGGCCAGTATTATCTTAAGGGCGGAAGAATTGAGCCTTTCGGTTCGCTTTCTCGCTTGAAGCAGAACGTAAACGGCAAGACAAGAAAAGACCACCGCGCTTTGATGGATGCCATGATTCGCTTGTATTCTTCTTATAAAGATACTCTCGAGAAAAAATCGATGGGATTCATGATGTCAAAGTGGGATGAGAAGCTCCTTAAATACGGTGGCCTTTTTGAAAAGAAGATGATGGACTTGTCTGTGAACATTTCTCTAGAAGAGGCTCTTGATTTGGGCTGGAAGATTCTTGCAGAATGTTTTGACAAGGATGAAACTGGAATTAAGTCTGAATTGATTGCAGAATTCTGGCCGAACAAATAATTTTTTGTGAGGAAGATGAATGGCAAAAATTAAGCTGACAAAAAATGAGCAGAAAGTCCAAAAAGACGCGCTGAAAATGTATCAGCGTTATCTTCCGACGCTTACGCTCAAAAAACAGCAGCTTCAATCTGAAATCAGAACCATCGAGGAAAAGGCTAAAGAAGTCAGAAATGCGCGAGTGGAGCTTGAAAAAGAATTCAAGGTCTGGATTGGCGTTTTTGGCGAGGAAGAAGCCTTTAAAAGCGGAATGGTGACTGTCCGAAACATAAAAAAAGGCAAAGGCAATATTGCCGGTGTTACGATTCCGATTTACGAAGGTGCTGATTTTTCCCGCGGAGACTATGACTTGTACGAGACTCCGCTTTGGGTTGACATGGCTGCCGACAGAATGGAAAAGGCTCTCTCTCTTGACTTGGAGGCGAGCGTTCTTGATGAGCAGGTCAGACTGCTTTCTCAGGAGCTTCGCACAACAAGCCAGCGTGTGAACCTTTTTGAAAAAATAAAAATACCAGAGGCGAAAGCCAATATCAAAAAAATTTCAGTTTATCTTGGCGACCAGCAAGTCAGCGCAGTCGTGCGTTCAAAAATCTCAAAAAAGAAGATTGATGAGCGTAACAAGGCTGCAAATGCCGCCGGCAATGCTTCAGATGAGGAGGCTGCTTCATGATAGTTCCTATGAAAAAAGTTTCCTTAGTTGTTCTTGAAAAAGAGCGTCGGGAAGCATTGAGAAAACTGAGAAAAATGGGCGTTCTTCACGTTGAGGAAGTTCAGGGGGCGAGCGACGAGCTTTCTGCCTGCAAGGAGCATGATTCTAAAATCAACAAGGCTTTAGGAATCCTTTCTGAGATAAAACTTGGGAAAAAGGAAACTCAAAGCCAGAGTCTGATTGGAAAAGACGCTTCTTATCAGGTTGCTGAAAAAGTTCTCGCTTTGTCTGACGAGAAAAAATCTTGCCTTGACAGAATCACTAACAACAGCGTGGAGCTTGAGCGTCTTTCAAAATGGGGCAGCGTTGATCCAAAAGATTTTTCAGATTTAGCGGAAAAAGGAATTTATCTTACGATGTATGAAATTCCGTCTGACAAATACGCTTTAATCGGCGAAAAGGCTGAGACTGTCCTTGTTGCGAATTCTTCTCCTGACAAGGCGCATAAGAGATTTTTGCTTGTTTCAAAAACTTCTCTTGCGGCAAATGAAAGACCTGAGGATATTCCACCTGAAGCATATCAGGTTGTGCTTCCAAGAGTTTCAACATCTGCGCTTAAAAAAGAGATTGAAGATTCAAAAATCAGAATTGACGAGATTGGCTCTGAACTGAGATCTCTTTTGCAGTACAAGGATTCAATGAAATCTTCAATTTCCGAGATTGCAAAGGATATTGAGTTCGAGAATCTTTACTCTGGAATGGGAACGGAAGAAAAACTTTCATGGATTACAGGCTATGTTCCTGTTGATTCAATGAAGGCTTTTGAAGACGGCGCAAAAGAGCAGAAATGGGCTTATGCGGCAGCTGACCCGAGCGAAGATGACAATGTTCCGACAAAGCTCAAGAACAATCGCTTTGTAAGCTTGATTTATCCGCTCACAGACTTCTTGGGAACTGTTCCTGGCTATCACGAATATGATATTTCAGGCTGGTTCTTGTTCTTCTTTACAATCTTCTTCGGAATGATTTTTGGAGACGGCGGCTACGGAGCGCTGGTCACACTTGTTTCACTTGCTTTCATCGGAAAAAGCGTGTCAAAAAAGCAGAAAGTTCCTCCTATGATGAAGCTTGTCTTGCTTTTGGGCTTGGCAACGATGGTTTGGGGCGCGGTAACTTGCACTTGGTTCGGACTTGGAATGGAATCTTTGCCGTCATGGCTAAAAGCGATTTCAGTTCCGCCTCTTTCAAACGCATATTCCGATGTTCAGTGGATTCCGTTCTGGATGAGCGACGGAGACGTTTCGATAGGAACTCTGTCTTCTGCAAACAATCTTCAAATTTTCTGCTTTACGCTTGCGCTGATTCAGCTTTGCGTTGCGCATTTGAAGGGAATTGCAAGATATGCGAAAGAAAAATCCTTGAAGTGCATTGCGGAATTCGGCTCATTTATTGAGCTGATTGGAATGTACTGGGTTGTTTTGTCTATGGTTGTGAACAGCACTCTCTTCCCGATGATTGGAGGAGATGTTTATGGGCTTCCGTGGGGAACAATTTCAATCGCGCTTGTTGGAATCGGCTTTGCCTTGAGCTTTGTTTTCGCAAACTACGAGGGGAGCATCGGAAAATCGATTTTGGAAAGCGTCAAGAACATAATTTCGGTTCTTCTTGGTGTTGTGAACGTGTTCTCGGACATTGTTTCCTACATCAGATTGTGGGCAGTCGGTCTTGCCGGCGCTGCAATCAGCGGAACTGTAAACACAATGGCAGGTCCTATGGTCGGACACGCTGTTATGTTTCTTGTTCTTGTGATTCTTCTTGTGTTCGGTCACGGACTGAATATGATTTTGAATCTGCTTTCTGTAATAGTTCACGGTGTTCGATTGAACACGCTGGAGTTCTCAAACCACTTGGGAATGTCCTGGTCTGGTTTCAAGTACAAGCCTTTCAGTGAAAAGTAGCTTGTATTGCAAATAAATTAGAAATTTTATCTAAAGGAGATAATTATGAATTGGGGAATGATTGGTGCTGGTCTTGTTATGGGTATTGCCGCTATTGGTTCTGCTATTGGAATCGGAATTGCCGGACAGGGAGCAATCGGAGCTTGGAAACGCTGCTTTATGGCTAACAAGCCGGCTCCGTTTATCTTGACAGTATTTGCCGGTGCTCCTTTGACACAGACAATTTACGGTTTCCTCTTGATGCAGCAGATGGCTGGTTCTTCAAAAATCAATGAGAATCCGCTTTTCTTCTTGGGATTGGGAATTGCCTGCGGTCTTGGAATGATGTTCTCTGCTATTGCTCAGGGAAAAGCCGGTGCGGCTGGTTCTGACGCTCTTGGCGAGACTGGAAAAGGATTTTCAAACTACATCATGGTTGTAGGTCTTTGCGAAACTGTTGCTTTGTTCGCGATGGTTTTCGGAATGATTCAGTGCTAGTCAAGACAGAGAATCTCATTTTTTAGATTTTATCCGATTTTTGCCTCCATTCGTGGAGGCATTTTTTTGTCTCGCAAAACAATATTAGTCTGTGTGTTTTATGCTGTCTTTTTTTTTATCTTGATGATTGATATAATAAAAACATGAGTCAAAGATTTAAGAAAGCTAGAGTTATTTCTCTCGGCGGTTTTGATAATGTTGATAAAATTTTGCTTGGCGGAGACAATCCTGTAACGATTCAGACGATGTGGAAAGAAAGCATTGTCGGTGTGAAGAATGACAATGCGCGCCTTGAAAAAATCAGGAATCAGATTGCATCGCTGAAAATGCTCGGCTGCGATATTATACGTTTTGCTGTTCCAGACATGGAAAGCGCGGAAAGCTTTATTGAAATCTGCAAGGCGACTTCAATGCCTCTCGTTGCCGACATTCATTTTGATTACAGGCTTGCGCTAAAATGCCTTGAAGGTCCTGTTTCTGTGATTAGAATCAATCCGGGAAATATCGGCGCGCGTGACAGAGTCGAGGCTGTTGTGAATGCGTGCCGTGAAAAAGGCGTTGCAATCCGCATTGGAGTGAATTCAGGCTCTCTTCCGCACGATTTGAGAAAACTTGTTGAAGACGGAAAAATGAGCCGCGACAAAGCTCTTAGCGAAACTGCCGCACGCGAATGTGCTGTTTTTGACGAGCTGAATTTTACAAATTTTGCTGTAAGCATGAAGGCAAGTTCCGTTCATGAGACAATCGGCGCGAATGAGGATTTTGCCTCGAAGTACGACGTTCCGCTTCATATCGGCGTTACAGAGGCCGGACCGCTTGTTCCTGGAGTCGTAAAATCAACGCTTGCTTTCAGCCACCTCTTGAATGAAGGCATCGGCTCTACAATCCGTGTCTCGCTTTCGTCATCTCCTGAAAATGAGGTTGTCGCAGGACTTGAAATCTTGAAAGAATGTGGAAAACGTTCTGGCGGAGTGAATCTTGTCAGCTGCCCACGCTGTGGAAGAATCGGCTTTGATGTTCACAGTTTTATGGACAGATGGCAGAACCGCCTTCTTTCAATGAAAAAAGACATCACGGTTGCGGTTATGGGCTGCATTGTGAACGGCCCTGGCGAGGGAAAACACGCTGACATTGGAATTGCCGGCGCAAACGGAAAAGCGATTATTTTCAAGAAAGGCGAAATTGTTCGAACGATAGACGAAAAAGATGCCGATAAAGTATTTGAGGAAGAATTGTCGTCATTATGAAAAAAAATGCTTTTCCATTTTTGATTTTGTTTTTTGCGTCTGCCTGCTTTGCCCAAATTGCTCCAAAAAAGCCTGCCGCTTCTGAATATTCCTGGCGGCTTTTGCAGCACGCCGAAGTCTTGTATGATTCTGGAAACTACACGGAAGCGATGACTTTTGCCTTGAAAGCTAAGGAAAACAGGCAGGGCGAAAGCCGGTGGGAAAGTTTTACGCTTGACAATTCTCTTTCTCCGTTTGAAGTCAGAAGAGCAGGCGAGCAGTTTGAGAATGTTATGCCGGTTTTGCTCGAGCGGCAGCAGAGCGAGTCAATAAAGATTGTGAATAAATATCTTGACTTGTATTCACCTGAACGTTTCAACGATTCTATTTACAATCTTAAATCCTGGATTGAGAAAAAAAGCGTTTATCCCGAGGCTGATTATCTTATCGGAAGAATTTATCAGGTTGAGGGCGAGTACAAGTCGGCTTACACTTTTTACGAGAACGCACGAAAAAATTCTGATTTTCTTGATATTCCGGATGAAGTTTTCACGATTTTATACTCGATGGCGGAGCTTGCAAAACTTGAAAATGACAGCGAAACCTATGAGCAGACGCTCTTGCTGATTCTTTCAAAAGATTCCAATTTCAGCGACAATGTCTTGAAAAACGCGGTTGTAAAAATCATAGATGCGAATAAAAAATCAAATGTTGACAGATTTTTCTCGCTTTTCCGTGCCGAGTCTCCTTTGACGATGAAAGCATTGCATGAAATTTCTGCTATTTATGAGTCAAGAAACGAGAAAAAATCATCTCTTTTTTGCTCTGCGCTTGGCGCGCTTGAAGGCTTCACCCACATCTACAATTCTGTGAAAGACCGCGAGCCAGCCTATGAATTTTCGACGCTTGCTGATTTCCTGAAAAAAATATCGTCTTTCAGCGATATTGAGGAATGGTGCATTGAAAGCAATTTTTGGGATTTTCTGATTGAGCTCGGCGGAAAGTCATCTGAACGTGGAAACTTGATTTTTGCGGATGAGCTTTTGAATATTTTGGCTATGAATATTCCGAACGGATATTACCGGGCAGCAGCCGCAAATAAAATTTCACGATAGGACAGAAAAAAAGTCAGTATAAAAGCCCGATTCCGATGTAGATTTCGTGGCTTTTAGCGTTTTCGCGCCACGAATAGTCGATTTTTTCAGGAAATTTTTCTTTTATAACAAGTTTTCCGATGTCAAATCCTGCGCTTGCTCTGACAACAACGCTTTTCCATTTTTCAGGGAATACGAGAATCTCAAATCCTGCCGAATACCAGCCGTCTTTCATAGAGAAAAAACGGTTTGTGGCTTCGTTGTCCGAAATTGCGAAATCGGCGAATGGAACTAGCTGAAGTTCGAAGTCGAATGTCTTTGTCCATTGAAAATGCTCTGCCAGCCAAGATGCTTTTCCGAAAATCGCATTAATCCAGCCGCTCCAGTCCGTTGTGACTATGTGGAACGGAAAATCAAGATTTACAGCAAGCAAGGATGGGACTTTCAGCGCGCGTTTTGAAGTGCCTTTATAATATTGGTCGTCCGCAATTCCGCGCAAGTTTTCCCCGATTTTGATTCTGTATTTATCGGAAAAGTTGAAATCGGCTCTCGTCTGAACCGCGTTGTACTTGAAAGCCTTGAACAAAAGCATTTTTGAGTAAATTTTATACTGTGTGTCGTCGCACTCAAAATTGTAGCCGTATTTTGCGCCTGAGATAAATGAATATCCGTTTCTGAAATTTCCGCGCCAGTCGATTTTTGCGATTTCGACTTCGCTTCCAGCTGCGAGAACGCCGCCGCTTAAATCATCGTTGCTTTTGCAGATTGTGTCTTTGTCATAATTGAAGTCGAAATCGGTAAATGGCCGGAAAATCAAATCTCCGAATTTTTCGCTTTGAAAAATTTTTACTGGAACTGAAAATTTTGAATATTTTTTCCCGAAAAGCTCATCTTCAAATTCTGTGTATTCAAAATCACGGTAAATGCCTTGGCTGATGTCAAAAACGAGCGAGAATCGCTTAAAAGGAAGCTCGATTTTAAGCCCTGATTCTGCCTCAAACTGCGGACGCGAATCTGCAAAATTGTATTCAAAAGAATAATTGTTCAGCCAAAAAACATTGAAAGGACCTGAATAAAATGGAATCGTAAAATCAAGGCTTGCGCCAAGATAAAAGTCATTTTCGCCTGAAAGCTCCGAATCCTTTTTTCCTGCGCTGAAGTCGAAATTAAGCTCTTCAAGATTGCCGAGAAAATTTGTGTCCTTTGCTTTGAGCTTTATTGCCAAGCCGGAATTTGAGTCGTATTTCGGGTAGGGAACGACCAAAAGATGTTTTGAGTCAGCCGCATTTATATTGCAGACAAGAAAAACCGGCTCATTTTCGTATTCTTTTTCTTCTGATTCGAATTTTTGTGAAAATGTGATTTCAATTTTGTCGAAAGCGCGCGTGTTCTCAAATTTTTGAAGAAGCGATTCTTTGTATTTTGAAAGCTCCTCTTCAGACTCAAAAACACGCGATGTGTCTATTAAAATTTTGTGGCGGAGAGCCTGCTCTTTTGTGCTTTCAAGTTCATAATTCACCTCAAGAATCTGAAAATTCTTGGAAAAAATGCTGAAATTGAAAACCACGAAAGCCAAAAAGACAAAGAAGAGTCGTTTCTTCATCTAGTACGCGCCTTTTCCTTTCAGAACGACAACGACGGTTTTTATTATAATCCAGATGTCAAGCCAGACCGACCAGTTTTGAATGTAGTACGAGTCGAGCGTGATTCTCTCTTCATATCCAGTGTCCGAACGACCTGAAATCTGCCACATTCCGCTGAGTCCCGGCTGCGCAAGAAGAATAAAGTCCGCTTTTGAGCCGTATTTTTCAAGCTCCGGGCGTGTAACAGGGCGGGGACCCACAAAACTCATCTCGCCGATTAAGATATTGAAGAATTGCGGAATTTCATCGATGCTTGTTTTCCGCAGGATTTTTCCGATTTTTGTGACGCGAGGGTCATTTGTGAATTTTCTGTCTTTTTCCCATTCTGCGCGCATTTCAGGATTTTCTGCGAGAATTTTCTCCAGTTGCTTGTCCGCGTCAACGACCATCGAGCGGAATTTCCAGCATTTGAATTCTTTTCCGTTCTGTCCGATTCGCTTGTGTCCGTAGAAAATCGGCCCTGGGCTTGTGATCTTTACGATAAGCGCGACTATTGCGACTACAGGAATTGTAATCGGGCTTGAAAGCAGAAGAAGAAAAATATCGATGAAGCGTTTCCAAAACAGGCTGATTGGTTTTGTAAGATTGTGCGTCGAGGAAAGTCCTAAAATTCCTCCAAAATCGCGGACGCTCATCGAAAGCGTGTTGATGTCCGTGTTTTTTGGAATCACAATCGTATATCTGTAGTACGAGTTGATTTCATCCACGTCACTGCTATAATCACAGAGAATTGCGACTTTTATGTTCAGTTCTTTTATCGTCTTGAAAATATTTTCTGACGGCGGAAAAACAGGAACTCCGTTTCTGAAAGTCGGCTCGCTCACATTTGTGTCGATTATGATTCCCGGCTTGTAACCCAAGTCCTGACGAGCTAAAAGCCGTTTTGTGACTATGTCTCCTGCGTCTGAAGAAGTGTAGATTACAGCCGGAACACCGTACCATCTTTGCTTTGAGAAGATTCGCCTTGCAATCTCTCTGCCTGCTGGAAGCATTATCGTTGCAAATGGGACTGCAAGAATCAGCGCGAATACAATCGGAACTTTTTCATCAGCTTCCTCGACAGTGATTGAAAGCGCAATTCCGACATAGACAAAAAATGTGCAGATTGCGAATTTCTTTACTTCGTCGGCAGGCGGATAAACCAGCCCCGGATAAAGTCCTGCGGCGTAGAAAACCGCGATTAAAGGCGGCAGATAAATCCAGTAATCTACGAACGAGCGGAAATTAATCCACGAGTGATTGATAAAATTTATTATGAAAAACGAGATTCCAATCGAAAGCATGACCATCACGCAGTCAAAAAGCATAAGCGCAACGCCGGAAGTAAAAGAGCTTGTCCTGTAAAAGTTTGCTTTAAAATAAGTTTTATAATCTTGTTCTGTCATTTGTTAGAAAACCTATGATTTTTTTGTTATAAAAGTCAGCGGAATTGAAAAGCCGCCGATTCAATCTATTTTATCGCAGAATTTGCTAATCGTCTATTGCAAAGCCTTTTTTGCCCTGAATTCTGACATTTCGGCGACGATTTTTTCTGCCGAGCGTCTATAGGAATATTTTTCTTTCAAGTTTGCGATGTCAGCTTTTTCCGCCTTGAAATCAAGCATTTTTCTGCACAAGTCGTCAGAATCGCCTGCTTTGAAGAATTCGACTGGAAATTCTGAGTAAATCTCCTTGAAAACAGGAATGTCAGAAATGATTGCCGGAGTTCCCTGAGAAAGAGCCTCGAGCGGCGGAATTCCAAATCCTTCGTACAAAGACGGCTGCACAAGAAATTTTGACTCGGCGTAAAGAATTTTCAGCTCGTCGTTTGAGATTTTCCCTGTGAATTCAACTTTTTCCTGCGGGAACGACTCGAGCCTGCGGACTGTCTCCTCGTCGCCGGTTCGGAAATTGTCCTTGTTTCCGACAATCACGAGCTTTGACTTGAATCCTTTTTCTGCCGCCTTTTCAAATGCGTCGAGAAGCGTTTTCAAGCCTTTGTGCTTTTTTATGTTTCCCACAAAGAGAATCTGGTCTTTCTTTTCTGTCGGATTTCGAGCGTCTTCTTCAAGCGGATTTTCAAGATATTTTGGAATTCCGTTGTAGACGACTGTTAGCGGCTTTTGGCAGCGGAGATTTTTAAGAATTCTTGACTTTGAGAATTCAGAGACCGTGAAAATTTCATCTGAAAAATTGATTGCGCGCTGGTAAAAGAATTTTCTTCCGAGCCGTCCGAAAAATCCTGTCAGCTCTTTAACGTCAAGAAAAACGACATCGTGAATCGTGGAGAAAACAGGAATTTCAATTCCGCACGGAATATTGCAGTAAGGCGTGAAATAAACTTGGTAAGTGTTGATTTTTTGAAGAACGTCCGCCGGAAATCCTGAAATCTCCTTGAAAGAGAACGGCGGAACGTCGCAGAAGCAAAATTCCACGTTCTGCATGCGCACAAAATCCATGCACTGCTCGTGCGTTCCGATTAAAAGGCATTCATTTTTTTCAAGAAAATAAGGAATAAGCTCGTGGATAAAAGAGCCGATTCCTCCCGAGCCAATCATTCTGCAGTCAATTGCAATCTTCAGCATATTTTTCTCCAGCTTGCTTTAAGCGTTTTCGTTTCCTCAATTTTTTTATTTTCAGCCGATTTTAATTTTGATTTTGCCTGTGAAAATTTTCCAAGACTTCATCGACAGCGTTTTTGATTTCTTTGCAGAATCTTTCTGTTGAGAAATTTTGCGCATGCGAGGCGATTTCATTTGAATTAAAAACATTTTTCTCGCTCAAAGTTTCAAATTTTTTGATTGCCTCGATTACGGATTCTGTTTCCTGCTTTTCAAAGAAAACGCCGGTTTTTCCGTCAATCACAGTTTCAAGCGCGCCGCCTTTTGCAAACGCGATTACCGGCCGGCCGCAAGCCTGCGCCTCAACTGGAATTATTCCAAAGTCCTCTTCCGCAGAGAAAATCATCGCCTTGCAACGCTGGAGATAGTCTTTAACTTCGCCGTCTGAAATTCTTCCGGTGAATTTTATCTCCGCTTTTTTGTATTTTGAGGCAAGATTTTTAAGCTCCTTTTCCTGAGAGCCGCCGCCAATCACAACGAGCTTTTTTCCAAGCTCGCCGCAGGCGGAAATCGCCAAGTCGATTCGTTTATATGGAACAAAACGGCTAAAAACAACGTAGAAGTCTTCCGGAGCTTTTCCGTTCGGAGAAAGTCTGGAAGTGTCAACAGGCGGATAAATCACGTCCGAGTCAAGATTCCAGTATTTTTTGATTCTTCTCTTTATGAAATTTGAATTTGCAATCAGCTTGTCAATTCTCTGAGACGAGACAAAATCCCAAAGCCTTATGTTCGGCATAAATTTGCCCATAAAATGCGCGACGAGCTTGCTTGTGCGTTTCTGGTACTCAAAAAACTGGTCCCACGCGTAGCGCATCGGCGAATGTATATAAGCGATATGCGGAACGGAAGGCAGCGTGATTACACCTTTCGCGCAGCTTGAAGACGAGCAGAGAACAAGTTCGTAACCTGAAAAATCGAAACTTTCGAACGCTTTCGGCATTAGGGGAAGCATTTTTGTGTAAAGTTTCGAGGCCATCGGGATTTTCTGCACGAAAGATGTGCGGATTTTTTCTTTCGGGAAGATTTTTCCCATTTTTTTCTCGTCGTATACAAGCGTGAAAATGTCCGCGTCAGGAAAGATTTTTAGGAGCGCCTCCACAACGCGCTCTGCGCCGCCGTAGTTCACAAGCCAGTCATGCACAATCGCTACTTTCATTTTGATGTCCTCAACGCTTCAAGAAGTTTTTTTGCCGCGTTTTCGTAAGTGTATTTTTCAAGAATTTCACAAGGAGAATCGGTCTCTTCCTTTAAGATTTCTTCAAGGTTGCAGTCCGTGCTGAACGGGTCAATATAATGAGCCGTTTTCTGATAGATTTCAGGAAGGCTCGCCGCGTTTGACACAATGATTTTCGCCCCCGAAGAAAGAGCCTCGAGCGGCGGAATTCCAAAACCTTCGTAATAAGACGGAAAAACGAATGCCTTGCATTTTTCCATTAAGGATTTCACTTCGCCGTCTGTAACGTAGCCTAAAAGAACAACGTTTTCCAAATTTTTAAGAGATTCAAGCTCGCTTGGAACAAGGCCTGAAATAGCTTTTCCGCTCACCGCGAAAGTTTCGTCCGCGTGCTTTGAAGCGTGGTCGGCTATCCATTTCAGATTCTTGCGTTTTGAAAGCGAACCGAGCGTAAAATAAAATTCTTTTTCCTTCAATTTTGGAAATTTCTCGAAAATTCCGCCGTCTGATTTCAAATCCTTAAAATGGTCCCAGCCGTTTGGAATCACCTTGATTTTTTCATCTGGAACTTTGTAGATTTTTTTGATTTCAGATTTTGAGAATTCGGAGACTGTAAGGACCGTTTTTGCGTTTTTCGCAATATTCCTGTAGGAAAAACGGCAGTAGAGCTTTATCAGCTTGTCCTTGAACGAGACAAAATCTTCTCCGTGCGTCGCAGCGTAAATGTCGTGCAGAAAAGCGAATCCGCAGGATTTTCCGAGCGGGGCTGTGTTCGAGAAATTAAGACCTGTCGCCTTGAAGTTTTTGCATGCGCGGGCGAAAGTTCCCATATCCCAAAGCGGAAAACTTTTTATTTTTTTTGACGAGAAAACAAGCCTTATATTCTTGTATTCCGGGATTTTTTTCGCATTCGCGGGAACAAGAAGCGAAATTTCATCGTCTTTTGAAATAATTGAATCCATTTTTTTGCAGGTTTCAAAAGCGAATCGCTCGATTCCTGTGAGATTCCGGCAGAGAAAATTTCCGTTTATTAAAATCATTTTTTACCTTTTATAGATTTTGCAAGTCCGCGGAGCGCGGCGCATATTGATTCCAAAAGATTGAAGACAGGCGGGCAGTGTGCTTTCAAGTCCGCAATTGTGAACGTGAGCGGCGACTGCATTATGCTTACAATCCGCTGGTCGTTAATCAGATGAACTTTGTTGAACTGGAATTTCGGCTCGTCAATCATTTCCCTGATTTCTTCAGGGATGTCTCCTGCTTCCTTTATTTTTAACCAGATTTTTTTGTCGGCGAGCTTATAATAGGGGATATAATTTTTTCCTGAAAATTCGCTGGAATAGTAATGGATTATTTTTGCGTCTTTCAAGAAGGCAAGTCCGCCGTGGCTCGGCTGGCAGTTCCATTTTCCGTCAAGCAGCTTCATTTTTAGCCCAGTCTGAAAATTCGCCTCGTTGAGCGCGCTTTGGTCGTGCTTGTCGTTTTTTTCGTATGCTGAAAATTTCCAAAGCTCGTTCCATTTTTTGAAAAGTTCTATCGTCTGCTTTTTTTCTTCATCTGAATTGGCTTTCGCGAGAATCAGTCCGCCGTTTATGTTGTAGCCAGCCGCTTTTGTTCCCTTGAATCCAAGCTTTTTGTCGCGCGAAAGAAAATATTTTTTGTGGATATGCTCGCTTAAAAGAACGTGTCCGTCCAAGACTCCGCCCGTAACCGCATTTTCATTCTCGATTTCGCTGAGGTCGTCGCAGATTATCGTGTCGCAGTCGATATACAAAAAACTTCCGTCAACATATTCCGGAATTGAAGTCTTGATAAGGCGCGAACGGTCAGCATTCGGAACGCCTGAATCAAAATCGATAGGAATTATTTCGGAAGCATATCTTAAAATTGAAGTGCGCTTGTTCTCATCTGAAAATGAATTTCTTGTCTTGTCGTCAGTCAAAATGATTATTTTTGCGCCAGGCATTTTTTTTCTCAAAGAATAAACCGACATCAAAGCCTGCTCGTAGTAAAAATCATTTGGAGTTGAGGTCAAAACATAAACATATTTCATAATCTTTAATTATAGTGATATAATATCGTTATGTCTAAGGAAGATGTGAAATCATTGATTGAAGAGAAGAAGGCTTCTGGCGAGGCTCTTCATTTTTTTTGTCCATACAGAGTTTGTCCTCTTGGCGCGCACGTTGACCATCAGTTCGGGCTTGTTACAGGATTTGCGATCGACAAGGGAACGAGCTTTGATTTTTTTCCGGCAGATGACAGCAGCGTTGAAGTTTACTCGGAGAATTTTTCAGGAGCTGCCGAGGGCGATTTGAACGATGAATATGAGCGGCAGTATATCTGGGCGGATTATCTTTTTGGAGCGGCTTACGCGCTGAAAAAATCTTACACGCTTGAAAAAGGCGTCAAAGGAATTGTCTCAGGCTCGATTTTAGGCGGCGGACTTTCTTCTTCGGCGAGCGTTCTTTTGACTTACCTTAAAGCATTGGCTTTTGTGAACGGAATAAATCTTACAAGCCTTGAGCTTATAAATCTTGCGATTGAGGCTGAGCGGAATTTTATCGGCGTGAATGTCGGAAAGCTTGACCAAAGCTGCGAGGTCTTTTCAAAAAAGGACAATCTTTTGTTTCTTGATACAAAAACAGATTCGTCAAAGCTCGTGAAAATTCCAGAAAATATGCCGGATTTTGAAATCGCCGTGATTTTTTCTGGAGTCGAAAGAAAACTTGCAGGCTCGGCTTACAACACAAGAGTTGACGAGTGCAAGGCTGCAAGCTACGCGCTAAAAGGTTTTGCCCATCTTGAATACGGAAAATTCAACGATTCTTATCTTCGCGATGTTCCTTATGGAATTTATGTGCAGAACAGGGATAAACTGCCTTTGAACTGGGCTAAGCGCGCCGAGCATTTTTACACGGAAAACGAGCGCGTTAAAAAAGGCGTGAAGGCTTTTCAGAACGGAAATTTGGCTGAATTCGGAAGGCTTGTTTTTGAAAGCGGCCGCTCGTCAATCGAAAACTACGAGACTGGAAGCAACGAGTTAAAAGCATTGCAGCACATAATGGAAAACACAGACGGAATTTACGGCGGACGGTTCAGCGGAGCGGGCTTCAACGGCTGCGCAATGGCGATTGTTGATCCGGCAAAAAAAGATTCAATCGAAAGAAAAATCTCTTCTGAATATTTGAAGCTTTTTCCTGAGCTGAAATCAAAATTCAGCATAACATTCTGCAAAACTTCGGACGGAATAAACTGATGAAATCGATTATACTTGCTGCCGGATACGCGACCCGGCTTTATCCTCTGACTGAAAATTTTCCTAAGCCTCTTCTGAAAATCGGCGAGAAGTCGATTCTGGACAGGCTGATTGACGACATCGACAGTTTTGAGAACATTTCAGAGCATATTGTCGTCTCGAACCACAAATTCGTGGATTTTTTTGAAAAATGGAAGTCTGAAAGAAATTTCAACCATAAAGTTACAATAATCGATGACGGCTCAACGGAAAATGAAAACCGCCTTGGAGCTGTAAAGGACATTCTTTTTGCGGTTGAGAAATGCAATGTGAATGAGGATATTCTTGTGCTTGCTGGCGACAATATTCTTGACTTTTCCTTGAAAGATTTTGTCGATTACTCAAAAGAAAAAAACGCGCCTTGCATTATGCGCCATTTTGAAGAAAATATTGAAAAACTCCGCAGAACTGGAGTCGCGACGGTCGATGAAAACGGAAAAGTCCTGGAAATGCAGGAGAAGCCGTCGAATCCTGAAAGCCCATGGGCGGTTCCGCCTTTTTACATCTACAGAAAAGATGATTTGCCTTTCATTAAAAAAGCGTGTGAAAAAGACGAAAACGGAAAAGTGCCGTGCGGAACTGACGCGCCCGGAGACTTTATCGCGTGGTTTTGCGGACAGAAAGACGTTTACGCGTGGCTTATGACAGGAAAAAGGCACGACATCGGAAATCTTGAAAGTCTTGAAGAAGCGCGGAAGATTTTCTCGTAGACTTGAATCAAAAAAAATGTGCGGAAAGCGGATGCTAGACGCTACAGCGACTGGATGTACGAGTCCATCCAGTCGTAACGCTTGAAAAGCCAGTTGTAGACGTAATCGACTTCTGCCTGATAAGTTTTTCTTGACTTGTATCCCGGTGTATGCGGCCACTGCTTCCTTCCGAGCGTGCGCCAAACCAAATCATCAATTTCCGCGGACGATGCGAGGCCTTTTGATTCTTCAAGAACATAGTCAAACGAATCTTTTAGACGTGATTTTGTCTCGTGCCATCTCTCTTTTACAGCGGCCTTGAATTCGTCATTTCTCCAAAGTTCCTTGTACCAGTGGAATTTGTTTATCCAAGAATCTTCCGGTGAAAAATTATTGTCCATGTGGCTTCCGCCAAAAGCGATGTCAAAATCCCAAACCGGTCCCATGTAAAGTTTTTTTGTCTCCGAGTTGAAAGCCATGTAGCAGCTTGCCATAAAGTCAGAGTCGCGGTTTTTTGAGAATTCGTTAAGAATATACCAGTCAACGAACGAAGCCTTGTCGATAAAATCGAAAACTTTCGAGTTATCCTGAAGATAAATCTGGTCTTCAATCGACTGCAAGATTTCTTTTTCCTTTAAGAATTTCTC